>CAYUXB010000001.1:0-56196 GCA_964448525.1 uncultured Acidimicrobiaceae bacterium
CTCGGCACTCCGCAGGGTCGGCAGGCGCGGCCGGCCTCGGCACTCCGCAGGGTCGACAGGCGTGGCCGACCGCGGCGGGGCGGGTCGAACCGGGTGATGTCAGAGACGGCGGACCGGGGGCAGGGGGTCGCGGTCGACGGGGGCGGCGCGCACGCTCGCGTCCACGATCGCGGCGGACGCAGGCGACACGATCACCGGGTTCAGCTCCAGGCCGGTGATCTCGGGCACCTCGTCGACCAGGTTGCCGACCCGGAGCAGCAGCTCCTCGAGGTGAGCCCGGGCGGCGGCGTCGAGCAGGCCCGCGGCGGGCAGCCCGGCGACGAACCGGCCGGCGTCGAGGTCGGTCAGCGGCAGCACGTGCGCCTGCACCGGCGCCAGCCGGGTGGCGACCCCGCCCGGGCCGAGCGTGAGCACCGGGCCGACGATCGGGCTGTCGGTGATCCCGACGGCGAGATCCACCCCGGGGGCGGCCATCGGTTGCACGATCACCGGCCACGCGGCCTCGCCGAGCGCCTGCACCATGCGGTCGAGCGTGGCTCGTAGCTCGGCTTCGTCGTGCACGTCGAGGGCGAGCCCCCCGGCCTCGGTCTTTGCCAGCCGGCTGCGGCTCTCCGCCTTGACCGCGACCGGGTACCCGAGGTCGCGCGCCGCCCGCGCCGCCGCGGCGGCGTCGCCCTCCACCCGGGAGGCCACCATCGGCAGTCCCGCGGCGCGCAAAAGGCCGACGGCGTCGCCGGTGGGGAGGAGACCGTCGTGGCCGTCGGCCAGCGACTCGGTGACCAGCCTGCGGGCCTCGGCCGGTGCGGCCCCGTCCGGGGTGACCTCGGTGCCTTCCTCGGACGCCCGCCATGCGGCGTAGCGGGTGACCCGCCCGAGCGCGTACGCGGCATCGTCGGGGAAGTCGAAGACGGGCACCGCGGCGGTGCCCGGAGGCGTGATCGTCACCGGGTGCGGCCCGAACATGCTCGCGACGACCGTCTTGCCCGGCGACTGGGCGCGGGCGGCGGCGATGGCGCCGACCAGGTCGTCGGTGCTCTGGCGGGGGGCCGGGGCGCACACGACGAGCACGCTGTCCACGCCGTCGTCGGCCAGCAGCGCGACCAGCGCGTCGGTGAGATCGTCCGGGCCGGCCTCGAACCCGAGGTCCACGGTGCTCGACCGTAGGCGGACGCCGGTGCCGCTCTCGCCGCCCACGGCGGCCCGCACGCCCTCGTCCAGGGTCGCAAGCGCCAGCCCGGCGTCGATGCACGCATCGGCGGCCAGCGCGACCGATCCCCCGCCGTTGCCGACCAGCGCCACCCGCCTGCCCGCGGGCAGGGGCTGGCAGGACAGCACGCGGGCGACGGCGAGCTGCTGGGCGAGCGTGTCGACCCGGATGATGCCGGTCTGGTCGACCAGGGCCTTCAGGGTCTCGTCGTCGAGTGCGTCGGCGGCGTCGTCGCCGTCGGTCGGGTACGCCCGGGCCGCCCCGCCATGCTTGACCGCGATGATCGGCTTGGTGCGGGACATCTCCCGGGCGATGCGGCTGAACTTGCGCGCGTTGCCGAAGGACTCGAGGTAGAGCAGCACCAGTTCGGTGCGGTCGTCGTCGGCCCAGTACTGCAGCATGTCGTTCGCCGACACGTCGGCCCGGTTGCCGATGGCGGCGAAGGACGACGCTCCCAGGCCGGCGTCGCCGATGTGGTCGAGCAGCGCGCCGCCGATCGTCCCCGACTCGGACAGGAGCGCCACGGGGCCCGGGCGCGGATTCGGGGTCGCGAACGTGGCGTGCAGCCGGACGCCGGGGTCGGTGTTGATGACACCGAGGCAGTTGGGGCCGAGCAGCCGGACCCCGAAGCGCCGAGCGGCCCGCAGCGTGGCGGCGGACAGCGCGGCACCCTCCGGACCCGACTCGGCGAACCCGGCGGAGATCACGATGACGGCCTGTACGCCCTTGCGGCCGCACTCCTCGACCCTGTCGGGCACCTCGGCCGCGGGCACCACGATGATGGCGAGGTCGACCGGACCGTCGATGTCGCCGATGCGAGCGACGGCCCGCACGCCTCCGACATGGGTCGCGTGCGGGTTCACGGGGTAGACGACGCCGTTGAACTCGTGGACCAGCAGGTTGCGGAAGACCGCATGGCCGACGCCGCTGACGTCCCGGCCCGCACCGATCACCGCCACCGACCCCGGCGACAGCAGGCGTCGCACGGCCTGGGCCTCGGCCCGGGACGCCCGAGCCGCGATGGCGGCCTCGGCCTCGGGGGTGGGCTGGAGATCGAGGTGCACCTCGATGACGCCCTCCTCGAAGGTGCTGCGCACCTGGAACCCGGCGGCCCGGAACACGCCGACCATCCGCTGGTTCGTGGGCAGGACCGTGGCTGTGAACGCACTGATGCCAGCCTGCCGGGCGGCGGCGGCCAGGTATTCGAGCATCAGCGTGGCCATGCCGCGGCCCTTGTGGGCGTCGTCGATGAAGAAGGCGACCTCGGCTTCGGAGCGCAGCGGCCAGCGGTCGTAGCGGGCCACCCCCACCATCACGTCGTCGCGCAGGGCGACGAACGCCATGCGGTCGACGTAGTCGACGTGGGTGAGGTGTGCGACCTCGTCGTCGCTCAGGCGGGGATGGGGCGTGAAGTACCGGAAGTAGATGCTCTCGGGCGACTGGCGACCGTGGAACTCGACGATGCGGTCGGCGTCGTCGGGCCGGATGGGCCGGAGCCGCACGGTGCTGCCGTCGGAGAGCACCACGTCGGCGTCCCACTCGGCGGGGTAGCCCGCCGGGATGGGCACCTCGCTCGTCGTCGTGACCTCGTCCACGACGGCGAGGGTAACGGCGGTGGGGGACGTCGGGGATCGCCCCCGACGTCTCCCGGGTGGGGGTGCCACCGGCCGCGGGCGCGGTAGCGTCGTCCGCTGCGCCGGGATCGGCGGAGACGGCGGAGAAGGAGCCCCTGGTGAAGCGCACATTCTCAACGGTCATCGCGCTCGGCCTCGCGTGCACCGTGGCGGCCGCGTGCGCCTCGGAGGCGGAGGACGGGCTGGTGTTCAACCCGTCGTCGGCCCCGCAGTCGTCCGACGACCCCGCGGCGGTCGCCCAGCGGGCCGTGACCGACGTCACCGACTACTGGGAGCAGACCTACCCGGAGGTCTACGGCGAGCCGTTCGAGCCGGTGGCCGGGTTCCACCCCTACGGGCCCGACAGCGACCCGCCGCCGTGCGGGTCGCCACCACCCCGCTACGACGAGATCGCCAACAACGCCTTCTACTGCCCCGGCGACGACATCATCGCGTGGGACGAAGCCGTGCTCATGCCAGACCTCAACGAGCACTTCGGCGGCTTCACGGTGGCGATCGTGATCGCCCACGAGTTCGGCCACGCCATCCAGGACCGCTTCGTGACCTACGACCGCTCGGTCGATCTCGAGCTCCAGGCCGACTGCTTCGCGGGGTCGTGGACGGGACGGGTGGCCGCCGGGGACGCACAGGGTTTCGCTCCGGGTGACGTCGACCTCGACAAGACGGTCGCCGGCATGCTCGCCATCCGCGACATCCCCGGTTCGAGCCCCGACGACATGTACGCGCACGGCAGTGGCTTCGACCGGGTCAGCGCCTTCCAGGACGGCTACGAGAACGGCGCCGAGCAGTGCGCCACCTACGCCGACGAGAACGTCGACCGCACCGTCGCGCAGTTCGAGTTCAGCACGGACGAGTTCGACACCGGCGGAAACCTGCCGCTCGACGGCGAGGACGGCGTGTACACGCTGATCGAGCTCGACCTCGACGAGTTCTACACCTGGTTCATCGACGAGCTCGGCGACACCTGGGAGCCGATCGACGAGCTGGTCGTGGTCGACCCCAGCCGCGACGAGGTGTCATGCGGGGGCCAGACGCTGAGCGGCGACGATCTGCGCCGCGTGTCGGTGTGGTGCGAGGACGAGAACATCGCGGTGTTCGACGGCACCACCCTCGCCGACGACCTCTACGGCTTCGGCGACTTCGCGGTGGCGAGCGAGCTGGCCCAGATCTGGGCCGTGGCCGCCCAGACGCAGCTGGATGTGGCCGACCACGATCAGGCCGACCTGCAAGCCGACTGCCTGACGGGGCTCTGGGCGGCGTCGACGTTCCCCGGCGTCGAGGACGTCAAACCCGAGAGCACGATCGTGATCTCGGGCGGCGACCTCGACGAGGCGATCCAGGGCTTCCTCGCCTACAGCTCCGGGCCCGAGGAGCAGTCCCGCACCGTCTTCGACCGCACCGCCGCCCTGCGCAACGGCGTGTTCGAGGGCATCGCCGGATGCGAGCGCTACGCCCCGCTGGGCTAGGACGCGGCCTGGGCCGCAGGACTCAACCCGCCGGCCTTCGATGCAGGCGTCACGGTCGACGAGTGGTCATGGGCAACGGCTGACAGGTTCAGGGGGTCGAGCGCGCCGCGCGGTTGCGGCGGCCCTCGCGGACGATCATCGCCACGATCCCCCCGACACCGGCGATGATCAGCACGAACACCAGCACCTGCAGCGCGCCGCCGCGCTCCCCCGCCTCGGTGGGCTCCTGACCCGAGTTGGGCATCGGGATGATGCCCTCGTCGGACAAGGGCACGTCGGGCTCAGCCTCGGCATCGGGGTCGGCGCTGCCCCCGGTGCCGTCGTCCGCCGGCGCGTCGGGCTGCTGAGTCGGGAGGACGATCATCGCTCCCCCGCCGCTGACTGTGGCGGGGCGCGGCGTCGCCCCGGCCGCAGCCGGGGCGACGAGCACAGCCAGTGCCGCCAAGACGAGGGCGGCGAGGGCGGCGAGCGGGCGGGAGCGCATGCCGCCATGGTCCGACCGGCCCCCCGTCCGGGTCAAACCGGCCGGGAGCACCGGTGGCCCGCCGGTGTCAGACCGACCGGCTGGCCGTCCGGGTCGCACCGTCGGGTGGGGCTCGGCCGGGCGTCCCGTGGTGGAGCGCTACGCCGGCGGGGTGTAGTCGCCGGGCAGGACGATCGACTTGGTCTCCAGGTAGGCCGACAGGCCCTCCGGGCCCAGCTCGCGGCCCACGCCGGAGGCCTTGAAGCCGCCGAACGGGTTGCGCATGTCGAGCGTGCCGAACTGGTTGATGCCGTAGGTGCCGGTGCGCACCTGGCGGGCCACGTCGATGCCGGCCTCGACATCGGAGGTCCACACCGAGCCCGACAGCCCGAACTCGCTGTCGTTCGCGATGCGCACGGCGTCGGCCGGGTCGTCGTAGGGCAGCACGGCGAGCACCGGCCCGAAGATCTCCTCCTGGGCGATGGTCATCTGGTTGTCGACGCCGACGAACAGGGTCGGCTCGACGAACCAGCCCTTGTCGAGCCCGGCCGGACGGCCACCACCGACGGCGACCTTGGCGCCCTCGGCGCGGCCCTTGTCGATGTAGCCCAGCACGCGGTCGCGCTGCCGCTCGGCCACGAGCGGCCCGACCGCCACCGACGGGTCGGTGGGATCGCCCACCGTGGTGGCGGCGACGGCCTCGCTCAGCGCGTCGACGACCTCGTCGTAGCGGTCGCGCGAGGCGAGGATGCGGGTCTGGGCGATGCAGGCCTCGCCGTTGTTCATGAGGGCGGTGCCCATCAGCAGCGGCATCGTCGCGCCGAGGTCGGCGTCGTCGAGGATGATCGCCGCCGACTTGCCGCCGAGCTCCAGCGTGCAGCGCTTGAGCATCTCGCCGCAGATGGCGCCGACCTTGCGGCCCGCCGCGGTCGACCCGGTGAAGCCCACCTTGTCGACGCCGCGGTGGCGCACGATGTACTCGCCGACCTCGCGGCCCGCGGGCAGGATCGACACCATGCCCTTGGGCAGCTCGATCTCGTCGAGGATCTCGCCCAGGATGTAGCCGTCGAGCGGCGTCTCGGGCGACGGCTTCAGGATCATCGGCGACCCTGCGGCCAGCGCCGCGCCCAGCTTGAGCGCCACGATGAACAGCGGGACGTTCCAGGGGATGATGCCGGCGGACACACCCACCGGCTCCTTGCGCACCATGACCGGGCCGAGCGCGCCCGGGCGGATCTCCTCGAACGGGAACGTGCGGGTCAGCTCGGCCCAACCGTCGAGGGCCATCGTCGAGCTGAAGACCTGGCCCATCAGCGACCAGCTCGAGGGTGAGCCCATCTCGGCGGTGATCACCTCGGCCAGCTCCTGGCTGCGCGCCTGGATGGCCTGCGAGAGCTTGACGATGTAGTCGGCGCGCTCGTCGGGGGTGAGCTGCGGGTACGGGCCGGCGAGCGCCGCCTTGGCCGCCTCGACCGCGCGGTCGACGTCGCCCTCGGACGCCTCGGGCACACGGGCGATCACCTCTTCGGTGGTGGGGCTGATGACCTCGATCGTGTTGGTGCCGGCCGGCGCGACCCACTCGCCGCCGATGTAGAGCCTGTCCTTGATCTCCATGACCATCTCCCCTGTGCTGTAGCGCTGAGACCTGATTCTGTGTCAGATATCGTGCCACGGGTCACGCCGGATGACACAGGTGGGGGAAGACACCATGACGACCGATGCCGGGCTGGTCGACCGGGTGCTCGACGAGGGTTTCCTGGCCGGCGACCCGTTCCCCGCCCTGGCCCGGCTGCGGACCGAGGCGCCCGTCGCCCGCCACGACGCCACCGGCGCCTGGGTGCTGTCGCGCCACGCCGACGTCGTGACCGCCGCCCGCGACCCGGCGACGTTCTGCTCGGGCAAGGGCATCCTCCTCATGGAGATCGGCGCCAGCTACGACTCGCCGCCGACGATGATGCACACCGACCCGCCGGCCCACACCCGCTACCGCCGGCTGGTGCAACCGGCGTTCGCCCCGTCGGTCATGCGGGCGCTCGAGGCGGCGATCACCAACCGGGCCCGCGCCGCGGTGGCCGCCCTGCCGGGCGGTGAGCCGGTCGATGTCGTGGCCGAACTGGCCGTGCCGTTCCCGCTCCGGGTCATCAGCGACCTGCTGGGCATCCCCGAGGACGACTGGCCCCGGTTCTACGAGTGGTCCGAGGCCGCCATCCCCGGGGCGACCGACTGGCCCCCCGAGCGGACCGCCGAGCTGATGGGCGAGATGGTGACCTACCTGCTGGCCACGGCGGCGGCCCGCCGTGCCGACCCGCAGGACGACGTGATCTCGCTGTTGGCCACCGTCGACGTCGACGGCGACCGGCTCGACGACACGGAGCTGGCGATGTTCCTCGTGCAGCTCCTGGTGGCCGGCAACGAGACCACCCGCAACGCGCTGTCGGGCGGGCTGGTGTCGTTCGCCGAGCATCCCGACGAGTGGGCACGCCTGCGGAGCGACTCCGGCCTGCTCGACTCCGCCGTCGAGGAGGTGCTGCGGTGGACGACGCCCGTCGTCTACTTCATGCGCACCACGACGCGGGAGGTGACGATCGGCGGCGTCACCCTGCCCGCCGACACGCCCGTGGTGTTGCACTACCTGGCGGCGAACCGCGACGAGGCCGAGTTCGGGCCCACCGCCGACGGGTTCGACATCGGCCGCACCCCCAACCACCACGTCGCGTTCGGGACGGGGCCGCACTTCTGCCTCGGCGCGGCCCTCGCCCGCATCGAGTTGCGCGCCGTGCTGGCGGCGCTCGCCGACCGGTTCGCGACCGTTGCCCCCGCCGGTCCGGTCGAGCGCACGATGTCGCTCGTCATCGCCGGCGTCCGCCGCGCCCCTCTGCTGCTCAACGAGGGCTGAACGCCGAGTAGGCGTCGAGGACCTCCGGGTTGGCGAGGCTGCCGCGGCTGGCGGCGACGTCCGGATCGGCACCGGACAGGATGCGCTTCACCGGCACCTCGAGCTTCTTGCCGGACAGTGTGCGCGGCACGCCCGGCACCTCCCGGATCTCGTCGGGCACGTGGCGCGGCGACAGCTCGGTGCGCAGCGCGGTCGCGATGCGGGCCCGGAGGTCGTCGTCGAGGGTGACGCCCGGCGCCGGGGCCACGAACAGCAGCAGGCGTCCCGGGCCGCCCTCGGGCTCCTCGAGGTGGACCACCAGGCTGTCTGCTACCTCGGGCAGCGCCTCGACCACGGAGTACAGCTCGGCGGTGCCCATGCGCACGCCGCCCCGGTTGAGCGTGGCGTCGGACCGACCGGTGATCGTGCAGGCGCCGTCCGGCATCAGGGTGATCCAGTCGCCATGCGTCCACACACCGGGGTGGCGCTCGAAGTACGCCGCGCGGTAGCGGCTGCCGTCGTCGTCGCCCCAGAAGCCCACCGGCATCGACGGCATCGGCGCGGTGATGACCAGCTCCCCTTGCTCCCCCACCAGCGATCGGCCGTCCTCGTCGAACGCCTCGACCTTCGCAGCGAGGTAGCGACAGGAGATCTCGCCCGAGCGCACAGGCACCAGCGGGCAGCCACCGACGAACGCGCTGCACACGTCGGTGCCACCGCTCACCGACGACAGCAGCACGTCGGGCCCGACGGCTTCGTACACCCAGTCGAAGCCCTCGGCGGGCAGCGGGGCGCCGGTCGAGCCGACGCCCCGCACGGCGGACAGGTCCGCCAGCTCACCGGGGACGACACCGGCCTTGCGGCAGGCCAGCAGGAACGGCGCGGACGTGCCGAAGAACGTGACACCCTCCTCGGCCGCCATGCGCCACAGCGCGGTGAGGTCGGGATGGCCGGGGTCGCCGTCGAAGAGCACCGGCGTCGCCCCGACAAGCAGGCCCGACACGAGGTAGTTCCACATCATCCAGCCGGTCGTCGAGAACCAGAAGAACCGGTCGCCCGGACCGAGGTCGTTGTGCAGGGCGAGGACCTTGTGGTGCTCGACGAGGATGCCGCCGTGCCCGTGCACGATCGGCTTGGGCAGCCCCGTGGTCCCCGACGAGTAGAGGACGTAGAGCGGGTGGTCGAAGGGGACGTCGTCGACGTCGTACTCGGCCGCCTCGGCCAGCAGCTCGCTCCACGTCACCGAGCCGTTGTGGCGGGCGGCCTCGGGATCGGCGGCCAGGTACGGCACGGTGACCGTCGCCCGCAGCGACGGCAGCTCGGCGCGGATCGCGGCCACCTCCGCGGTGCGGTCGATCACCCGATCGCCGTAGCGGTATCCGTCCACCGCCAGCAGCACGGCGGGCTCGATCTGGCGCAGCCTGTCGACGACGCTGCGGGTGCCGAACTCGGGGGCGCACGACGACCAGATCGCACCCAGGCTGGCGGTCGCCAGGAAGGCGACCACGGTCTCGGGGATGTTGGGCAGGTAGGCCGCCACCCGGTCGCCCTGGCTCACCCCGAGGCGCACGAGTCCCGCTCGACACCGGGCGACCTGGTTGCGCAGCTCGGCGTCCGACAGCTCGACGCGCCCACGCGACTGCGACAGGCCCACCAGAGCGATCCCGTCTGCGGCTTCGGACGCTCCCCGAAGGGCGTGGGTGGCGTAGTTCAGGCGCGCGCCGGGGAACCAGCGGGCGCCGGGCATCTCGGCAGAGGCGAGAGCATCGCCGACCGGTGCGTCGGACACGAGGTCGAAGTGGTCCCAGATCGACCGCCAGAACCCGTCCAGATCGGTCACCGACCAGTACCACAACTCGTCGTAGCTCGCGAACGATCGGCCGCGCTCGTCGGCCAGCCACTGCAGGTAGCGCCCGATGCGGCTCCGCTCGCCCACGTCCGCGGGCGGCTGCCACAGCACCGTCCCCCGCTGCGTGCCGACCGCTGACCCCTCGCTGATCATGCCGTCACGGTACGCCCCGCACGACCTCCACCGTGCCGGGCATGCCGTGCTCGTGGTGGCCGGGCAGGTGGCAGGCGAACTCGACGCTCCCCACCCTCTCGAAGGTGAACGTGGTGATCGCGGTGCCGTTGGCGCCGACGGACACCTCGCCGGGGACCGACGGGGTGCTCCGCCTCCGTGCCACGCGCGTGCCGCTCGTGCAGGTTGGGCGGCCCGACCACGCGCTCGTGGTCGATCGGGTCGCCGTCGACGACGACGAACCGCACCAGCGTCCAGTCGCATCCGCCGCGCCGGCGGGCGATGATGGACCCGTGATCACCGAGGACGACGTGCGCCGGGCAGCGCTCTCGCTGCCCGCCACCACCGAGAAGCCCTCCTACGGGACGCCGGGCTTCCGGGTGCGCGACAAGCTCTTCGCCCGCATCCGCGAGGAGGGCGACGTGCTCGTCGTGTGGGTCGACGGGCTGGAGGAGAAGGACGTGCTGCTCGCCGCCGCGCCCGACAGGTTCTTCACGACACCGCACTACGACGGTCACCCGACGGTCCTCGTGCGGTTCGACGCCGTCGAGGTCGACGAGCTGACCGAGCTGCTCACCGACGCGTGGATGGTGCGGGCGCCGGCCCGGCTGCGCGCCGAGCTCGAGGCCACGCTCGGGAAGGAAGGCTGACCATGGACGAGACGCGCGGCGCCGTGGTGCGCAACGAGGAGCGCTCCCGGTACGAGTTGGTGGTCGACGGCGAGGTCCTCGGCTTCGCCGACTACCGCCCTGGCGCAGACGGCCGCACGGTGTTCCCCCACACCGTCATCGATGCCGGCCGGCGTGGCCAGGGCCTCGGCGCCGCGCTGGTGCGAGGCGCGCTCGACGACGTCGCGGCGCGGGGCGGCTCGGTGGAGCCGCTCTGCTGGTACGTCGCCCAGTTCATCGACGACAATCCCGAGTACCAGTCGCTGCTGGGACCGACCGGTTGAGCGGCTCCGACCAGGACGAGGTCTACACCCACGGCCACCACGAGGCCGTGCTCCGCTCGCACCGGTGGCGCTCGGCCACCAACTCGGCCGCCTACCTGTTGCCGCACCTGCGCCCCGGGCTCGACCTCCTCGACATCGGCTGCGGCCCGGGCACCCTGACCGTCGACTTGGCCGCCCGGGTGGCGCCCGGCCGGGTGCTGGGCGTGGACGTGGCCTCCGAGGCTGTCGACGCGGCGCGCGACCACGTGGCGTCGCTGGGGACCGACGCGGGCGGTGCGCAGGTCGGCTTCGACGTCGGAGACTTCCGGGCCATGGGGCTGGCGCCCGGCTCGTTCGACGTCGTGCATGCCCACCAGGTGCTCCAGCACCTGCGCACCCCGGTCGACGCTCTCGCCGCGATGGCGGCCCTCACTCGCCCCGGTGGCGGCATCGTCGCGGCCCGCGATGCGGACTACGACGCCATGAGCTGGGCCCCCGCCGACGAGCGGCTTGACCGGTGGGCGGCGATCTACCAGGAGGTGACGGCCCGCAACGGCGCCGATGCCAACGCCGGCCGGCGCCTTCCGGGCTGGGCCCGGGCCGCCGGGCTGCGGGACGTCACCTACACGACATCCACCTGGACGTTCTCCACCCCCGAGGACCGGACGTGGTGGAGCGAGACGTGGGCGGAGCGCATCGTGTCGTCGTCACTGGCCGCGCAAGCACAGGAGTACGGCCTGGCGACCGCCTCCGACCTGGCCGACATCGCCGCCGGCTGGGAGGCCTGGGCCGCGGACGTGGACGCCGTCTTCACCGTCGTCCACGGCGAGATCGTCGCTCGCACCTGACGGCCGGCCACCAGCGCCTGGGCAAGTCCGTGGACGGAGGTGGCGGCCCCGCGCTTGCATGGCGCCATGGCTGCCGCCTCCCCCATCTCCACCGTCCTCGCCCTCGACCACATCGTCCTCGTGGTCGACGATCCCGAGCGCACGCTGGCCTGGTACGGGCATCACGCCGGGCTGGCCGGCGTGCGGGTGGACGAGTGGCGGTCGGGCGACGCGCCGTTTCCGTCGCTGCGCGTCGACGAGGCGACCATCATCGACCTGATCCCCGGCCTCGACGAGCCGGAGCGGCGCGGACACCTCGACCACATCTGCTTCGTGGTGACGAGGGACGACCTCGACGCCCTCGCGGCAGACCCGGGGCTCACGGTCGTGGACCGTGGCCCGCGGTTCGGCGCCCGCGGCGAGGGCGAGTCGATCTACGTGCACGATCCCGACGGTCTGACCGTCGAGTTCCGCACCTACGAGGACGTCCGGCCCACCTGAGTGCCGAGGGCGGGACCGCCGCGTCTCCCCGGCCGCCCAACGGGGCAGGATGGCGCGATGCAGGTCGGACTCGTCCTCGGCGCCGGTGGGGTCACGGGCCTCGCCTACCACGCGGGGGCGCTGGCCGCGCTCGAACGTGAGCTGGGTTGGGACCCACGTTCGGCCGACATCGTGACCGGCACCTCGGCCGGCTCGGTGACGGGCGCTCTGCTCCGCCGTGGCGTCTCGGCCGCGGACATGGCGCTCATCGCCGTCGGGCGCCAGCCCGCCGCCAGCCCAGCGGGCGTCGCGCGGGCCCTCCACCAGCGGCCGTCGTTCCCGCCGGTCACGCTCCGATCCCTGGTCGGGCTGCCGCGGGTCCCGAGCGCAGCCCTGCTCGCGGCCTGGGTACGCCGCCCGTGGCGGGTCGACCCCATCACCGCGCTGGTGAGCGTCCTCCCCGACGGTCAGCTCGACCTGGTGGAGCACGCGAGCGCGCTCGACGAGCTGCTCGGCTCGGCGTGGCCCGACGACACCCTGTGGATCTGTGCGGTGCGGCACGACGACCTGCGCCGCGTGGTGCTGGGACGGGATCTGTCGTGCCGACTGGCGGCCGCGGTGGCCGCATCGTGCGCCATCCCGGGCTACTTCCGCCCGGTGCAGATCGGTCGGCGCACCTACATCGACGGCGGCGTGCGATCGCCCACCAACGCCGACATCCTCCGGCGGGCCCCGCTCGACCTGGCGATCATCGTGTCGCCCATGTCGGGCCGCGACCTCGGCCGCGTGGGTGCGTCGAACGTCGTGCGCCGCCACGCCCGTGCCAAGCTCGCCGGGGAGCGGCGTCGGCTCGACGCAGCCGGCATCCCGTCGGTGGTGATCGAGCCGGGCCCGGCGGTCATCGAGGCGCTCGGCGCCGACTTCATGAGCCACGCCCGCACCACCGACATCGTGGCCGCAGCGATGGCGGACACGGCGGAGCTGGCGCGGGCCCCGGTGGTGCGCACGCTGCTGGCGGGACTGGTCGACACCACCGGTCGCGAGGCGACCGCCCCGGGCCGCACCCGGCGCCCGCGCCGGCCGGACCGCCATCCCGGCCGAGGCCCGTCGCGCTGAACGGACGTCGCGGTTGACCCTCCCCCCGGGGGAGACGACAGGGTGTGCCCCTGTGAGCGACGGACTGATGACGATCGGGACCTTCTCGCGGGCGAGCCAGCTCTCGGTGAAGGCACTGCGGGCCCATCACGAGTCGGGCCTCCTGGTGCCCACCCGGATCGACCCGGCCACCGGCTATCGCCGCTACCACGCCACCCAGCTCACCGACGCCGCCGTCATCCTGCGCCTGCGCTCGCTCGACGTGCCCCTCGTCCGGGTGCGCGAGGTGGTCCACGCCCGCGACCCTGAGGTCACCCGCCGCGTGCTCGCCGCCCACGCCGCGGCCATGGAGGAGCGGCTCGCGGACGTGTCCCGCATCGTCGACGAGCTGCAGGCCGGAGTGGCGCTGCCGGCCGCGCACACGCCGGTCCACGTGCGCGACGTGCCGGCCGCACACACCTTGGCCGTGCGGGGTGAGGTGACGGCCACCGACGTCGCGGCCTTCCTCGAGACCGCCTTCGCGGAGCTGGCGGCGGCACTCGACCGGAGCTCGACCGCCCCGATCGGGCCGTTCGGCGCCCTCTACGCCTCCGAGCTGGCCGACGACGGTCCCGAGGCGGTCGACGCGTTCGTGCCGATCGGGGCTCCGGTCGCCCTGCCCGAGGATCGCGGCCGGGTGCGGCTCGGGGAGCTTGCCACCGCCCGGGTGGCCGTGCTCGTCCACGCCGGCAGCTACGACGAGATCGCCGACAGCTATCGCCACCTGGGCGCCTGGGTGGCGCTCAACGACAGGTCGGCGGGCGAGCGCGTGCGGGAGACCTACCTGATCGGCCCGGGGGACGTCGACGATCCGGCTGGGTTCCGCACCGAGATCCACTGGCCTCTCGCGGCCCGTCCCCACGACAGCCCCGGAATCGACACCGACAGCTCCGACACCCCAGACACCGACAGTTCCGACACCGACAGTCCCGAGGAGATCACACCATGACCGTCACTCTCGCCGCCATCACCATCGACTGCGACGACGCCCACGCAGTCGCCCGTTTCTGGTCGGCCGCGCTCGATCGCCCCCTGGCCGACGAGCCGGCCCCCAGCCGAGAGTTCGCGTTGATCGGGCGCGCTGATCACGGCGCCGACGCCGCGCCCAGCTGGATGTTCGCCCGCGTTCCCGAGGGGAAGACCGCGAAGAACCGGATGCACGTCGACCTCGTGGCCGAGGACCGCTCGGCCGCGATCGACCGGCTGGTCGCCCTCGGGGCCACCCGCGGACCCGACAAGGACGAGTGGGGCATGCAGTGGACGGTGATGAGCGACCCGGAGGGCAACGAGTTCTGCGTGGCCCAGGCCTGATCAGGCGGCGACGACCCAGGCCACCCACACCGCGATCATCCCCAGGGCGGCCACGAACTGCACCAGGGCGGCGAGGCCGAACCCGACGATCGTCGCCCTGGTCGCCCGCCACGCCGCCGAGGGGTCGCGGGTGCGGAGGTGCTCGCCCGCGTAGATGCCGAGCACCCCGCCGAGCGCCATCCCGACGATCGGCACCACGAAGAACCCCACCACCGCCCCGGCGACGCCGAGGAGCACCGACGACCGGGTCGCCCCGGCGACCGACGCGCGTCGCTGGGGCACCACGTAGCCGGCGACGGTCGCGCCGACGGCGACGATGGTCATCACCCCGAAGGCGGCGACGCCGACCGCGTCGAACCCCTGGTCGATGCCATACACCAAGCCGGCCAGCCAGATCAGCCCCAGGCCAGGCAGCAGCGGCACCACGGTGCCCACCGCGCCGACCGCCATGACGACGGCCAGCACCGCGACGAGTTCGCCGTCGCTCACGGCCGCGGACGCCCAGGGTGCACGAAGGCGGACGCTAGTGCCCTGTCGACAACGTGTGCGCCCTTCCAGGCCGAACGTTCATGGACAGAGCACTAGCGTCTCCACCGGCCGCGACCATGGCCGGACGGGTCGTGCACGGCTCGGGTGCGCCGGGCGTAGCGTGACCGTCGTGTCCGAGGTCCGTGAGTACCGCCAGTCCCGCTTCCAGCGTCCCCCGGGGGCCTGCGAGCTGCTGCTCGTCCGCCACGGCGAGTCGGCCCCTGCCCGCGACGATCGGCCGTTCCCGCTCGTCGACGGCCACGGCGACCCCGAGCTCGCGCCGGCGGGACGAGAGCAGGCCTACCGGGTGGCCGAACGCCTCGAGCACGAGGACATCTCCGCCATCTACGTCACGACGCTCCAGCGCACCGCCCAGACGGCGGCCCCTCTGGCCGAGCGCCTCGGTCTCGAACCCCGGGTCGAGCCCGACCTGCGCGAGGTATACCTCGGGGAGTGGGAGGGCGGCAGCTTCCGCCGCCACGTCGCCGAGGGCCACCCGATCGCCCGGCGGATGTACGCCGAGCAGCGCTGGGACGTCATCCCCGGCGCGGAGCCGGGCGACGCGTTCGCGGCGCGGGTGCAGGGCGCGATCACCCGCATCGCCGGGCGACACCGCGACGAGGCGGTCGTCGTCGTCTCGCACGGTGGGGCGATCGGCCAGGTGCTGGCCCTGGCGACCGGCGCGACGGGCTTCACGTTCGTGGGCTCGGACAACGCCGGCATCTCCCATCTCGTGGTCACCGACGACCGTTGGGTCGTCCGCCGGTTCAACGACACGGCCCACCTCGGCATGGCGTTCACGACCGCCGCCCAGCTCCCGACCTGAGCCGCCGACGGGTCAGGCCGCCACGAAGCTGAACTCGTCGGTCTCGTCCTCGAGGACGGTGCCGGTCTCCTCGAGGACGGGCCGGCCCTTGACGGTCGCCGTCAGCGTGTAGTCGCCGCCGCCGCAGCCCTCGACCTGGTAGCCGTGGACCTCGACCCGGTAGTTGCCGAGCGGCATGTCGCCCTCGGGCCAGTAGACGTTCTCGACCGATGACTCCAGCTCGCAGCCGATGTTCGAGTCGACGTCGAGGGTGCCGCCCGTGCCGGTGGGGCCTGGGTTGGTGTAGGCGATCTCGGTGCCGCTCGGCTCGACCACGTGCAGGTCGAGGTCGGCGGCGGAGGTCCAGCGCAGCGTGATCTGCACGTCGCCGGAGCCGAGATCCGGCTCGGGCTCTGGTCGAGGTTCCGGCGGGGGTGTCGGCTCCGGCTCCGGCTCCGGCTCGGTCGTGGGCGCCGGCTCGCAGTCCTCGTCGGGTTGCTGTGTCGTCCATGCCCAGACCGGAGGCCCGGCGCACGGGTCGCCGCCGCCGGGCTCGGGATCCGGCCGGTCGCCCCCGGGGGGCGCCGGCCGGTCCGGGCGGGTCGTGGTGGTGGCCGCCGTGTCGAGCACGCCACCCGGCGAGCTGCATGCGCCGGCAACCACGGTGGTGACGGCGAGGAGCACTGCGGGGATGGTGCGCACGGGCGGCCTCCGGTGGCGGCGGACGGCCTGCCCCCGGTGGGACAGGCGACCCGCACAGGGTGGCTGAGCGACCGGGCGCACACATCGGGGTCATCCCCATGACGATGCGAGGGCACCCCGAGGGCGGGGTGTCCTCGGCACCGCACCGCGGCGTCAGTCCGTCGGCAACTCGCCGAGGGTGACCTCGACCGTCTGGTCCTCGCCGCCCCGGGTGACGGTGACCTCGACCTGGTCGCCGGGGGCGTGGGACCTGATCGCGGCGGTCAGTGCCGCGGCGTCGTCGATGGCGGTGTCGCCGACGCGGGTGACCACGTCGCCCTCGCGCAGGCCGGCGTCGGCCGCGGGCTGGCCGTCCTCGACCGCACCGACGAGGGCACCGTCGCCCGTTTCGGTGTCGGCGATGGAGACGCCGAGGTAGGCGTGGGTGACGGTGCCCTCCTCGGCGAGCTGCTCGGCGATGTCGCGTGCCGTGTCGATCGGGATGGCGAAGCCGACGCCGATGTTGCCCCCCTGGGACGTCGTGCCCTGGGCGAGCGAGGCGATCGCGGTGTTGATCCCGATCACGTCGCCGTCTGCGTCGATGAGTGCCCCGCCGGAGTTGCCAGGGTTGATGGCGGCATCGGTCTGGATGGCGTCGATGACCGCGGTGGTGCCCGCGCCCGGCGAACCGCCGCCGAAGGGCGACTGCGGCTCGCCCTGCAAGCTGATCGCCCGGCCGAGGGCGCTGACGATGCCGGCGCTCACCGAGCCGTCGAGCCCGAGGGGGCTGCCGATGGCCAGCACGGTGTCGCCGACGTGGAGGTCGGCGCTGCTGCCCAGCGAGGCCGGGGTGAGGCCGTCGACGTCGTCGGCCTGGATGACGGCCAGGTCGGTGGCCGGGTCGCGCCCGAGGATCGAGGCCTCGGCCCGCGTCCCGTCGGCGAAGGTGACCGTGAGCGTTCCCTCCTCCGCGGCCGCCGCCACGACGTGGTTGTTCGTGAGGATCTGCCCGTCGGAGCTGAGGACGATCCCCGAGCCGCTCCCGCTGAGCGGGCCGGATTCGACGCCGATCGACACGACGCTCGGCAGGACCGCGGCCGCCGCCTGCGAGAGCGGCTCGTTCGGCGGCGTGTCGTCGCCACCGATCGGGGACGCGTCGATGCTGCTGGTCACGGGCGTCGAACCGCTGTCGTCGTCGAGACCGAGCGCCACGAGGGCGCCGCCGGTGGCCGACACGAGCATCAGCCCGCCCGCGGTGAGGACCGCCATCGCCCGCCGGCCCCGCCGAGGGGGTGGCGGGGCCGGCGAGGACGGCCGTTGGGGGGCGGACGGAGGCAGAGGGGGGATCGGCGGGCGCGGCGACGGCGGGGGGAGCTGCGTCGTCTGATCGGTCATGCGGGAAAGTATGAACCCCGTGCCTGCACGGCGGCTGGGCGGACCCTGGGAGCGACCTGGACGCCCCGAGGCACCTTCCGTCCGCGGTCACGCGTCCAGGTCGCGTTCAGCCAGCTCTCAGGTTGCGACGGCATCCTCGTTCCGTGACCAGCACCGATGGCGGTACCGTCAGCGCGCAGAGCACCATGAGCGACCTCCTCCCCCCGACGAACGGGCGCACGCCCGAAGCCCGCTTGCTGGTCGTCGACGACGAGCCCAACATCGTCGAGCTGCTGTCGACCAGCCTGCGGTTCGCGGGTTTCGAGGTGGCCACCGCGATGACCGGCGCCGACGCCGTGCGGGCGGTCGAGCGCCACCGTCCCGACCTGGTCCTCCTCGATGTCATGTTGCCGGACATCGACGGCTTCGTCGTCCTGCGGCGCCTGCGCGAGGGGCGCGAGCGGCTCCCGGTGCTGTTTCTCACGGCCCGCGACGCCAACGACGACAAGGTGACCGGTCTCACGCTGGGTGGCGACGACTACGTCACCAAGCCGTTCAGCCTCGAGGAGGTCGTCGCCCGCATCCGCGCCGTCCTGCGCCGTACCCAGCCGGACGGTGACGGCGAGTCGCGTCGCCTGGCCGTCGCCGACCTGGAGCTCGACGAGGACAGCCACCAGGTCTGGCGTGCGGGCAAGGAGGTCCAGCTCTCCCCCACCGAGTTCAACCTGCTGCGGTACCTGATGGTCAACGCGGGTCGGGTGCTGTCGAAGGCCCAGATCATCGACCACGTGTGGAGCTACGAGTTCGACGGCGACCCCAACATCGTCGAGTCGTACATCTCTTACCTCCGGCGCAAGCTCGACGTCGGCGCCGACCCGCTCATCCACACCATCCGAGCGGTGGGCTACGTCCTGCGCCCCCCGCGTGACGGGGACTGAGGCCTCCGCCGGCATGGGCCTCGTCCGCGCCTGGCGTCGCTCACCGCTGTGGCTGCGGCTCATCTCGGCCATGCTGGTCCTCGCGGCACTGGGGCTCACCCTCACCGGTGCGTTCGGCGTGCGCCTGCTGCGGGGCTACCTGGTCGACCGGGTCGACGAGCAGATCACGGCGGCCGGCAGCGAGCTGGCGGGCGGCGCCGGCGAGATCGTCGGGTCGGGTCCGCAGCAGGTGGTGATCCCGAGCCAGTTCCACGTGGTGCTGGCCGACCCCCGCGGGACGACCGCCCGGGTCTGGCCCTCGATGCTGGCCGACTCGACGCCGGTGCTGCCCAGCTGGAGCATCGAGGAGGCGTCCGATCGCTCCGGCAAGCCGTTCACGGTCGCCGCCCAGCCCGGGAGCGGGTCATGGCGGGCGGTCACCTACCCGTTCACGGACGGCAGCGGTTCGGTGACCATCGCCGTGAGCATGGAGGACGTCGACGACACGGTGCAGCGGTTGGTCCAGATCGACCTGCTCGTGGGGCTCGCCGTGCTGGCGGGCCTCGCGCTCGTCGGCTACTCGATGGTGCGCACGGCCCTGCGGCCGCTCGCCGAGATCGAGGTCACAGCGGCAGCCATCGGGAGGGGCGACCTGACCCGCCGTGTCCCGGACCACCACCCGCGCACCGAGATGGGCCGTCTGAGCCGGGCGCTCAACGCCATGCTCGAACAGGTCGAGCGCAGCTTTCGCGCCCGATCCGCGTCGGAGCTGCACTCGCGGCGATCGGAGCAGCGGATGCGCCGGTTCGTGGCGGACGCCAGCCACGAGCTCCGCACGCCCCTGACCTCGATCCGCGGTTTCGCCGAGCTGCACCGCCAGGGAGCGGTGACCGACCCCGACGAGGTGTCGCGCCTGCTCGGGCGCATCGAGGACGAGGCGACGCGCATGGGCCTCCTCGTCGACGACCTGCTGCTCCTGGCGCGGCTCGACCAGCCACGCCCGCTGCAGCTCGAACCGGTCGACCTGGCGAGTGTGGCGACGGCCGCGGTCTCCTCGGCGCGTGCGGCCGCTCCCGACCGCGAGATCTCGCTCGTCGTGCACGGTGAGCCGACCCCGCTCGTGGCGGGTGACGAGCCTCGTCTCCGACAGGTGATCGCCAACCTCCTCGACAACGCCTGTGCCTACTCCCCCGCGGGCACCGCCGTGACGGTGCGCCTCGATCCCGTCCGCCTCGACGGGCGCGACCTGGTCTCGCTGGAGGTCGTCGACCGTGGGCAGGGGCTGGCGCCCGACCAGGCCGAGCGGGTCTTCGAGCGGTTCTACCGCACCGATGCCGCTCGGAGCCGAGCCCAGGGCGGGACGGGCCTCGGCCTGTCGATCGTCGCGGCGATCGCTGCCGCCCACGGGGGCACGGTCGAGGTGGACAGCGTCGTCGGCGAGGGGTCGACCTTCCGGGTGCTGCTCCCCCGCTTCCCGGCGGACGATGCCGCGACGGAGCGCTCCGGCGACGGTGGCCCAGGCGGTCGGGGCCCCACGGACGAGGCCGCGCCGGACGCCGGGCTGGTTGACTGGCGGCTGTGAAACGCTCGATCGACTTCGACTTCGACGACCACCCCGATGACGACGAGGACAAGGCGCGCGTCGCGTGGGCGGTCGCTGCGGTCGACGACTGCGACGGCTGCGCGGACCTGCGGGTCGAGGTCATGCTCGAGGTCGCCGGCGCCAACGGCACCGGCGTGACCGCGCACCTGGCGCCGGAGACCGCTCGCCGGATCCGGGCCGCGCTGGCCACGGCCTTGCGGGAGATCGGGGAGGACGTGGGGTCCTGAGCGAACCCCGCATGCGGGGGAATAGATGCATTGAGCGCAAAGTTGCACTCGCTGCATCTTTCGCTAGATTGCCTGAGCTTCCCGGCAACACCGCCCCCTCCCCCGAGGCCTGCACGTGCACACAGACGCCCCACCCTCCCCCGCCCCCGCTCTGTCACACCGGCAGATCCTCATCGTCTTCTCCGGGATCATGCTGGGCATGCTCCTGGCCGCGATCGACCAGACGATCGTGGCCACCGCCCTACCGACCATCGTCGGGGACCTCGGCGGCCTCACCCACATCTCCTGGGTGGTGACCGCCTACCTGCTGGCCGAGACGGTCTCGACGCCGCTGTTCGGCAAGCTCGGCGACCTCTACGGGCGCAAGCGCCTGTTCCAGGCCGCGATCGTGATCTTCATCCTGGGCAGCGTCCTGTCCGGGCTCGCCACGAACATGGGCCAGCTCATCGCTTTCAGAGCGGTGCAGGGCATCGGCGCCGGTGGCCTGATCGTCCTCGCCATGGCGCTCATCGCGGACGTGGTCAGCCCCCGGGAGCGCGGCCGGTACCAGGGGTACTTCGGCGCCGTCTTCGGTGTGTCCAGCGTGGCGGGGCCGCTGATCGGCGGGTTCCTGACCGACCACCTGTCGTGGCGCTGGGTCTTCTACGTCAACGTTCCGCTCGGCATCCTCGCCCTGTTCGTGACCAGCGCCGTGCTGCCCGCCGCGGTGCAGAGGCGCAAGGTGCGCATCGACTGGGCGGGCACCACGCTGCTGTCCGCCGCCATCATCTGCCTCGTGCTCTTCACCACCTGGGGTGGCTCGGAGTACGCGTGGGGATCGCCCGTGATCATCGGCCTCGGGGTGGCGGCGGTCGTCCTCGGCCTCGCCTTCGTGGCGGTCGAGCGCCGGGTCGACGAACCCGCCATCCCGCTGCGGCTGTTCCGCATCCGCACGTTCCTCATCGCCGCCGGCGTCAGCTTCGTCATCGGCGTCGGCCTGTTCGGCTCCATCACGTACCTGCCGACGTTCCTCCAGGTCGCCAACGGCGCCTCCGCCAGCAACTCCGGGCTCCTGCTCGTGCCCATGATGGGTGGTCTGCTGGTGTCGTCGATCACCGCTGGGCGGATCATCACGCGCACCGGCCGGTACCGGCACTTCCCGATCGTCGGCATGGCGGTCGCCAGCGTCGGCATGTTCCTGCTCTCCACCCTCGGCACGGACTCGAGCCGCTGGGAATCCGGGGTCTACATGGTCGTGCTCGGCGCCGGCATCGGGATGGTGATGCAGATCATCGTGCTCGCCACCCAGAACGAGGCGCCCATCGCGGATCTCGGTGTGGCCACGTCGACGGTCACGTTCTTCCGGGCCGTCGGCGGGTCGATCGGCGTCGCTGTCGCGGGCGCGCTGTTCAACACCCGGCTGACGGACCTGCTCGGCGGCGCCGCACCGACCGGCATGACGCCCGAGGAGCTCGGTGGACTCGCCCCCGCCGAGGCGGCGCAGATGGCCGGCGCGTTCGCCGATGCGATCACGATGGTCTTCCGCTACGCCGTGCCGTTGTTCGTGGTCGGATTCCTCCTGACGTGGTTGCTCAAGGAGATTCCCCTGCGGTCGATCAAGGCGCCGGCGCCCGCGCCCTCCCCCGCGGACGAGCCCGGCTCGGCGTCCCCGGCCGCGGCTGCTCCCGTGCCCGCACCATCGGCCCCGGGCGGCAACGGCAGCACCGACGGCAGCGGATCGCCGACGGTTGTCACGGACGACCCCGCAGACCTGGTGGACTGGGGCGAGGCATCGGTGGCGACAGGGGGCTGACGACGTGAGTGTGGGTCTGCGGGAGCGGAAGAAGGCCGAGACGCGGCGGGCACTGTCGTCCGCAGCGGTGCGCCTGGCACGGGAGCTCGGCCCCGATGGCGTGACCGTCGAGGCCATCGCCGAGGCCGCCGGCGTGTCGCCGCGGACGTTCTTCAACTACTTCTCCACCAAGGACGACGCCATCCTCGGCATCTCCCCGTCCGATCCGCCCGACATGCTGAACGACCTACTCGACAGGCCTGCGGACGAGAGCCCCCTCGACGCCCTGCGGGGCATGGCCCTGGCCGCGGCGTCCCGGCTGGAGTCGACGGCCGACGAGCAGATGGCCCGCTACGAACTGGCCCAGGAGCACCCGGCGCTCGCCATCAGGCGAGCCGCCCGCTTCTCGGAGGTCGAGCGCCAGCTGGCCGAGGAGATCGCCCGGCGGACAGGGCACGATGTCGACCGCGACCCGTTCCCCAGCCTCGTGGTCGCGGCCGCGATCGCGGCCCTGCGGATCGCGGTCGGGATCTGGAACGAGACCGGTCGCGCCGCACCGATCAACGCGGTCATCGGCGACACTTTCGACCAGCTGGCCACCGGCTTCGACGTGGGCGCAGCGCGCAGCGCGGTGCCAGGCTGACTCAGCGGGTGAATAATCGACCCTTAGCGTCAATAAGATTGGCCCAGCGCCGGGCCTCGGTTTATAGTGACGCTCGCCGGCGGTGGGAAACGGGGAACCCAGGACCTCGACTCCCACCGCCGCTACGCGTCCCGGAACGGTTCGCCGGATGGGGCACGCCGCGTCATCACGACGCTGACGACGAGGTCGCCCTCACGGCTGCTGCGCACCCAGAGACCGCGGGCCGAGTCAGGCCCTCGCGCCAACGCCCAGTCGCCGTCGACCTCCCGCACCACGAAGTCCTTGGGGCGTCCCTGCAGGCCGGTACCGGCCGCCTTGGCCACCGCCTCCTTGATCGTCCAGGCCCGAGTCACCCACGTCTCGCGGTCGATCGCGGCGGCATCGCCGAGACCCAGCTCAGCCGTGGTCAACGCCAGCCGGGAGAACACCGACCCGCGCCGCTCGACCCGCTCGACATCGATGCCAGCCGCCTCACCAGGGCCAACGGCGACCGCCACCGCGACGTCGCTCCGGTGGGCGACCGACACGGCCGGAGCCCCGACCACGCGTCCGCCGCGTCGGATCCGCACCCGCGGGCGACCTGTGGCGTCGTTGCCCACGGTGACGTCCCGGACGTCGATGCCGTCGATACCGCGCTCGGCCAGCCAGGCGCACACGGCGACCTTCGCGGCCACCCGCCCTCGCACCCGGTCGTCGCGGGCCCTGGCGGTCAGGCGTTCGAGCGCCGACCGCTCGCCGCCGCCGAGATGCTCGGCCGCCACGCGGTCACGCTCCGACGCGGACCAGCCCCCGCGCAACATCCAGTACCCGGCACGGCGCACCACCGTTCCCGCGACGCCTGCCCCCACGATCGACGGCTCGGTCACTAGCGGCCGAGACTAGTGTCATCAGGTCAACAACGGGTGAAGCAGGGGGAGCTGTCATGGCCCGAGTCCGGCGATCCGACCGGCGCGCGACCGCCCTGGGCCCACCGGTCCGGGAGGGCCTCCACGGCGACGGGGTCGACCTCGACCGCGTCGGCCACCCGCTCGATCCCGAGCTCGCTCGGGTCGGCGACGCCGTCCGCACCGCCGCCGAGGCCGCCCTGGGCCACCGTCCGGACCTGGCGGCGTCGCCGGAGCCGGTGCTCGCCGGTTGCGGACCCCACGCCTATCGGGTACGGCTGGCCACCGACGACCCGGCGTGGGCGCGTTCGTTCATCTGCCGGGCGTCGCCTCCGCCCGTGCTGGGCCGTGAGGCCGCGTGGATCGACGAGGTGCGGTCGGGGGGCTTCCCGGCCCCCGATGTCGTGAGCGACGGCGACGGCGACGGTGTGCTCGTGTTCCGCGAGCCCACCGGCACCAACCTGGCCGAACGGATGATCACCGACATGGCGTCGCTGCCGCGCCTCCTGGCCGACTTCGGCCGTCTGCACGCCGCCCTCCACGCCCTCCCGGTGGCCGGCTCTCCCGACGATCGCCCAGCGTCCCCCGACCCCTCGGCGCTGCACGGCCGCGGCGCCCCCGCGGGGTCCGCGGGCGTGACCGGCGTGGGGCCAGCATCGCCACCCGCCGGCCCTCACCCGGATGAGCCCGGCGTCGACCGCCAGGTCGCGTGGCTCATCGCCAACGCACCGGTGCCGAATGAGCCCGCGGTGGGCCACGGCGATCTGACCCCCGCCCACGTGTACCTCGACGGCGACCTCGCCGTCGTCGTCAACTGGACGGGGGCCGGCCTGGCCGATCCGGAGCACGACGTCGCCGCCACGCTGACCGGGTTCTGGACGGCCGCCCTCTACGTCGACAGCGCGGTGCAGCGGCGCATGCTCAAGATGGTCCGCGACTCGTTGGCGGGCGCGTACCTCTCGGCGTACCGGGACGTCGCGGTGCGACAGCTCGACGACGCCCGCCTGCGCTACCACCAGGCCTTCCACCTGTGTCGGGTGGCCGCGGGCATCGTGCGCTGCCGGACGCAGGGACCCGACGGGCCGTGGGACACCGCTGCGCACATCGCCCGAGCGGACGCGGCGCTCGACGAGCTGGCCCGGGAGTTCTGGCGGTTGGCCGACTGATCGCCCGGCGACCCGCCTGAGCGCGCCGACTGGCCGACGCAGCTCGGATCAACCCCCGACGGCCACCGGCAGGCGTTCCAGGCGATCGGCCGCGCCGGAGGCTCCCCCGGCGGTCGCGAACGACCGGCGGACACGCTCGGCGCCGGCCCGGAGCGACGGGGCGGTCAGCGCGGCGCCGATCGCGGCGCGCAAGCCCCCGGCGGTGACCCGACGGAACATCACCCGCACCCCCGCGCCGGCCGCTTCGACCTGACCCGCGATCGTCGGCTGGTCGTCCCGGATCGGCGCTACGACGAGCGGTACGCCGTGGGCGAGCGCCTCGCACACCGTGTTGTGCCCGCCGTGGCTGACCACCGCGTCGAGCCGGGGCATGAGCGCGAGCTGCGGTACGCGAGGAGAGACGAGGACGTTGGCCGGCGGGTCCGGGACCAGGTCCGGTGGGGCGATGATCACCCCCCGGGCGTCGGTTCCCGCCAGCGCCTCGGCCGCGGCGGCGAAGAACCGTCCGCCGTTGTGCCAGTTGAGCGTGCCCAGCGAGACGAGGACGTTCGGGCCCTCGTGATCGAACCAGTCCCAGGGGAACGGGGTCGGATCGGGCCGGTCGCCGACGGAGGGCCCGACGAAGGCGAAGTGGTCGGGGAAGTCGTCGTGACCGACGAACTCCGGGGTCGAGAAGACGAGCACCAACCGGGGCGAGAAGCGCAGGTCCACGGCGGCCGCTGTGGCGTCGTCGACACCGGCGCCGCGCAGTACGTCCCGCTGCAGCCCGTCCGCCCACTCCTTCACCTTCGGGATCATGTCCATCGGGTCGACGAGCAGCGCCGAGGTCGTGGCGGACGTCGCCCACGGGAGACCGTCGGCCAGGGCCACGGCGGTGCCGGCCAGGGCCTGCTGGTCGACGACCAGCGCATCGGGCGCGAACCCGTCGACGGCGGCCCGCACACCCGGCACCATGCACTCGGCCAGAGGGACGAGAAAATCGCCGACGAGGTGCTTGAGCGCGGCGGCGCCGCGCAGGTCGTCGGCGCGGGCGTCGATGTGGTCGCGCACCGCGTCGGACAGCGGCACCGGGATGAACGTCACGTCGTCGGGCAGCACGTCGGCCACCACCTCGGACGGCCCCGCCCACGCCACGTCGTGGCCCCGGGCGAGCAGCTCGCGCCCGACGGCGATCGACGGGTTCACGTGGCCCACCATCGGCGGGACCACGAACAGGTAGCGACTCATGTCCGCTTGCGGAAGGCCAGCACGTGGTACTGCCACGCCCCCTCGGTCGCCAGCCTCTCGACCCGGTCGAGGGTCGTCACGCCCTCGCCGGCGCCGGCCTCCCGGTACAGGCGGCGCCGGGCCGGATACGTGGGCAGGGTGCCCGCGGTGACGTCGTCGTCGAGCAGGACGTCGAAGCCTGCTCCGCGGGCGAGGCGCTCGTAGCCGGCGGAGGTCAGCGGGGGTGCCGAGTGGCCGTACCAGTCGCCCGGGCCCAGCTCGTCGGCCTTGGCCAGGAACGTGGCCATGCCTCCCGGTGCGATGAGGAAGTCGGACAGTGCCAGCGTCCCGCCGGGTGCGAGCACGCGTGCGGCCTCGCGGAAGAACGCCTTGCGACTGGGAAAGTGGAAGATGCACTCGACCGCCAGCACGTGGTCGAGGGAGCCGTCGCCCACCGGGAGCGTGCATCCGTCAGCGGCGACCAGCGGCGTCTCGTCGGGTGCGAGCAGCCGGCGGGCCCAGGCGAGCTGGCGGACGTCGATGTTGAGCCCTGCCAGCCAGCACCCCGCGTTGCGTCGGCGGACGTGGCCGATCGTGCCGCCGAACCCGCACCCCACGTCGAGCACGCGGCTCCCGTCGGTCACGCCGGCCGAGGTCACGATGTGCTCGGTCAGCGCCTCGGCCGCGGTGACGTAGCCCTCGGGAGAGTCGTCGGCGCTGGCGGGATCGGCGTACAGGCCCCAGTGGAGGTGGTGCCAGAAGGCGGTCGGTCCCCCGTCCTCCATGTGGGAGATCGCAGAGTCGACGTAGGGCAGGTGGACGCCCAACCCGCTCATCGGGCCACCCTTCGGGCCGCGCGCAGGCAGCGATCGGCTCGTCGGACCGGGTGACGCACTGTGGCCATGGTTCGCTCGCCTCGCTCTCTCACGTCCTGCGGGCGACGACGCGGTAGGCGTTGCCGATGTCGTCGGGGCCGAGCCGGGCGTCCTTGATCTCGTCCGCGATCTTCGCGACCACCATGGCCGGCACCGCCGCCCCGTACAGAGCCACCCGTCCGGCCCGATGGGCCAGCGAGGGCACGGGCAGCCAGGGCAGGTGGGGGCTGCGCGCCAGATGCTGCAGGACCAGACCGATCGAGTTGAACAACTCGCCGCCCATCGTCGCCGGGCCACGCTCGACCGACACGACCTCGAACCCGACGCGATCGAGCTCGGCCAGCAGGTTGTCGCAGGTCATGAAGTGCTGGTGCTGCGGTTGCCCCCACTGCCACCAGTAGCGACCGAGGCGTCGGGCCCACGGTGCCTCGGCGTCTGGCACCTCGATCATGAGGTGGCCACCGGGTTCGACCACCTGCGCGGCCGCGGCCAGCTCGCGCTTCGGGTCGCGGGTGTGCTCGAGGTAGTGGTGCATGCTCACGACGTCGTAGGACCGGGGCAGACTGCCCGCCAGGTCCGGGAACATGCCGCGGTACGCGGTGTCCACCCGCCCCCGGCGTGCCGCCTCGGTGACCGAGTCGCTCATGTCGAGGGCGTCGAAGGTGGCGTCGGGCCACCGCTCGCGGGCCGCGAGCAGGAAGTGGGCGTGCCCGGTGCCCACGTCGAGCCAGGCGCGGGGCTCCGCGTGGCGGGCCAGGGCCTCGACGCGCTTCGCGTAGATCGGGCCGAGCGCGCCGAAGCTCACCTCGGCCAGCTCCTCGCCGAGGCCGTCGTAGGCGTGCTCGTAGTAGTGATCGAGGCCCGCCACGGTGAGGGCCGGGTTCTGGAACACGTGCCCGCAGGCTCGGCACTCGTTCAGGTGGAACGTGCCCGGCTTGTGCTGCAGGAGGTCGCTGACGATCAGCCTCCCGGCCAGGTCGTCGGAGCCGCACCAGTAGCAGGTGGTGCGGCGGGGCTCGAAGAGGGGGTCGGCCGGCGGTGCGGGGATCGGCGTCGCTCGTCGCTCGGCCCGGCGGGCCCGCGTCTCGCTCCAGCCGGCCGCGACGGTGCGCACGTTGTCGACCCACGCCCGCGGGAGCCGCGTGGCCACGGCGCCGGTGATCGACGGCGGTCGCCATGCCGCGCCGTCCGCGCCCGCGGGACCGCCGCCGCCACCGAACACGACCGCGGGCTGGGCGCTCCAGGTCGCGAGGGCGGCGAGCGCTGCACCGGGCGACACGAGAAACCCGACGGTCAGCGCGGCGAGGTGCATCGTCTCGGCCGCGAGAAGGATCGGGGTCAATGCCCCGTAGGGCTGGGCGTAGGCGGTGAGCTCCTCGAGCTCTCGCCAGCGGTCCCGCCCCCCGGACGGCGCAGCCGCCAGGCCCGGTGCCACCCGCACCCGGCAAGCCTTCGGGGCGTAGCGCTGTGCCCGAAGGGTGGCCCGCACGAGATCGCCCCGATCGTCATGACTCGGTGCGACGCCGCCCAGGCGGTCGCTCACCGTCGGATCGACCGCGAGCGCCTCGTGGGCACCGCCGGGCGCGTGGTACACGTCGGTGCCGAGCTTGTCGGCCTCGACCCGCCGGAGGACCCGCAGCGCCCGGTGAGCGGGCAGGTCGCCCGGCACCAGGTCGAGGACCTGGGCACCCGAGGCGTCCATCTCGCGTCGGGCGGCCGCGGCCGTCGCGGCGTCGACCCGGCTGCCGATCACCGCGGTGATGTCCACCTTGCCCGCGACATCGGGCTGGTCGGCACTGCCCACGGGCAAGACCGTCACCTGGCGGCGCCGCCGGCGGAGGACGACAGCCTCGGCGACGTGGGCCGCCGCCAGCGCCAAGAGGCCCGCGCGGGCCGCCCCGAGGGCGGCGTGGCGGACGGATCGGTGCTCGGACGGCATCGGGCAGCTCCCTCGCTCGATCGACGCGTGGGAGCCCCAGAACCCCGGCACGCCCCCAGACGATGGGCACGATTATTGCCTACACTCGGCTGGATCGCCAGTGTTGTTGACGGGTGCGCCGGTATCTGCTCATCTTGCCGACGCGTGCCGGCTGGTCGATCCTGGGCAGCGGCTATCTGCCCGTCTCTCGGAACGGCCGTGAGTCCACATGTCGAGGAGCACCCGCATGACCACCGAACCCGCTCGCGACCTCGCCGGTCGCACCGTGATCGTCACGGGAGCGACGTCGGGTATCGGCCGGGACACGACCCTCGCTCTGGCGGCGCGGGGTGCTCACGTCCTGCTGGCCTGCCGGTCGGCCGCGCGCGCCGACGCCCTGGTCGACGAGGTCGTCGCCCTACCGGGTGACGGCACCGCCGAGCCCGTCGTCGTCGACCTCGCCGACCTCGAATCGGTCCGTGCCGCCGCCAAGCACGTCGTCGCCCTGGGGGTGCCCGTGCACGTGCTGGTGAACAACGCGGGCGTGGCGGGTGTCCGGGGAGTCACCGAACAGGGCTTCGAGCTCACCTTCGGGGTGAACCACCTCGGGCCCTTCCTCTTCACCTCGCTCCTGCTCGACGGCCTGGGCGAGCTCGGCCCCGAGCGGGTCGTCACGGTGGCGAGCAAGGCCCACTTCGGCGCGAAGCGGCTCGACGTCGACGCCCTGCGCCGGCCCACCGCCTCGCGGACCGGGCTCGTGGAGTACCAGACGTCCAAGCTGTGCAACGTCCTGTTCACCCGTGAGCTCGCCCGCCGGGCCCCCGCAGTCGAGGCCTACGCCGTGCACCCGGGGATGATCGCGTCGGACATCTGGCGGCCGATCCCCTGGCCGCTCCGTCCGCTGGCCGTCCGCTTCATGGGGTCGACCGCGGAGGGTGCCGCCGCCTCGGTGCACGCCGCCACCGCTTCCCGGGGCGTGCTCGGCCGCAGCGGTGGCTACATCGACCGGACCACGCCGGCCGAGGCCAGCCCGGTGGTCACCGACGAACTCGCCGCCGAGCTCTGGCGGCGCAGCGAGAGCTGGGTCCAGTGAAGGGTTCGCCGAGGGCCGCTCGCGACGGTTCCTCCGCGGTTCCTCCGCGAGATCGGACGACAGGCGGTCAGTCGGCTCGTCTGCGGAACGCCAGCACGTGGTATTGGAGGTCGCCCGCGACCGCCAGCGCCTCGACCCCCTCCGTGGTGTCGAGGCCGTCGGCTGCGCCGGAACCCTCGCCCAGGCGTCGCAACGCGGGGTAGGTGGGCAGCGTCGCGGCCGTGACGTCGTCGTCGACCAGCACGTCGAAGCCGGCGCTGCGGGCCAGGCGCTCGTAGCCCACCGCGGTCAGAGGCTTGGCGACATAGCCGTACCAGGCCTCGTCCGCTCCCCCACCGCCCGCCATCGTCGCGGCGACCCGGGACAGCGCGCCCGGCGCCATCAGGAAGTCGGACAACGCCACCGTGCCGCCGGGACGCAGCACGCGGGCCGCCTCGCGGAAGAACCGACGCCGGCTGGGGAAGTGGAAGACGCACTCGACCGCGAGCACGTGGTCGAGGCTGCCGCTCGCGACCGGCAGGCGACAGCCGTCCGCGGTCACGAACGCCACCGGGTCGGACCCCGACGCCGCCGGTGAGTCGGCCAGCAGGCGCCGGGCCCATCGGAGCTGGCGGACGTCGATGTTGATGCCGGCCAGCCGGCAGCCGTCGAACCGGGAGCGGAGGTGATCGAGCGTGCCACCGAAGCCGCAGCCCACGTCGAGGATGCGACGCCCCCCGGCCACCTCGCCGACCTCGATGATGCGGTCGGTCATGGCCTCGGCCGCGGCGAAGTACCGCTCGGGGCTGTCGTCGGCGACCGACGGGTCGGCGAACAGGCCCCAGTGGAAGTGCCGCCAGAACGGCGGCGGTCCGCCCTCTTCCATGTGGGCGAGTGCGGAATCGACGTAGGAGAACTCGACCTCGGGCATCAGCGCCGCCCCTCCCGCCGCCGGAACGCGACCACGTGGTACTGCCACCCGCCCGCCACGGCGAGCTCCTCGACTGCGTCGATCGTCGCGACGCCGTCGGGGTTGCCCGCCTCGCGGTACAGCCGACGCAGCGCCGGATAGGTGGGCAGCGTGCGCGCCGTGACGTCCTCGTCGACCAGCAGCTCGAACCCGCACGCCCGCCCCAGGCGCAGGTAGCCCTCCGACGTCAGCGGCGCCGCGGAGCGGCCGAACCAGTCGCCCAGCCCGAGCGACGTGACGTTGCTGGTGACCGACGAGAGGGCGCCGGGGGCCAGCACGAAGTCGGACAGCGCCAGCGTGCCGCCCGGCGGCAGCACACGCGCGGCCTCACGGAAGAACGCCTTCCGGCTCGGGAAGTGGAAGACGCACTCGACGGCCAGGACGTGGTCGACCGATGCCGCCGCCACCGGCAGGCGGCACCCGTCGCCGGTGACGAACGCGATCGGCGACGCAGCGCCCCCATCGGTCAGCAACCGGCGGCCCCACCGGAGCTGGCGGAGGTCGATGTTGATGCCCGTCAGCCGGCAACCGTCGTGGAGGGAGCGGATGTGATCGAGCGTGCCCCCGAAGCCGCAGCCGACGTCGAGGATGCGCCGGCCGTCCCCCACACCGGCTGCGGTGAGGATGCGTTCGGTCAGCGCGGTCGCCGCGACGACGTAGCGCTCGGTCGAGTCGTCGACCTCGGCGGGGTCGTCGAAGAGGCCCCAGTGGAAGTGCCGGAGGTGCTCGGGCGGCGTCGTCCCCTCGGCCATCTGCTCGATCTCGGCGTCGATGTACGGGAAGTTGACGACCGTCATGGCACCCTCCGGTGGTGTGTGGTGGCGCGCAGGAGCGCCTCGAGCCGGTCGGCCGCCGCATCGGCGCCTCCCGCGCTCCTGAACGAGGCCCGCAGCCCGGCGGCCGCGGCGCGGTACCGGGGGTCGTCGAGCACGCGGGCGACCACCTGGCCCAGCGCGGGCGCGGTGATCCGCCCGAACTTGACGCGTTCGCCTGCGCCCGCCCGCACCACCTGGTCGGCGACGAAGGGCTGGTCGTCGCGCAGGGGCGCGAGCACGAGGGGCACGCCCGCGGCCAGCGCCTCGCACACGGTGTTGTGGCCCCCGTGACCGACGACGAGGTCGACGCGGTCGAGCAACGCGAGCTGCGGGACCCGGGGCAGGACGAGGACGTTCGGCGGCGGGTCGGGCACCAGGTCGGGCGGCGCGACGACGACGGCCCGCACGTCCAGGCCGCCCAGCGCCTCGGCAGCGACCGCGAAGAAGCGACCGCCGGCCCGCCAGTTCACGGTGCCGAGCGAGACGAGCACGACCGGACTGCTCGGCGACGCCGACGCGTTGCCGTCGAGCCATTCCCAGGGAAACGGCGTGGTGTCCACCCGGCCACCGAGGGCGGGCCCGACGAGCGCCCAGTGGTCGGGGAACCCGGCGTCGTCGCCGACGAGAGCCGAGCTCGTGAAGGCGAGGAGCAGGTGGGGCGAGAACCGGGGGTCGATGCCGGCCGCGGCGTCCGGAGCCACGCCGGCGTCGGTGAGCAGGGCGCGCATCTGGTCGTGCAGCCACCGCTGGACCTTGGGCAGGCCGGCGAGCGGGTCGACGAGATCGGCCGAGCTGGTGGCCGATGTCGCCCAGGGCAGACCCCGCTCGAGTGCGACAGCCGCGCCGGCGAGGGCGTGCTGATCGACCACGAGGACGTCGGGCGCGAACCGGTCGACGGCCGCCCGGGTGCCGGGGACCATCTGGCGGGCGATCGGCAGGACGAACTCCTCCCACAGCGCCCGGAACCCCACCGCACCGCCGACCGGGGACAGGTTGCGGGCAGCCGTCGCCGTCACGACCACCTCCGGGGCACGGTCGGCCACCGGGAGGAACTCCGACCCCGCCGGCAGGAGAGCGGGCACGACCTCAGGGTGACCCGTCCACGCCACCGCGTGGCCTCGGTCGCTGAGGGCCCGGCCGAGCGACACGGTCGGGTTGGTGTGGCCCTCCAACGGAGGAACGACGACGAGGAAGCGACCCACGGCGGACCGCTCAGCCCGCGCCCGTCGAGCCGGCCACGAGACCGCTGCGCTCGACGGCGGGCAGCCCCACGAATCCCCGGATCTGATCGCCCAGCTCGCGCGTGTGGCCGAAGACCGACAGGTGGTCGGCCCCCGGGACGACGTGGATCCGGGCGGTGGGCACGCGGGCCACCAGCTCCTCGGCCAGGGGAAACATCTCCGACTGGTCGCCGTACACGGCGAGCACCGGGCAGGCGATGCGGGCGAGCTCGTCGTCGCCGAGCGCCGGCTCGGCGCGCACGTCGTCGAGGACGGTCGTGTGGAGCAGCAGGCGCACGGCGCGCTCGGCGACGGCCGCGGCCTTGCGCCGGGAGACCCCACCCAGGGCCTCCATCACGTCCTCGATCGTGTAGTCGCCGCTGAGCTGGGCGGCCGCCGCGTCGAGCATCGGCAGGATGCGCTGCGGCCAGCCGGGCACCGGGACCACCGGATCGATCAGGAAAAGCGATGCCACCCGCGTCGGGTGACGCACCGCGGTGGCGATCGCCACCGCGCCGCCGTAGCTGCACCCGACCAGGTGGACCGGGACGTCGACGTCGAGCGCGTCGAGAAGGGCGAGCAGGTCGGCCGTGTGGTCGAGGACGCGGTACCCGGAGGGCACGACCTCGGAGTGACCGTGGCCCCGCAGCGCGTAGAGGATCGCGTCGGCGTCGGGCGCGAGCGGCATGCCCAGCGTGAAGCTGAGGCCCGAGTGGTCGACGATCCCGAGACCGTGGACGAACACGATGACCGGCCGCTCGCCGTCGGGGCCCACGCGGTAGCGGTTCACCCGCAGCTCGACGCCGTTGGCGCGCACGGTGGCCACGGCTACCGCCCGTCGTTCGCCGAGGGGCGGTCAACCACCGACGGTCTCGCTCGTCGGCAGCCCGCCGTCGGTGTGGCCCCCGGCCTCGAGCGTCTCGACGATGAAGTCGACGATGCGACCGACCGTGAGGTCGATCAGGTCGTCGAGCTCGAGCTCGGCGAACCAGGCCACGAAGTCGACCTTGCCGTCGTAGTGCTCGATCAGGCGCTCGGCGATCTCCATCACCTCCATGCTCTCGAGCTGGATGTCCTCGGCGAACGTCGAGTCGAGACCGACCTGGCACTCCTCGTAGTACCACTCGCCGACGACGTCGCGAATGGCGGTCTCGACGGTGGCGCGCACCGACTCGTACAACGGGTCGGTGCGCGTGGCGGCCGTGCTCATTGGCTTTCCCCCTGCTGGCTGTGGACTGCCGCCCGACCGCCGCCGCTCGGGCGCGGCGTGCGGGGAGCGGCACGGCGAGACGAACACTAGAGCCGCTTCCCGGTTGTTGACAACACCCGGCGTGCCGACGCGCACTGTTGACGTGGAGGATGAAGTCGGGGCCATCTCTTGACACCTGCGGCGAACGGTCGGGCATACTGGCCCCCGCACGGCGCCGTCTGCCGACGAGCGCGGCACGCGGAAGCTCTGGGGGCCGCCACCGATGCCGATGACCAACGCCGAGGATGCGGCTGTCGCTCCCCGCCGCGAGCGCGACATCGCCATCGTGGGGATGGCGTGTGTGATGCCGGGCGCACCCGACGTCGAGACGTTCTGGTCCAACATCCTCGACGGGGTCGACTCCGTGACCGAGGTGCCCGAGTCGCGGTGGGTCCACGCCGCCCACTACGACCCGGGTCCCGAGCCGTCCGACCGGGCCGGCAGCGAGCCGCTGTCGGTGTCCAAGTGGGGCGGCTTCGTGCCGGACGTCGGTTTCGACGCGCTGCGGTGGGGAATCCCGCCCGCCAGCCTCGCCAGCATCGATCCCGCCCAGCTCATGGCCCTGAAGGCCGCGACCGACGCCCTCGACGACGCGGGCTACCACGACGGCGACTTCGACCGCGAGCGCACGTCCGTCGTGGTCGCCACGGGGTCCGGCGGCGCGTCCGACCTGCCGGCCGGGTTCCTGCTCCGCCTCCTGCTGCGCACCCACGGCATCCCACACGCGGACCTCCCACCCGAGCTCGACGCGTTCCTGCCCGAACTGACCGAGGACGGCCTCCCCGGCGTCCTCACCTCGGTCATCGCCGGCCGCATCGCCAACCGGCTCGACCTCGGCGGCAAGAACCTGACCGTCGATTCGGCCTGCGCGTCGGTGCTCGTCGCGCTCGACATCGCCTGCAACGAGCTGACCTCCCGGTCGAGCGAGATCGTCCTGCTCGGCGCCGTCGACCTGCACAACGGCCCCCAGGACTACGTGAGCTTCAGCGCCGCCCAGGCGCTGTCCCGCAGTGGGCGATGCCGCTCGTTCGACACGTCGGCCGACGGCATGACCCTGGCCGAGGGCGTCGGCTGCCTCGTCCTGAAGCGCCTCGCCGACGCCGAGCGCGACGGCGACCGCATCTACGCGGTCGTGCGCGGGGTGGCGGGCTCGTCGGACGGTCGCCATCTGGGCCTCACCGCGCCGAACCAGGCCGGGCAGGTCAAGGCCGTGGCCCGCACCTACGTCGAGGCCGGCATGTCACCCGCCGAGGTCGGGCTGGTCGAGGCGCATGGCACCGGCACGCCGACGGGCGACCGCATCGAGCTCGGCACGACCACCGAGGTCTTCACGGCCGCCGGCGCCGCGCCCGGCTCGGTCGTCCTCGGGTCGGTGAAGTCGAACATCGGGCACGTGAAGTGCGCGGCCGGCATCGCCTCGCTCATCAAGGCCGCGAAGGCGCTCTACCACGGCGTGCAGCCGCCCACGCTGCACATCGAGGAGCCCATCGACGTGTGGGACCCCGACACCAGCCCGTTCGTGTTCCTCGACCGTGCTCGCCCGTGGGTGGACGACCGGAGAGTGGCCGCCGTGTCGGGCTTCGGGTTCGGGGGCACGAACTTCCACGCGGTCATGGAGGACAACGGGACGCCCGCGGAGGTCGCGGAGGTCGCGGCGGAGGCCGTGACCGGGCGCCACCACTGGCCCGCGGAGCTGGTGGCAGTCCGGGCCGGCGACGACGCCGAGCTCGCGGCACGGCTGGACGCGCTCGCGGCGCGGCTCGCGGCGGCCCGGCGGGACACCGCGGCGGACCGCTGGCGCCTGCGGGACATCGCCGCTGCCGAATCCGCCCGCAACGAGACGGCACCCGTGCGGCTGGCGATCGTGGCCCACGACCTCGACGACCTCGCCGCCAAGGTGGCCGCCGCGGTCGCCGGAGAGGAGGCGGAGGGCGTGCATCGCCCCGGTGCGCTGGGCCCCGACGGCGGCACCGACGGGGTCGTGCCGGTCACGTTCCTGCTCCCGGGGGGCGCCGCGGCGACCCGGTCGATGGGGGCCGACCTGCTGGTGGCCTTCCCGCCGCTGCGCGACGTCCTGCGCTCCGGCCGACAGTGGATCGACGCCATGTTCCCCCCGAAGGCGTTCGGCGACGCCCGGCGTCGCCACGACGCCGCACTGGCGGAGGTGGCGGAGCCTGCGGTCGCGCTCGCCGGCCTCGTCCACACCGGCGCGCTCGGGATGGTGGGGGTCGTCCCCGACCACGTCGTCGGCGGCGGGCGTCCCTGGCCCGACGGTGCAGACGGCGGCCACGACGACGAGGCCCGGGTCGCCGAGCAGGTCCGGGCTCTGCACGAGGCCGGCGTCCGGGTGTTCGTCGAGGCCGGCCCGGGCGACGCGTTGACCGCCCTCGTCGGTCGCGTCCTCGGCGCCGCGCCCCACCTCGCCATCCCCCTCGATCGGGCCGGCGAGCACGGGGTCACGGGCCTCCTGCGGGCCGTGGCCGACCTGGCCGTCGCCGGGCTGCCCGTCGACCTCGCCGCCCTGCACGCGGGTCGGGACTCCGACCCGGCCCGGTGGGACGACCCGCCCCGCGCCCCCGGCTGGGTCGTGAACGGGCATTGCGCCCGAACGGCCGCGGGCGACCCGCTGCCCAAGGGCCTGCGCCCCGCCACCGGCGCCCCACCGCTCCACATCGCCGGCACGGTGGCCCCCGCGGCAGGTCCTCTGCCCGGCCCGATGACCTCGACCGGCGACGCCTTGCCGAACGGCTTGGCGCCGGGCGACGTCGCGGTCGTCGCCGAGTACCTGCGCATCCTCCAGGGCGTCATCACCGCGGGCAGCGACATCGTGCGGGGCCAGGTGGCCGCCCAGGCCGGCGCGGAGAACAACTGATGGCCGCCGCCGACCCCCGCCTCCTGTGGCTGTCCGGCGCGGACACCGAGGCCCTCGCCGACCAGCTCGCCCACCTCGATGCCGGCCAGACCTTCGCCACCGCGGCCGAACCGGACGGCGATCACGGCGCCGATGCAGCAGGCCGCGCCCCGACACGCGACGGCGTGACGATCGAACCCGGCCGGGCCCGGCTCGGCATCGTCGACCCCGACGAGCGCAAGTTGCGGCTCGCGCGCCGCATCCTCGCCGAGGGTGCCGCCTGGCGGGGGCGCAGCGACATCTGGTTCCGCCCTGCTGGGCTCGGGGCCACGGGCAAGCTCGCGTTCGTGTTCCCCGGTGTCGAGCCCACCTTCGGGGTCGCCGAGATGGGCCTCCCGGCCCTCGGCGCCCGGTTCGGCCTCGTCGCGCCGGAGGTCGACGACGACACGATCGCCCACCGCAGCGCGTCGATCTACCGCACCGGCAACTTCCTCGGGCAGGTTCTGCAGGCGATCGGCCTCGCCCCCGACGTCATCGCGGGCCACAGCATCGGCGAGTGGAGCGGCTCGGTGGCCGCCGGGATCATCCCGGCCGACCACGCCGCCGACCTGCTCGAGGTCGTCGACCTCTCCGCGGTCGAGCTGCCCGACCTCGACTTCGCCGCGTTCGCCGCCGGTGTCGACGCGGTGCGGCCCGTGATCGACGAGCTGCCCGACATCGTCGTGTCGCACGACAACTCGCCCGGGCAGTCGATCGCCTGCGGCCGGCCCGCCCAGGTCGACGAGGCTCTGGCGAGGCTGCGCGACCGGCGGATCCTCGGCTACAAGCTGGGCTTCCAGTCCGGTTTCCACACCCCGGCGATGGCGGACAGCCTGCCGACGTTCCGCAGCCACCTCGAACGCATGGAGGTCGGCGCCGGGCACACCCCGATGTGGTCCGCCACCACGGTCGACCGCTACCCCACCGCGCCCGCCGAGATCATCGACCTGCACCTGCGGCACCTCATGGAGCCCGTCCGGTTCCGCCCGCTGGTCGAGCGGCTGTACCACGACGTCGGCGTCCGCGTCTTCCTACAGGTGGGTGCCGGCAGCCTCACCAGCTTCGTGGCCGACACGCTCGACGGCCTCGACCACGCGGCGGTGGCGATGCTGGCCCCGCGCCGCTCGGCGATCGAGCAGACGCACCGGGCGCTCACCGCGCTGTGGGTCGAGGGTGTCGACGTCGCCCCCACCGCCTTGCTCGGTGCGGAGCCCGGGGAGCCGACGGCGGCTCCCCCGCGCCAGCCCGTCCCGGTCGGTTCCCCCCAGCCCGTCCCGGTCGGTTCCCCATCGACGGACCCGAGCGAGAGCTCCCGGGGGCTGCCCGAGGTCGCTGCCGTGCCGGCCGCCGTTGCGGTCGCCGAGCGGCCGTCGGTGCACGTCCCGACCTCGGCCCGGGCCGAGGTCGCCGGCGCCATCATCTCACCGGCCCGAACCGAGGACGCGGGCACGGTCGTCTCGCCGGCCGTCCTCGGCGCCGCGGCCGACATGCTCACTGCGGCCGCCCGCACCGGCCAGGACGTGCTCGATGCGCTGATCGCCCGCCTCGCGCCGACGACCAGCAAGCCGTCGCCTCCGGTTCCGTCGACACCGTCACCGGCGCCGTGGACCGCCTGTCCGGCCGAGCCCTGGCCCGACGGCCCCCGCACGATCCGCCGGATGCTGTCGCTCGAGACCATGCCCGAGACGCTCGATCACACCCTCTACACGGTGGCCGAGGGGTGGCCCGACGTCTCGGACCGGTTCCCGATCGTGGCGATGACCACGCAGCTCCAACTGCTCGAGGACATCGCCTCGACGTACGCCGGTGGCCGCGACGTCGTCGAGCTGTTCGGGGTGCGCAACTACCGCTGGCTCGACATCTCCGATCCGCTCGACCTCGAGATCACCGTCACGCCGAAGGGCGATGACGTCCTGATGATCGCCCTCGGCCCGTACTGCCGGGCCAACGTGCGGGTCGGCACCTTCTCGACCGCGCCCCGATACGACGACCCGCCGCTCGTCAACCCTCGGCCCACCGTGCACACCGCCCAGGAGATGTTCGACCTCCGGTTGATGTTCCACGGTCCCGGGTTCCAGGGCATCCCCGCCATGGGGCCGATCGGCGACGACGGCATGTTGGGCACCTTCGACAACCTGGCCACGCCAGGATCGCTGCTCGACAACCTCGGCAAGCTGATCGCCTACTGGGCGATCGACTTCGGCGGCGTCGGCGAAGCGGCGCTGCCGAGCGGCGTGGCGCGGGTGGAGTGGTTCGGCCCCAAGCCGGCGCCGGGCGTCGAGGTGCGCTGCGACATCCGCATGGTCGAACAGCAGCGTGACCTCGTCCGGGCCGACGGTGTGCTGATCCTGCCGGACGGATCGATCCTCGCGCGGGTGGAGGGCTGGACGTCGATCCTGTTCCACCTCGACGAGCTGATGGAGCCGCTGCACCACGATCCCGGCCACAACGACGTGGCCGAGGCGCAGCCGGGAGGCTGGTACGTCGTCCGCGAGCGCTGGCCCACGGGCCCCGCCCGAGACCTCACCGCGAGGCGCTACCTCGACCGCGCAGAACGCGCCCACTACGCGACGCTCAACCTTCTCGAGCAGCGGCGCTGGCTCATCGACGTCATCGCGGCCAAGGACGCCGTGCGCCACTGGCTGCGCGACACCTTCGGCATCGCCTGCTTCCCCGTCGAGGTCACGCTGATCCCGGACGGCGAGAAGCGCTTCCGGGTCGCCTGTGGCCGCATCCCCGCGGGCCACGACCCCCGGGTCACGCTGTGCCCCCACGACTGGACCGCGGTCGCGACGATCGGCGATGGCGTCGACCGCGACATCGAGGCCGTCGCCGTCGCCGACCATGCCGACGCGGGGGCCGCGGCCCTCGCCGCGAGTGCCGCCGTGGCCGCCCGCAACCCGGGCGTGCCGGTGTCGCACATCGAGCGCCCGCAGGTCGACGTGCCCAGCCGCCTGGAGGTTCCTCCCCCGCCACCGTTCGCCGTCGCCTGGACCTGACCCGGGCGGTCGCCCGCCCTTCTCTCAGCGGCCTCTCAGCGGCGGCGGGCGATCACGCGGTAGGCGTTGCCCGGCGCCGTGGTGCCGGGGCGGCGCAGCGGCGCGTCCTTCACCACGTCCACCAGCGCGGCGACCGCGCACGCGGGCACCGCCGCGGTCAGCACCACAGCGCGCCTGGCCCGGTCGACGAAGGTGGGCGGCGGCCGCCAGGGCGAACGCGGGTCCGGGGCGGCGCGGTTGACCCAGAACGTCACGGCGGAGGTGATGTCCATCCCCTCCCCCGCCGGGCCCCGCTCCACGGACACCACGTCGAAGCCGACGTCGTCCAGCGCGGCGACCAGGTTCTCGCACGTCACGAAGTGCTGGTGCTGCGGTTGGAACCAGCAGCGCCAGTAACGGCCGAGCCGGCGGGACCACGGCGAGTCGATGTCGGGACCCTCGATCATCAGGTGACCGCCGGCATCGAGCACCTTGGCCGCCGCCGCGAGCTCCGCGCGCGGGTCGCGGGTGTGTTCGAGGTAGTGGTGCATGCTCACCACGTCGTAGGAGCGGGGCAGGTTGCCGGCCAGGTCGGGGAACAGGCCCCGATAGCCCGAGTCGATCCAGCCCCGCCGGGCTGCCTCGGTGACCGATTCGCTCAGGTCGAGGCCGTCGATGCGCAGCTCGGGCCACCGCTCGCGCGCCATGAGGCAGAAGTGCCCGTGGCCGGTGCCCACGTCGAGCCAGGCCGTCGGTTCGGCGAACCGGGCCAGGGCCTCGGTCCGCTTGCGGTACGCGCCGCCCATCGCCGCGAACGCGAACTCCCACGGTTCCTCGCCCGCGCCCTCGTAGAACTCGTCGTAGTAGTGGTCGAGACCACGGAGCGACAGCGCGGGGTTCTGGAACACGTGCCCGCAATCGGTGCACTCGTCCAGGTGGAACCGGCCGGGCTTGTGCTGCAGCAGGTCGCTGGTGTCGAGCCGGCCGACGAGCGACGCCGATTCGCACCACGGGCACGTGCTGCGGGCGACCTCGAAGAGCACATCGGGCGACGCCGCGGCGGGCGGTGCCTCGCGCTCCCGGGCCGCGGCGAGCGAGGCGGTGACCGCCACCCCGGCGGTGCGCGCGTTGTCGACCAGTGCGCGCGGCAGACGCATGAGGCAGGCCCGGCTGAGGCGTCGCGGGCGCAGGGCGGATCGTCGCCCGTCAGCGCCCGTGGCGACAAGGGCGAGCGCCGGCTGCACGCTCCACGTGACGAGCGCGGCCGCGGCCGGAACCGGGGCCACGACGAGGCCGGCGGCCATGGCGACCAGGTGGGCGGCCGCGAGGCCGAGAAGGGCCGGCGCGAGCGCCCCGTGGGGACGGGCGAACGCTGTCAGCTCGTCGAGCTCGCGCCAGCGGTCGGCCGCCGTCGACGGCGAGCTCCACAGCGTCGGCGCGACCCGCACCACGGCCGATGTCGGTGCGTAGCGCTGCGCGTGCACCGTCTGACGGACCGCGTCGCCGCGGTCCCACCGTCCGTCCTCGCCCCCGCGAGCGGTCGGCGCACCGTCCCGTCCACCCATCCGGGCCACGAGAGCGGTGGACAGCGCCAGCGTCTCGTGGGCCCCGCCCGGCGTGTGGAGCGGATCGGTGTGCAGCCGATCGGGGTCGACCCGCCGCAGCAGGCGGAGAGCACGGTCCACGGGCAGATCACCGGGGACCAGGTCCACGACCTCGACCCCGGCGCTCACCATCAGCTCGCCGACGGCGGCGCGCGTCGCCGGGTCGACCGATGTGCCGATCACCGTGACACCGCCACCGCCACCGCCACCGCCGATCGTGTCGGCGCGGCGTGGCGGCGTCAGCGCCACGAACCGCCGTGCCCGCCGCCGCAGGGCCACCGCCTCGACGAGGTGCCCGGCCGCCAGCGCCCACAGCACGCCCCGGGCGGCACGCACCGCCGGCGCGCGGGAGCCTGTCGCCACCGCTCAGTTCCGGCCGTGGGTGAGCGAGGCGGCCATCAGGTCGAACGAGCAGCGGGCCACGACGATCTGATGCGGAGCGCCGGACGCATCGACGGCGGCGATCTCCTCCAACAACGCGGTGGTCCCGTCGTCCACCTCGATGAGGCCCATGCCGCTCTCCTCGAACAGGCGGGCGAGCGATTCGTCGACCATGCCGGACCCGGGCGCCCACGGCCCCCAGTCGAGGGCCACGACCCGACGAGCCAGGTCGTGGTTGGACGCCGCCATCGCATCGAGCGCGTCGTTGGCGGCGGCGTAGTCGACCTGACCGCGGTTGCCGCACGCGCCGGCGATGCTGCCGAAGAACACGACGAACGCCGGCGGTGGCGCGCCCCCGGCCGTCGCCTCGGCCACGGCGGCGAGCAGGGTGCGGGCCGCGTCGACCTTGGTCGCGTACACCCGCTCGAACGCGTCGGGGTCCTTGTCGACGATCGTGTGGTCGTCGAGCACGCCGGCGCCGTGCACGATCCCGTCGAGACGGCCGTGCCGTTCGTAGATGGAGCGGACGACGGCCGACAGGGCTGCGGCATCGCGGACGTCCACCGGGTGGTAGCGCAGCGTCGCACCCGCCGCCTCGACGGCGGCAACCGTCGCTCGCACCTCCCGGGCGGCGAGCAACCGGTTGCACTCGTCCTCGATGGCCCGCGGCTCGCGCCGCCCGGCCGCGATGAGGGCCTGCCGCAACGCCGCCCGGTCGGTGGCGCCGGCGAACGCGGGATCCTCGTCGCCCTCCGGCAGCGGGGTACGGCCGACCAGTTCGAGGCAGCCTCCCCCGGACCGGGCGAGCGCGACAGCCACCTCGGCGGTGATCCCCCGCCCGCCGCCCGTCAGCAGCACCACCGACTCGGCGGTCAGCGCCGTCGACGGCGCCCCCGGGGAGGCGTCCGCGGGCGCGCGCACCCCGGCCCTCGGGGTGCGCCGGACACCGTCGCACCAGGCCACCTCTACCGGTGCGTCGGGCTGGGCGACCTCGTCGGCCACCACGGCCGCGAGGTCCGCGACAGGTGCGGTGGCATCCACGTCGACGATGCGGATGCGCCGCTCGGGGAACTCGAGAGCGGCGGTCTTCACGAGGCCGCGCGCCCCTGCCGCCACGGGCAGCACGTCGCCGGTCGGCCGGGGCGCCGGCGGGTCGATGCCGAGCCCGCCACCCAACGGTGTCACCACCAGCACGTCGGCAGCGGTGTCGAGCAGGACGGGGCGAAGGCGGCGGTACAGCTCGGGAGCGTCCACCGCATCGGGACCCAGGAGGTCGGCCAGGACCACGAGGGACGGTGGGGCGGCGGCTCCCGACCCCGCCGCCGCGGCGCTGATGCCGCGGGACCTGAGCTGGTCGACGAGGGCGGCAGCCACCGGCCCCTCGCCGCCGACCTGCACGACCAACCCGTCGGTGGGTCCCGACGGGGCGAGCGGCGCCTCCGCGAGCGTGACGACGAACCGACCGGCGACGGCCGGGATGTCGCCGGCTCCCCCGGTCGCTCCACCGACCGCCCCGGGGCCCGCTGGGTCGGCGGCGGTCGACGCCGAGGACCCGTTGGTGCCTGTCGGGTCGGTGGCATCGGGCCCAGCGTCCGGAGCGTTCCCGTCGAGGCGGTCGGCGTGCTCGTAGAGGAAGTCGACCACCCCGCGCAGGGTCTTGCGGGCCGCGAGCTCCTCGACGAGATCCTCGAGCTGATCGAGCGAGCCTCCGTCGGTGAGACCGATGGCGTCGGCCAGCTCGCCCAGGATCTCCAGGCGCTTGATCGAGTCGATCGACAGGTCGGCCTCGACGTCGAGATCCGGACCCAGCATGTCCTCCGGATAGCCGGTCCGAGCGGAGACGATCGCCGTCAGCTGCGCGAGCAGCGCCTCGCGGTCACCCAGCCGTTCGAGGGTCGATGCGTCACCGCTCCCCGTCCCGCCCGCGGCGCCGCCGGTCGGAGGGACGGTGGGAGCCTCGACGGTGTCGAGGCGGTCGGCGTGCTCGTGCAGGAACTCGACGATGCCCCGCAGGGTCTTGCGGGCCGCGAGCTCCTCGACGAGGTCCTCGAGCTGATCGAGCGAGCCTCCGTCGGTGAGACCGATGGCGTCGGCCAGCTCGCCCAGGATCTCCAGGCGCTTGATCGAGTCGATCGACAGGTCGGCCTCGACGTCGAGATCCGGACCCAGCATGTCCTCCGGATAGCCGGTCCGCGCGGAGACGATCGCCGTCAGCTGCGCGAGCAACGTCGCCGCGTCGGGCAACGACCGTGCCGCCGGGGCGTCGATGCTCGTCGCCGCGGAGCCGTTGCCGGCCGTGCCGTTTCCCTTGGTGCGGGTGCCGTCGGTGCCGCCGTGTGCCGCGCCGTTCCCGCCGTCGGTCCCCGCCGGCGTCAGCCCCGCGGCCCCGGGGGCGAGGGCCGGCGCCGCGGCGGACAGGTCGAGCGGTGCCAGGGTGCCGCCCGAACGGGTCGGTGCGTAGCCGAGGTAGTTCAGGACCAGCTCGTGCCCGGCGCCGATGATCTCGTGTGCCGTGCGGAAGTACTCGACCAGCACCTGGTCTGCCCCGGCACCGGCGGCGAGCGCGGCCACCCCGGCGGCGGCACCGGCGGTGGCACCGGTGGAGCCGCCGCCCGACGTCGGCGCGAAGCCCGCTCCCCCGAACGCCGCGGCGGGCACCGGGCGGGCACGTCCACCGCTGACCGATGTCTGGTCGCCGATCGTCAGGGCGGGAACGGTGTCTGCAGGGCGCAGACCCCCGGGCACGACCTCGCCGCTGTCGGTGCGCACGAGATGCCCGTTCACCGTCCAGCGGGCTGCGTGTGCGGGGCTCGTCCACCGTCGAGCGTCGACCGAGCGCCCCTCGAACAGCTCGGCGACCTCGACCGTCACCCCGGCGACCGCGAGTTGCGCCAGCGCCAGCAGCATCGAACGGACCCCATGGTCGCCCGGGCGGTCGGTGGCGATCGCCACGTGCGGCCGGTCCTCCAGGATGCGCTCGACGCAGCCGGTGAGCGTGCGGCCGGGCCCGACCTCGACGAACACCCGGGCACCGGCATCGTGCATCGCCCGCACCTGGTCGGTGAACCGCACCCCGTTGGCCACCTGGGCCGCCAGCAGGTCGCGGACCTTGCGGGCGTCGGCCGGATAGGCGTCGGCGGTGAGGTTGCTGAACACCGGAATCGTCGGCTCGGTCACCTCGGTGTCGTCGAGCCGCCTGGCGAGCGTGGAGGCCGCGGCCGCGACGACCGGGCTGTGGAACGCGCAGGCCACGGGCAGGCGCTTGGCGGTGATGCCGGCGTCCTTGAGCCGGCCCTGCGCCTCCTCGATCGCCGGGGTGGTGCCGGCCACCACGAGCTGCTTCGGGTGGTTGTCGTTGGCGACGACGACGTCGACACCTGCAAGCACCTCGTCGAGCTGCTCGCGGGTGGCGGACACGGCGACCATGCCGCCGGCGTCGCCGTCGGGCACCGCGTCGACCATCGCCTGCCCACGCGCCTCGCTCAGCGCGAGCAGCGCCGGCGTGTCGAGCGCCCCCGCCACGCACAGCGCCACCAACTCGCCGTAGCTGTGCCCGGCGACCATCGCCGGGCGGACGCCGAACCGGTCGAGGATGGTCGCGGCAGCCAGATCGGCCAGGCCGAGGGCGGGTTGCGCGACACGCGTGTCGGTGATCGCCGCCCTCTGGGCGTCCCGCGTTGCATCGTCGAAGGCGGCCGGGGGCAACATCGTGTCGACCCAGCGTTCGCCCATGCGCAGCAGCGGTCGCGTCTCGGCGAACCCGACGAACAGGTCGGCAGCCATCCCCGGACGCTGGCTGCCCTGCCCGGGGAACAGGAAGGCCACGGTGGGAGCCGTGTCGTCGCCGAGGCGGTGGTCGGCGACGAAGACGCCGGGGGCCGCTTGGCGCTGCCGCGCCCGGGCGACCTTGCCGCGCAGGTCGTCGACATCGTCGGCGACGAGGGCGACGCGCACCGGCCCACGGCCGGAGCCCGACACCGCGGCAGCGATGTCGCGCAGCCGCCAGCGGTGTCCCGGCGGGGTGGGCTCGGCCAGGCGGGCCGCGAGGTCGTCGAGCGCCCGGTCGACCGCGTCGTCGGCGCCGCGGAACACGAACAGCTCGGCCGGCCACGCGTCGACGGTGCGCTCGGGCACGTCGTCGTCGGGGTGCGACTCGATCACGGCGTGGAAGTTGGTGCCTCCGAAGCCGAAGGCGCTCACGCCCGCCACCCGTCGCTCGCTCGGCCACGGGCGGGCCTCGTCGAGGAACACGAACGGGCTCGCATCCGGGTCCCACGCCTGGTTGGGGCGCGAGACGTGCAGGGTCGGCGGGCGTACGCCGTGGTGCACCGCCTTGGCCGCCTTGATGAGCCCGGCCAGGCCGGCGGCGCACTTGGTGTGGCCGATGTTCGACTTCACCGAGCCCACGGTGCACGCGGCCGGCCCCATGCCTGCTTGGGTGAACACCTCGGTCAGGGTCGACAGCTCGGTGCGGTCGCCCACCACCGTGCCGGTGCCGTGCGCCTCGAGCAGCTCGACCGCGTCGGGCCGCACGCGCGCCTGGGCGTACGCGCGCCGCACGGCGCGCTCCTGGCCCTCCTGGCGCGGGGCCGTGAGGCCGAGGCTGCGGCCGTCCGAGGAGGCGCCCACCGAGCGGACGACCGCGTAGATGCGGTCGCCGTCGCGCTCGGCGTCGGCGAGGCGCTTGAGCACGACGCAGGCGACGCCCTCGCCGAGGGCGATGCCGTCGGCGTCGGCGTCGAAGGTGCGGCACTGCCCGGTGGTCGACAGGGCATGCACGCTGGTGAAGAGGAGAAAGTCCTGGATGCCGTTGTGCAGGTCGGCGCCGCCGCACAGCACGGTGTCGCTGCCGCCCGCGGCGAGCTCGGCGCACGCGGCGTCGAGCGCGGCCAGCGACGAGGCGCAGGCGGCGTCGACCGTCAGGTTCTTGCCCCCGAGGTCCAGGCGGTTGGCGATGCGTCCGGCGATCACGTTGGTGAGCAAGCCGGGAAACGAGTCCTCCGAGATGCGGGGCAGCCACTCGCCGAGCTCGGTCGGCATCTCCCCGAGGTAGGACGGGAACAGGGCGCGGAAGCCGTGTGCTCCCGACTGGTCGGTGCCGCCCTCGGCGCCGAAGATCACCGAGGTGCGCTCGCGGTCGAACGGGCGGTCCTCGTAGCCGGCGTCGGCCAGGGCGTCGGCCGCCACCTTGAGGCTGAGGAGCTGGGTGGGCTCGATGGCCGCCAGCGAGGCCGGGGGGATGCCGTGGGCCAGCGCGTCGAACGGGATGTCGGGCAGGAAGCCGCCCCACTTGGAGGCGCTGCCCGTGCGCTTGTGCGCCGTGCTGTGCTCCCACTCGGGGTCGAAGTAGGTGTCGACGTCCCAGCGGTCGGCGGGGACCTCGGTGATCGAGTTGACCCCCTCGACGATGTTGCGCCAGAAGGTCTCCAGGTCGGCCGCCCCCGGCATGACGCACGCCATGCCGACGATGGCGACGTCGACGGGTGGCGGCTCGGCGGCGACGCGGGGCCCCGCCAGTTCGGCGAGCTCGGCGCCGAGTGCGGTGGCGGCCGCGGCCAGGTGGTCGACCGCGCCCGTCGTGACCGACTCGTGCAGCGCCGCCACCGTCGTGCGCTCGTGGCGCAGGGTGGCGACGTCGCCGATCATGAACATGCCTTCGGCACGCTGCTCGTCGCGCCCGACCGTCACCAGCTCGTCGCCGTCGCGGCGGAGGCCCTTGGACGCCACGCGGAGCCGGCCGAGGTTGAGACCCTCGAGCTCGGCCCAGCGGGCCTGGGCGTCGACCCCGTCGTCCGCGAGGCGTTGCCGAGTCTCCTCGAACAGGTCGACGAAGGGCGTCTCCGCGCAGCGGGTGACGTGCCCGGGACCGGACTCCAGCAGCGCGGTGCGCTCGCAGGCCAGCGCCTGGGCCTGGAACTCGTCGCCGATCGCGGCGGCGGCCACGGCCTCGTCGGTGAGGAGGTAGGCGGTGCCCATGAGGACGCCCACCCGGGCGCCGCCATCGGCCAGCCGCCCGGCCAGCGCCGCCACCATGGCGGCCGAACGCTCGTCGTGGATGCCGCCCGCGAACAGCAGGTCGAGCTCGGACAGGTCGCCGCCTGCGTCGGCCCAGTCGGAGAGGACCTCGACCTGGGCCTCCCACAGGGCGAAGCTCGATCGCGGCCCGACGTGTCCGCCGCACTCGAAGCCCTCGAACACGAACCGTCGGGCGCCGTCCTTCAGGAACCGCTCCAGCAGGCCGGGGGCCGGGACGTGCAGGAACGTGCGGATGCCGACCTCTTCGAGAGCGGTCGCCTGGGACGGACGACCGCCGGCGATCAGCGCCACCGGCGGACGCACGTCGCGTATGACGGCGAGCTGCTCGTCGCGCAGCTCCTTCGGGACGAAGCCGAGCACGCCGACGCCCCACGGGCGATCGCCGAGCAGGGCGGCGGTCTCCTCCAGCAGCGGGCGCACCTCGGTCTCGCCTCGGAGCAGGGCCAGGGCGAGGAACGGCAGGCCGCCCCCGCCGGCGACCGCGTCGGCGAACGCGGCGCGGTCCGACACCCGGGTCATCGGCCCCTGCACGACCGGGTAGGTGGTGCCCACCGACGCGGCGATGCCGTGCCCGGGGGCGAGCGGCTCGACCCGCCGCGCGGCTTCCACGTGCAGCGCGATCTCGCGGCGCAGACCGGCGACCAGGGCGCCGACGGTGCCGTAGCGGGCGGCGATGCGCGCCGCGAACGCGGCGTCCTGGCCGGCGGGCAGCGCCTGATCGGTGAGCGACGTGGCCCCGAGCCGGGCCGACACCTCGTCCGAGGTGGTGGTGTCGTCGAGGTCGGCGACCCAGAGGTCGGGACGGCTGAAGATGCGGTGCCCCCCGACGACCCGGGCCTCGCTTCCGTCCATGGCGGCGACGGCGGCGCGGACCTGGCGCGGCAGCGATGCCTCCCGCAGGAGCGCTGTCTGGGCGTCCACCACGACCCCGGTGGCGCCGCCGACGACCGCGGCCGCCGCGGTGTGGCGCCCGATGCCCCCCTGGACCCAGATCGGCCCGTCGGTCAGTGCTCGCACCTGTTGGAGCAGGACGAACGCCCCGGTCGTTCCCACGCGGCCGCCGCTCTCGGCGCCACGGGCCACGAGGCCGTCGGCGCCTGCGCCGAGGGCCTGGCGCGCCTCGTCGGCCGATCGCACCTCGGCGACGATCCGCCGATTCCCGGACCGCCACGTGGCGATCATCCCCGGTTCGGCGACCACGACGGTGTCGACGGTCGCGGGCAGGTCGGCCGGGGCGAGGGGACACCGCACCGACGCCCGCACCCCGAACCGGCCGTCGGTGCGACCGGTGACCACCGCGAGCGCCTCGCGCGCCCGTCCGGCGTCGGACCCGAGGTCGAGCACGCCGAGCGTGCCGGCCCGGGCCGCGGCGACGACCAGTTTGGGTGCCGGCTCGTCGAACGGCGTCTCGACCCAGATCAGGTCGTGCTCAGGGGTGCGCGAAGAAGCGTCGGACACCATGAATCCCCCAGTTCCCACATCGTTTGTGCGATCTGCGCCCGTGGGCGCCGTGAGCATTGTGGACCATAATGCCGCCTACCGCCAGGCTTGTTGACTTCACAGTCGAGATCTGCGCTAGTTGCTGACGTCATGCGCGCCGAACAAGCCGATCCTCAGCGTGCTCCTCGCCCATCGGAGCGTGTCCACCGACCCCCGTCGGACCCGGAGGCGACCGCTGCCCGCCGCGAGCCCGCCGCCGGACCCGACGCGGCAGCTGCGGTCGTCGCCGAAGACGTCCGTCTCGATGACCGCCTGATCGTCGCGCCGGTGACCGGGGCCTTCTTCCCGGCCTTCGCCGAGGTGTCCGCCGAACACCCGGGTGTCGTCGCGGCCGGCGACGAGATCGGTGTGCTGGTGCAGGCCGGCGACAAGCATCCCGTGGTCAGCCCTTTCACCGGGCAGCTCATGCGGCTGCTGGCGATGCCGGGCGAGCGGCTACGGGAGCACCAGCCGGTCGCGTGGCTCACCATCACCGACGGCTGACCGAGCGAGCCGGTTCACCGGGGTCGAGCGGCGACAGCGTGATGCCCGGCCCCGGTGTCCGGCGCGGCGCCGGCCGAGGCACGCTCCCCCGTAGCCCGACCGGCTGCTCAGCGCCGCTCCCCCGGAGGGGAACGACCGCCCGGTCACGGCGCTGTGGTCGGTGCGGTTCCACCGTCCAGCGGAGCTGTGGCGACCGGGCAGATGGTGGCCTGAAGTCGTGACCGGGGGCGGGTGCGCTGTGCCCACCCCCGCTCACGAAACCTGCAGGCGTTCATGGCGGTCGCGGCGACCGCTCTCGCTTCGTGATGGTGGGAGCACCGTACGACCGACCAGCGTCGACAGTCAACGGTTTTATTGACCGTCGGGTCGGTAAATCACGCGGTTACCATCAAGTAGGTTGTTTACACCGGCAGTGCAGGAATAGGCTGTCACCGTGACGGCAGCACAAGCAGAGTCGGCCGGTGCCGAACGGTCCACCCCCAAGCGCGTTCGCAAGCACCCCGACACGCGCCGGGCGGAGATCGTCGCGACGGCCCGCGAGGTCTTCGCCGCGACGGGCTACGCCGAGTCCGGCCTCGCCGAGATCGCCAGTGCTGCGAGCGTGTCCAAGGGACTGCTGTACCACTACTTCCCCGAGGGGCGGCCGCAGCTCTTCGTCAGCGTCATGCAGGGCTTGCTGGGCGAGTTCCAGCAACGGCTCCGACAGGCGTCGAAGATGCCCTTCTCCCCCCGCACGCGCATGGAGCACCTGCTCGCTGCCCTGTTCGGCTTCTTCGACGAGAACCCGTCGGCCTACCGCCTGCTGTTCCGCGACCCGTGGGTGACCCACGACGAAACGGTCGAGGCGTCGGCCATCGCCACGCGCATCCAGATCGCCTCCGAGCTCGCGAGCCTGATGGCCAGCTCCGCACTTCCCGCCGACGACCTGGTGTCCGCGAGCACCGGCATGCTCGGCTTCGCTCTCGCCAACGTCGAGCTGTGCATCGCCGGCCAGGTCGACGCCGAGACCGCGTGGCGCGTCACCTGCGAGTACGCGACCTCACGCTTCGTCGACTAGCGGATCGGCCACGAGCAGCCGCAGGCGTGGCCGGGTGGCCTCCTCGCCGTGCAGTGGCGCCTCCGACGGGTCGTCCGCAGGCTTTCCGCCGAGGCGCGCAGTGACCCGGGTGCCCTCGCCCGGAGCGCTTGCGATGCTGAGGGTCCCCTGACCGAGCAGGGCGAACGAGCGCATCGCCGCGATGCCCGACTCGAACATCACCGCGGCGGGATCGAAGCCGATGCCGTCGTCGACGACTTCGGCCACGACCTCCCCGTCCTCGAACCTGATGGCGATGTCGAGGCGCCCGGCCTCGCTGTGGCGCCAGACGTTGCGCACCGCCTCCTGCACGATGCGCAACACCACGGTCTCCGTCGTCCAGTCGAAGACCACGTCGTCGTCGACGACGACGGTCTGCTGCGGGCTGCCACGGTCGTCGTACAAGCCATCGACGTAGGCGTGGATCGGCGCACTCAGGCTGTGGCAACGAGGACGGTCGACCTCGAGCGGTTGCACGGCCAGCATCAATCGGCGCAGGGACTCGGCCTGCTCGCGCAGCTCGTCGCGCACGAGCGTCGACACGCTTCCCGGCGCTTCCGCCATGCCGGGGGTGAGCGAGCTCATCTGGATGTAGGAGACGAAGGAGGCGTAGGCGGACACGGCCTGCTCGTGGAGCTGGGCGGCCACCCGGTGCCGGTCGTCGTCGGCTCGCTGCATCACCCGGGCCAGCAGCTCCCGCCGGGCGGCGGCAGCCTGCTCCACCTGGCGGTAGAGCCGGCGGGTCTCGCGCACCGCCGCGAGCTGGCGCAGGGAGGCCAGCACCAGGAGCACGCCCATGACCCCGAGCGAGTAGAGGGGCGCCCACCCGTGCTCGTCGCGCAGCAACAACGTGGTGACCACCAGCGACGGGAGGCCGACGAGCATCAGGGCCGCCGGAAGCCAGGCGCCACGGACCTGATCCTGCGGCGGCAGGCTCGCGAGGCCCGGCGAGATGCGGGCTGGGACGAACAGCGGCATGAGCAGCACCAGGCTCATGCACAGGGCGTGCAGGCCCAGGAGCGGCCCGCTCGGAAGCTCGAAGCCCGACACGCCCTGCACGGTCTGCGCGACGCCGTTGAGGAGCCCGACCAGCCCGAGGGCGACACCGACGCGGCCGATCATGCGGTTGCCGTAACCGTCGCCGCGCGTGCGCATGTGGAGCAGCACCGCCCAGTAGGTACCGAAGACCATCGAGGCGGCAGCCACCGCCGCCGGCACGGCGTACCAGGCGTCGTCGGCCCCGACGACGTCGTCGCCCCACACCAGCACCGCCGGGGCCACGACGACGATGACCGACATGACGCTCTCGAGCAGGTCGACCGACATGGCCCGCCGGCCAGAGCGCGAGCGCACCACCAGGACGAGCGCGGACATCAGCAGCAGCGATGTCACCGCCACGACCGTGGTGTTGAGCTGGATCGAGGTGCGGAACGGCAGGACCGTACCGAGCAGCATGGCGACGCCGATGCCGTACATCAGCGCCAGCCCGGCCAGCCACAGCCACCAGCACAGGTCGTCGGGACGGGCCGCCCGGCGGGCGGCGAGCACCGTGTGGAGCAGCGCCGGCGACGTGTACAGGCCGCTGGCCAGCACCGCGAAGACCAGGAGGTAGCTGGTCGTGGTCGTGGCGAACGACCCCACGAACACGACGACGGGCAGGGTGAGGCACACCCACGCCAACGACACTCGTCGCAACTGCGAACAGAAGACGGGTTGCGATCTCGTCGTCGTGTCCTCGACCGGTCGTGAGAGCAGGCGGACGAGCCACTCGGGAGGCCGCGGGGCCGCGACCGTAGGCATGAGCATGCGTATCCCCCATCCTCGGCACCTGAACCGGGTGCCTCGACGACCAGCGCCGCATAAATAAGTACAGTGGTGTCGGAAACCTGTCAACCCGGCACCCCCGCCAGCTGTCTCGTTGCTGTCCGCCAGCTGGCTCCCTCACCGAGACGACTGCTCGGCACGATTCAAGCACGAAACGTGATGCGTGGATGACATCCCGGCGTCATCCGCGTCTGAAGCGTAATGTTGCCGGTGTCAACTCCCCCGTAGGCGCCGGCGTCCACAAGGCGTCCTGTGCGAAAGAGGCACAGCATGTACCTCGAGTTCACCGACGATCAGCTCGAGCTGCGCGAGAGCGCCCGCGCCGCGCTCGCCCGTGAGTGCCCGCCTCAACTGGTGCGCGCCATCGCTGCCGGGGGGCTGGGGGAAGAGGGGTTGAGCACGGCGTTGAGCTGGCTCGGCTGGCCGGCGCTCACCATCGACGTCGATCTCGGCGGTCTGGGACGGAGCTACGTCGAGCTGGCCATCGTGCTCGAGGAGCTCGGCCGGGCAGCCGCGCCGGGCACCTTCCTCCCGACGATGACCCACTTCGTCCCCGTGGTGCGGGAGGCCGGCACCGAGGCCCAGGTCCACCGCTTCCTCGCGGGGGTGGCCTCCGGCGACGTCAGCGGCACACTCGCCCTCCACGAGGGCGGGCGATGGGATCCGGACGCGGTGATGGCCACCGCCGAGCGCGACGGTGACGGCTGGCTGCTCCACGGGCACAAGCAACATGTCCTCGGCGCCCCCGACGTCGACGAGGTCGTGGTTGCCGCCCGGCGCGGATCGGGCACGCTGGGTCTCTTCGTCGTGCGGTCGGCCGAGCTCACCTTCAAGCGCACCACCAGCCTCGACGCCACGCGGAAGCTCGCCAACGTCGAGCTCAACGGGGTCTGGGTGCCCGAGGCGCGGGTCCTCGGCGAACCCGATGCAGATGCCGGCAAGGCGCTGTCGCGCGCCCTCAGCGAGGCGACCGTCGGGCTCGCCCTCGATGCGCTCGGCGCCTGCGACGCCATGTTCGACCTCTCGCTCGACATCGCCCGCGGGCACGGCGGTGCCGGGCAGGCCACCGAGCACGAGCTCGCCGACATGCTGGTCGCGATCGAGACGGCACGCGCCGCGATCTACCAGGCGGCGTGCGCCGTTGCGGAGCGCGACGGCTCGGCGGCCCATGCCGCCTCGGTGGCCAAGGCCGCGATCGGCGGGTGCCAGCGACTCGTGAGCCGCCAGAGCCTCGAGATCTGCGAGCCGGCGATGGCGCGCGCGGCCGCCGCGGGCGGGGCCGAGGACGCCCGAACCGACGACCCCCGAGACCTCCGCCTGTGGGTGCGCCGCGCCCAGGCCGACGACCTGTTGTGCGGCTCCGCGGTCGACCACCGGCGCATCGTCGCCGACCACGTGTTGAGCGCCCGGCGGGCACGCTCCTCCCAGCTCGCCGGCGCGCTGTTCGGCTGACCGGGCGCTCAGCGCAGCGGCAGGCCGAGCACCCGGCCCGCGACCCGGTCGCGCTCGGCGCCGAGGCCGCCGGCGCCTGCCACCTCGGCAGTGGCATCGGACCACTCGTTCCCCCAGGAACCGCTCGGCCAGCCCTGGGGCCCGTCGATGCCCATGTCGAGGCCGTCGGCACCCAGCACCTCGAGCCCGGTGAGGTAGACACGCTCCTCGACCTGGGCGGTGACGAGAGGCAGCATCCCCAGCTCGGGGTTGGCACGACTCGTCGACTGCTTGGCCAACGCCCGGTAGGCGAGCGCCCGCACGGCGTCAGCGTCGACCCGTAGCCCGGCGAGGGTGTCCCGAAAGACCCCGTCGTCGGCCAGGCCGCGCGATCGTCCCATCTCGGCGAGGGAGCCGAGTGCACGCTCGATGGCGAGCAGGCTCGTGATCCACCGCACCGACCGCAGGCGGGCCCGGACGGACTGGAGCACCGGCCATCCCTGGTCGCGCTCGCCGATCAGCTGCTCGGGGCCGATGCCGACCCCGTCGAACACCAGACGGTCATCCACCTCGGAGGGGCGCACCACGCCCTCGGCCGCCAGGTCCACGGCGACGACAGCCACCCCGTCGACCCGGCGACCGCCCGCTGCGGCTGTGACGCCGCAGAGGCACCGGTCAGCGTCGGTCGCACCACGCGGCGCGGCCAGCGAACCGTGGAGCGACAGCGCGCCGCCGTCCCCTTCGACGATCGTCGGCGGGCGACTCGACGCAGGAGACGGCGACCCGTCGGCGGGCTCGGTCGCCTCGACCTCGCCGACGGCGACGCACCAGCTCGTGTCGCCCTGCAGCGTGGAGGGCAGCCAGTCGTCCTGCTGAACGCCGACGCCGTGGTCGGCCAACGTGGGCGCACACACGTCGAGACCCTGCAGGTTGGTGGTGCGGGGCACGCGGCGTCGGGCGAGCTCCTCGAGGTAGATCATCTGCTCGACGGCCGACGCGTCCCGGCCGCCGAGCTCGGGCGGCCAGCGCGGCACGAGCCAGCCGGCATCGAACAGCGTGGCCTGCCAGTCGCGCGCCCAGCCGGGGATGTGACCGGGCGACCGCGGCGGGTCGGAGGCACGGTCAGACGCCGGCTGGTTCTCGTCGAGCCACGCCGTCAGGTCGTCACGGAAGCGGGCCTCGGCCCGACTGTCGGAGAGGCGCACGACCGGGACGTTACCGGCCCGTGCTCCGTGCTGGTCGGATGGGCGAATCGGCCTACGTGTGCGGCCCGTGCGGCGAAGGCTCGGCGGTCGCGCCGGTGTCGCCGGGATCGGTGCACTCGATGAGGGACGCCTCCGCCCGGGTGGCGCCGAGGCTCCGCTGGTCGAGGGCGTGCACCAACTCGTCGGCCACCAGCGGCAGCAGCGCGGGCGACACGAGGAGCGCGATCTTGTCGGCGACGGCGTGCGCCACGGCACGAGCGACGTCGTGATCGAGATCACCGAGCAGGGCGACGGTGGCGGCGACCCGATCGTGCCGGTCGTCGTCGGCCTCGTCCTGTCGGGCAGCGGCGTCGCCAGCAGGCCCGGCGTCGCCGTCGCCCTGCAGGACGATCGCGTCGTCAGCGAGCCGGGCGGCGGCTTGGCCCTGCAGGTCGACCACCTCGTCAGCGAGCGGGGCGGCGGCTTGGCCCTGCAGGTCGACCACCTCGTCAGCGGGCTCGGCCCCCACCTCGTCGTC
>CAYUXB010000001.1:56296-58064 GCA_964448525.1 uncultured Acidimicrobiaceae bacterium
CTTGGCCCTGCAGGTCGACCACCTCGTCAGCGGGCTCGGCCCCCACCTCGTCGTCGTCGATCCAGATCGCCGGCATGGCGACGGTGTCCTGCAGCCGGGCCGGTTGGTCGGCGTCGTGCACGGCCGACACCGGTTCGTCCGGGGCCATGGGATGGTCGTCGCCCATCACGCGAAGGTCGGGCTCCTCCGAGGACTCGAACAGCTCGGGCTCGGGCCTCGGGACGTCGCCGGGACCGAGGCCGAGCACCGGCGGCAGGGGCCGCGCGTGGACGAGGACGAGGCGGGTCGTGCACCGGGTGAGTGCCACGAACAGGGACCGCAGGCCGTGCTCGGTGCCCTCGACCACGGCCGCCGGTTCGACCACGACCACGACGTCGAACTCCAGGCCCTTGGCCTCGTCCGGCGTGAGCACCACGACCGGGGCGGCCGTCGGCCGGAGCTCGGGTGCCCACGCGACACCCGCGGCGTCGAGCCCGTTCACGAGGCGGGAGCGGAGCTGCGGCGCCGTGATGACCCCGACGATGCCCTCACCCGCCGCCGCGGTGATCGCATCGATCGTCTGCGCCACCACGTCGCCGTCGCCGTCGTCGCCGGTGGCCGCCGTCGCCACGACCTGGTGACCGGAGCTGCGCAGCGCCCGCGGCTGCGACAGACCCGGCGCGGCCTCCGGCAGCAGCCGCATGGCCACCTCGTGCACCTCGGCCGGGAGGCGGTAGCCGTAGGTCAACTCGACGGCCTCGGCCGCGACGCGTTCGTGGCGGAGCACCTGCGCGATCGCGTCCCACGACTCGTGCGCCCAGGGGCTCGTGCCCTGAGCGAGATCGCCGAGAACGGTCATCGAGCCGGCTCGGGACCGACGCCGGATCGACTCGAGCTGCAGGGGCGACAGATCCTGCGCTTCGTCGACCACGATGTGCTCGTAGGTGGCGCGCACGCCGTTGAGCAGCGCGTCGGCGGCGTCGAGCAGGGGCACATCGTCGGCCGACCACTGCCAGGTGGAGACCCGTGCGTCGGTGGGCAGCGCCAGGAGGTCGAGCTCGGACTCCGACAGGGTGCCCGCGCCCGCGGCGAGGAGCTGCCGCCGGGACGAGAGCAGCTCGACCAGGAACGCCTGGGGCGTGAGGTTGGGCCAGACCCGATCGAGGTAGTTGTCGATGTCGCGGGCCGCGGCGCCCTGCACCAAGACGTCGGCTGCACCGAGGTGGCCGAGCGCGGCGGTCGCCTCCGCGACGAGGAAGGCCCGCAACATGCGGTACGCCTCGTTGTGGGGGCGGCCGGCGAGCTGGCGGGCCCGCGTGGCGATGCGGCGGCCGTCGAGCTCGAGCCGGCGACCCTCGACCGTGATCTCGACGGTCGTGGCCTCGACCCGCTGGCGGTTGCGCAGGCCGCGCAGCACGAGCCGCAGCAGCCGGCGGTCGCCCTTCAGCCGCCGCAGGGCCGGTGGGTCGACGCGGCCGACGCGCACGCTGGGCCCGAGCGCGCGCAACGGCAGCTGCACGACCGCCTCGTCGCCGAGCGACGGCAGCACCGACGAGATGTAGTGCACGAAGGCCGGGTTGGGCCCGACGATGAGGACGTCGCGCGCCTCGAGCCGGTCGCGCCGGTTGAAGAGGAGCCACGACACGCGATGGAGGCCCACGACCGTCTTGCCGGTGCCCGGACCGCCCTGGACGACGAGCAGCTGGTCGAGCGGACGGCTGATCACGTCGTACTGGGAGGCCTGGATCGTGGCCACGATGTCGCCGAGCTCGCCCGAGCGGGTGCTGCC
>CAYUXB010000002.1:0-4016 GCA_964448525.1 uncultured Acidimicrobiaceae bacterium
CACCGCCGGTGATCATCTGCTCCACCATGCGGGCAGGATGCCCGCCGGTCACCACCCGTGTCAGACTCGGCGGAGCCTGCCGCGCGCCGGGTGCGCTCCGGCGACGGAATCAGAGGCCGGCGATCGTGGCGGTGGCGAGGTCGAGCTCGGTCTCGGTCGTCAGGTAGTGGACCGACGCCCGCACGAGGGGCGGCAGGTCGCGCTGGGCCGCGTCCAGGCGGGTCGACGACGGAGCGGACACCGACACGTTGATCCCCGCGATGGCCAACGCCCGCTTGACCGCCTCGGCCTCCAACCCCTCGCAGGTGAACGTGACGATGCCGCACCGGCGCGTCCCCCGGTCGCGCACCGTCACGCCGGGGACCGCCCCCAGACGGTCGCGCAACCCCTCCGCGACGGCGGTGACCTGCGCCTCGATGGCGTCGAGGCCCCACGAGCGTGCGTAGACGGTCGCCGTCCGCAGGCCGGCAACGGCGGCCAGGTTGGACTCCCAGTTCTCGAACCGGCGGGCGTCGGCCCGCAGCTCGTAGCGGTCGGGTGCCGTCCACTCCGCGCCGAGCAGGTCGAGGAACGCCGGTTCGAGCGGAGCCGGGTCGGTGCGGTCGAGCAGCGAGCGCCGCACGTAGAGGAAGCCGGTGCCCCGCGGCGCGCGCAGGAACTTGCGGCCGGTGGCCGTCAGCAGGTCGCAGCCGATCGCCTGGACGTCGACGGGCATCTGCCCCACCGACTGGCAGGCGTCGAGCAGGTAGGGCACCCCGGCCTCGCGGGTGAGCCGCCCGACCTCCTCGGCGGGGTTGACCAAGCCGCCGTTCGTCGGCACGTGGGTGAGGGCGACGAGGCCGACCGGCCCTCGGCGCGCGTCGTCGAGCAGCCGCGCCAGCGCCTCGGTCGACACCGCCCCGGCTTCGTCGTCGGGGATCACCTCGACCCTCACCCCCCAGCGCCTCTCGGCCTGGAGCATGCTGACGAACCCGCTGGCGTACTCCGCGTTGCCGGTGAGGATGCGGTCGCCCGGACGCAACCGGAGCGACCAGAACGCCTGGTGCCACGCGAACGTGGCGTTCTCGACGAGGGCGATCTCGTCGGGCGACGCCCCCACCAGCGCGGCCACCTCGGCGTAGGTCGTCTCGCGCTCGGGTTCGCGCTCGGCGGCGAGCTCGTAGCCCCCCACCCGCGCCTCGGCCTGCAGCCACTCGACCTGGGCGTCGACCACCGGGCGGGGCGCGAGGCTGCAGCCCGCGTGGTTGAGGTGGACGACGTCCTCGCAGCCGGGGGTGTCGGCGCGGGCGCGGCGGACGTCGAAGACCTCGTCGGGGACGGGCACGGACACCATGGCAGCCTGGCTAGCTCATGCGACACCCGGTCGCTCGGCGGATCGGCTCGTCCGACCCGCCCGCGACCGTGACTTCGTCCACACGGAGGGCGGCCGGTGTGGGACAGTGGAGCCGTTCCGTAGGGACGGCAACCTCAACGAGGAGGGTGGTCGCGTGCTGATCGAGCACATCCTTCACCGCAAGGGCGGCGACGTCGAGGCGATCTCGGCCGACGCGCCGGTCTCCGACGCTCTCGTGCGGCTGCGCGAGCGCAACGTCGGCGCGCTGGTGGTGACGGCGTCCGGGGAGGCCGCGGTCCCCGACGCCGGCGAGGACGGTCGCCCGTCGTTGGCCGGCATCGTCTCCGAGCGCGACGTCGTGCGCGCTCTTGCCGCGTCGGGCGACCCTGCGGCCGTGCTGAGCGAGCCGGTCTCCGCCCTGATGAGCAGCGACCTGGTCACCTGCGCACCCCGCGCCACCGTCGACGAGCTGATGCGGTTGATGACCGATCGGCGCATCCGTCACATCCCCGTGCTCGACGAGGAGCGCCTCGTCGGCATCGTCAGCATCGGCGATGTGGTGAAGTCGCGCATCGACGAGCTGCAGACCGAGGCGGACACGCTCCACGAGTACCTGTCGTCGGGCCGCTGACCCACGACCGCTGCGAGGCGCCGTCCGCGGCCCCGGCGCGCGAGCATGGAGCCTGCTAGAAGGACACGCGCGACACGTCGGTCGCGCACGGGGGCGCCGGCACGGCCCCCCGGCGCCGTCGTGACCGCACCAGGCTGGGAGGACAGCAGCAATGACCAGGGCACGACGATGACCGCGCAGGCCCGATTCCCGTTCAGCGCGGTCGTGGGACAGGGCGAGGCTCGGCTCGCCCTCCTCCTCGCCGCGGTCGATCCCGACATCGGCGGCGTGCTCCTCCGCGGCGACAAGGGCGCCGCCAAGTCGACGCTCGCCCGGGGCCTCGCCGGGATGCTCCCGGGCGGCGCTCCCTTCGTGGAGCTGCCGCTCGGTGCCACCGAGGACACCGTCGTCGGCACGATCGACACGAGCGCCGTGCGTGCACCTGGCGCTGACGCCGGTCCTGGGCCCCAGGACGGTGCGGCCGCGTTCCGCCCGGGCCTGCTGGCCGCCGCGAACGGTGGCGTCCTGTACGTCGACGAGGTCAACCTCCTGCCCGACCCGGTGGTGGACGTGCTGCTCGACGTCGCCGCCTCGGGCGTCAACTGGGTCGGACGCGACGGCGTGTCCCACTCGCACGCCGCTCGCTTCGTCCTGGTCGGTTCCATGAACCCCGAAGAGGGTGAGCTGCGACCGCAGCTGCTCGACCGCTTCGGGCTCTCCGTCGAGGTCAAGGCCCCGACCGATCCCCAGCAGCGCGCCGAGATCGTTCGCCGTCGCCTCACCCACGATGCCGGGGGGCGCGTCGGTGGCGGCGAGGGCGACATCGTCCTGCGCGCCCGGCTGGCCGCCTCCATGCCGGCCGACCTTCCGGACACCGTCGTCGACTTCGCCTGCCGCCTGGCCGTGGGCGTCGGCGCCGAGGGCCTGCGGGCCGACCTGGTGCTGTGCCGGGCCGCCGCGGCGTTCGCCGGGTGGGAGGGCCGCGAAGTCGCCACCTCGGCCGATGTCGAGCGGGTGGCGGCGTTCGCCCTCGGGCATCGGCGCCGGCGCCGGCCGTTCGATCCCCCGGTGCTCGGCGAGAACGAGCTCGAACGGGCGCTGGGTTCGGCCCGCCAGTCGTTCACCGACGCCTACCGCCAGCTCACCCCGCCGGCCGACGCGCCCGGCGCGGTGGATCCGACCGGCGACGGCAACGGGAGCAGCAACGGCACGGGGGCCGGGGCGCCGGAGGCGGTTCCCGCACCGGACGCCCTACCCGTCACCGACGATGTGGGCCCGCCCCCGGCCCCGGGTGGCGACGAGCCGACTGCGACCTCCGCCGTCGGCGAGGGCACCACGGCGGGCGACGTGCCGGCTGGCGACGCCGGATCAGGCGCGTCGCCATGGGCCGACCTGGCTCTCGGTGCTCCCGGTGGACCTGGCTCCCCCGGCGCTCCGGATGCACCGGGTGGTCCGGGTGGTCCGGGTGGCGAGCCTTGGACCACCGTGACACCGGGCCCCGACGACGTCGGCGACGGCTCTCCCACCGAGGGTGTTCCGGTCTCGCCGTGGGCGGACGCGGCACCCGCTCCCACCGACGGCCCGGACGACACCCCGACGTCGCCGTGGGCGGGAGCGGCGTTCCCCCACGACCCCGATCGCTCTCCGGTCTCACCGTGGTCCGGGTCAGCCACGGTCCCCTTCGGTCAGGCACGCGGTGAGGATCCCGACGCCACGCCCCCCGCCCCCACCGGACCGAGCCCGTGGGGCGCCGAGCCGGCCGGCACGACCGGCGACCCCGATGCCACGCCCCCTGCCCCCACCGGACCGAGCCCATGGGGCGGAGAGCCGGCTGGCACGACCGGCACCACGGGCACGGATCCCGGGAGCGACACCGAAACCGGTGTGAGCTCTTCGGACAGCACCGGCAGCGGGGCGGAGGACGCCGGCAGTTCCGACGAGGGCGCCGGCACCTCGAACGCCGCGACCAGCGGGGCGATGGACAGCGGCACCGCGCAACCGGGGGACCCGGACACCGACGGCGACAGCATCGGCAGCGGCGCCGGCCGCGACGACGGCCCGGACACGCACGAC
>CAYUXB010000002.1:4116-21615 GCA_964448525.1 uncultured Acidimicrobiaceae bacterium
CGGCGACAGCATCGGCAGCGGCGCCGGCCGCGACGACGGCCCGGACACGCACGACCACGACGACGAGATCATCGGTACCGCCGGCAGCGGCTCGGCGAGCCCCGAGGACGCACCGCTCCCCGACTCGGCTGGCCGCCCCGCCCCCAGCCCCACCGCCGACGGCAGCGGCGACGACCCCAGCCCCACCCCCGGCGACGGCGACCCTGGCGGCGACGGCGGCGGCGACCCTGGCGGCGACGGAACCAACCCGCCGGTGGCGACGTGGCAGTCGCTGACCTCTGGCTCGTTCGGTGCCGGCGCCGGTCCCGGGGGGCCGGCGGCTGACGTCGCCGGCTCGGAGCGGCCGCCCGGTCCTCTCGGAGGCTCGGGGCGACTCGGCCGGACGGGCACCTCGCCCGACGAGCGCGCCGCCGTGCTCCGGCAGCTGGCCATGCGCCCTCGCACGCCGGGCGGCATCGCCCTCGCGGACGCGGTGGCCACGACGCTCCCGCCCCGTGGGGCCGGGCTCGACCGGGAGGCCGGCGACCTCGTCGCCGGCACATCCGCCGATGCGCCGGCCGGATCCGCCGAGCCCGAGCGGGCCGGTCGCACGACCGGCCGTACCGTCGGCCGCACCGTCATCCTCGCGGTGGACGCCAGCGGAACAGTCGGCACGCACCGCCGCGTGGAGGCCGCCACCGGGGCCGTCCTCGGCCTGTTGAGCGACGCCTACCTGCGCCGCGACCGCATCTCGCTGGTCACCTTCCGGGGCGACTCGGCCGAGGTGGTGCTGCCGCCCACGGCGAGCATCGAGCTCGCCCGCACCCGCCTGGCCGAGCTGCCCACGGGTGGCGTCACCCCTCTCGCCGAGGGCATCAGCACCGGGCTGTCACTGGCCCGCCGGGCGGAGACCGACGGCTGGCCGCCGCTGCTCGTGCTCATCACCGACGGCCGCGCCACCGGCCACACGAGCGCACGCGAACGGGCTGACGCGGCCGCCGCCGAGGTGGCCGCGGACGGGGTCGAAGCGATCATCATCGACACCGGGGACAGCCAGAGCGGCGCGGACGCGGCCGAACAGCTCGCGACGGCGACGGCCGGCCGCTGGGTCCGGCCCGCCGAGCTGACCGCGGCCGCGGTCGAGGCGGTCGTGCGCGACTCGCTGCGCTGATCGATCGCCCCGCCCGTCCGAGCAGGTGAGCGGGCGGCAGATCGCCCGGCCCACCATCCCGACCGGGGAGACGCACGGAAGCCCGACCGGGGGGATGCTCCGGAGGCTCCCGGCGGCCCGGGCGGGCGTCCACCGGGGGAGCGGGCGCCCGCCGACGGACCACAGGGGAACACCGCCGTGCGTTCCTGGGTCGTCGGGCTGCAGGAGCCTCCATGCCGCCGGTCACCGCCACCGACCGGCGAACCCGCCCTCCTGACAGACCCGACCGCCGCACCACACCGCCGCTGGGTGGCACGACCGACCCGTGGTGCAGCCCACCACGGTCGGGTCAGCCGAGCGTTAACCGCCAGCGTGCCGGGTGGCGACGACCTCCGGCACACAGCGAGCCGACGGTAAGGTCGCCAAGGTGACGCGGCCGTACCGCCATGCCCCGCCCCGGCCGGGCCGTCCGCTCGTCAGGCGCAGCGGTCTGCTCCGGCGGCTGCAGCGCCGGTGGGAGCGCCCGGTCACCGTCGTGGTGGCGGGGGCGGGTTTCGGCAAGTCGTCACTTCTCGCCCAGGCGCTCGACGAGAACGTGCTCGCGCCGCGGGGCGACGACTGTTGGTTGGGTTGCGGACCCGGCGACGAGGGGGCGCTCCACCTGGCCGACGGTCTCGCGACCGCGCTCGGCGCGCCTTCCGGGCGTCGCGCCAGGCCGGACGGGACGGACGAGGCAGACGTCATCACCCGGCTCGCCTCCGATCTGGCGGACGCGATGTGGCGGCGCTCGCCGCGCCAGGTCTGCCTCGTGGTCGACGACGTCCACGAGATCCCGCCCGGCTCCGGTTCGGCGTACCTGCTCGGCGCGTTGATCGACGCTCTTCCCGCCAACGGCCACCTGGTGCTGAGCGGGCGGTCCGAGCCACCCGTGCCGCTCGCCCGCCTGGTGGCGCAGGGCAGGGTCGAGCGCCTCGACGAGGGCGATCTCGCCTTCGGGGCCGACGATCTGGCGGCGTTCGCCGAGCTGCGGGCCTGCCCCGTGGACCAGCTCGCCGAGCTCGGTGGTTGGCCGGCGCTCGTCGAGCTGCGAACCGCAGCGGCGGGAGCGACCGTCGACGACTTCCTCACCGAGGAGGTGCTGGCGTCCCTCGACCCGGCCGACCGGCGGGCCGTGGCGGCGATCGCCGCTCTGGGCGGCGCCGACCAGGCCCTGCTCGACGTGGCGGTCGGCCCGGGGATCGAGGTCTCGGCCCTGCTGGCGCGGGTCCCGCTCGTGTCGAGCGACGCGCACGGGTGGTACGCGATCCACCCGGTGTGGTCCGCCCGGCTGGCGGGCGACCTGTCCCCCGAGCACCGGCGCGAGGTGCAGCGCCGAGGCGGCGTGGCGCTCGCCCACCGGGACCTCCACCACGCGGCGGAGCTGCTGGTGGCGGCGGGAGCGGACGACGACCTGCGCGCCGTGTTGAGGTCCGAGTGCCGGGCGAAGGACCTGGCGGCCTCAGCCGAGGACCTCGAGCGCCTGCACGCCGGCCTTCCGCCCGCCGTGCGCTCCGCTCCCGAGGGGGTGCTCGTGGCGGGCATCGCACTGACCGCGTCCGATCTCGACCGGGCGACGGCGCTGCTGTCGTCCGCCGCCGAACGGTTCGCGGCAGACGGCGAGAAGCTCGGCCTGCTGTGCGCGGTCGAGCACCTGGCGCTGTGCGCCCACTGGCGGGCCGACGTCGAGCTGTTCGGCACCCTGCGCGGCTACGGCGACGCTCTCGTCGATCTGCCCGAGGCCCGTGGCCTGCTGGCGCTGGACGAGGCGCTGACGGCCGACACGAACGGTGACGCCCGCGGGGTGATCGCCGCGCTCGACCGCGTCGACCCGGCCGACCTGGCGCCCTACTGGCGGGTTCCGGTGGCGTGGCTGCGGGCGTCGGCCGAGCTCGCCCTCGGGTTCCCGGAGCCGGCCCGGCGCAACGCGGAGGTGGCCGTCGCATCGGTGGGGCCTGCGCTGCGCGGCGCGGTGACGATGCTGTACGTCAACACCCTCGCCCACTGCGGTGAGCCGGACGCCGCCGCCCAGGCCCTCGACCAGATGCTCGCCGAGGTGGATCGAGCCGGCAACGACCACACGCGGGCGCTGGGTCACGCCATGGCGTCGTCACGCGCCGCCCACCTCGGCCGACTCGACGTCGCCGAGGGGCACCTCGCGCAGGCCCGCGCCCACGCTGGCTTGCGGCCCCGCCCCGGCCTCGTCGCGTCGCTGCGGGGGGCCGAGGCCGCCATCGCCCTCGCCCGGGGTGACGAGGCCACGGCCGCGTCGCTGTTCGCCGAGCAGCTCGCCGGGTACCCGGTTGACGAGGGACGCCAGCGTTACGGCTACCTTCGCCGCCTGCCGTTGCTGTACGTGTTGCTGCCGGCGACGCGCGAGCACTTCGAGTCCGAGGACCTCGGCCCGTGCTACCAACCCGCTCTGTCCCTGGCACGGGCACTGGTGGCGCTGCGCGAACACGGCGACCTGGAGCCGGCCGCGGCACTGGCTGCGGTGGCGTGGTCGGCGGCGCCCAACTTCCTTCCGACGGCGTGGACGGTCGAGCTCGCCACCGCCGCGGCCGCCGCCGGGGAGGTCGGGGCAGAGGGCCGGGTCGTCGACATCGGCCCCGTCGCCCGCCCCGCGCTGCGCCGCCTGGTCGACCGCGACGAGGCCCCGAGGTCGCTGCGGACCTGGGCCCGCACGCTGCTCGACGCGGTGCCGCCCGAGCCGTCGGCCCCCCTGGAGCTGGGCGTGCTCGGCCCGACGATCCTGCGGCGCGCGGGTCGCACGGTCGACCACCCCCACTGGCGCCGCGAGCGCGTGCGCGCCCTGCTCCTGCTGCTCCTGGCCCGGGGCGGCGCCACCCGCGAGGAGCTGGCGGGCGCCCTGTGGCCGGAACTCGACACCACCGGGGCGATGCGCAACCTGCGGGTCACCCTGTCGTACCTGCTGGCGGTGCTCGAACCCGAGCGACAGGAGGGCGCGCCATCGTTCTTCGTGCGCAGCGAGGGCCAGACGCTGCGACTCACGACCCAGGGGTGGCTCGACGTCGATGCGTGGACGATCGAGGATCTCCTCGACCGGGCGATCGATGCGGAACGGCAGGGCGAGCCGTCGGCCGCGCTCGACCTGTATCGACGGGCCCTGCGCCTCTACCGCGGGCCCTACCTGGCCGACGCCGGGTACGAGGAGTGGGCCTTGCCCCACCGCGACCGTTTGACGGCCAGGTTCGCGGCGGCCGCCGTGCGGGCCGGCGAGCTGACCCTGGCGGCGGGAGACCCGGGCGAGGCGCTGCGCCTGGCGTCGCGGGCGCTCGAGTCCGAGCCCTGGAGCGAGGGGGCCCACCGGCTGACCGTGGCCGCCCACCTGGCCCGGGGCGACCGGGCCGCCGCGCGCCGGGCGATGGACACGTGCCTGCGCCAGCTCGACGACCTCGGCGTCCCTCCCACCGAGGACACCGAGATCGTCCTGCGGGCGATCGCGTAGCTCCCGAGCGGCCGACCCGTCGGCCGGCGGGACCGCTATCGCTCGGGGGGCGAGGCGGGCACGGGATTGCCTTCCGGGTCGACGGCGCACAGGCCGCGCCAGGCGGTGGGCACCTTGCCGCGTTCGAGCGCGCCGGCGTCGAGGAGCGCGTCGAGCACGGGCCGCGTGGCGGCCACGCGGACCTCCACCCGGCCGGGGTGGTTGCGCGCCGCCTGCCAGGTCGGGAGCGCCGGCAGCCCGACCGCACCGAACACCCCCGCGTGGATCATGTTCTCGTACATCTCCCGGATGAGCGTGGGGGCGACGAACCGCACGAGGGTCTTGTCGACCAGGTTGGCCCGCTCCCACACCTCCGGCAGCATCATGCGGGCGAAGGCCAGGTGCCGGGCCTCCTCCTGTCGGTGGTAGCGGTTGACCTCGCGGACGAAGGGGTCGGTGTCGGGATGCTCGGCCGCCCGCTTCTGCAGCAGGTCGGGGATCTCCTCACCGGCGAGGACCATCGTGTAGAGCAGCGCGGGGCGGTGGATCACCTGGTCGATCGCCAGGTCGGCCACGGTGTCGACGACCCTGTTGTCGAGCGGGTTCGGCGGCGGCGGGCCGAGTTGGTCGAGCAGGCGGGCGAACAGCCGCGAGTGGCGCGTCTCCTCACCCAGCTCGTGAAGCAGGTAGGTGACGCGCGGGTCGGTGAAGTCCTCCGCCCGAGCGATGCGCAGGCCGAACCCGGCCATGAGGATCGCCTCGAACTCGAGGCCGGCGCTGGTGATCGAGGCGAGGGCGTACCGGCTGAACGCCACCATCTGCTCGTCGTCGAGCACGCCGTCGTCGAGGCCGGCCGTGCGCAACAGCAGATCGGTGGGCAGCACCTGTCCGCTGCCGAGGCTCCCGGGCAGGTCGTTGTCGGGGTCGACGATCCGGGCGAGCGAGGCCTTGTTCAGCTTCTGGACGCGTTCGGCGACGGCGGTCGGTGCCATGGCGTTCCTTCCCCTTGGTGCCCGCCCTCGATCTCGGACACGCGCCGGCTGCTTACCGGCAGTAACCACTTGTACGCGCTCAGGGTCACTGTGGCAACGTGACAGTCGCCACTGTAAGCATCCGTTTGTCTACCAGGCCAGCTCGTCGCAGCCTTCGTGGGTGTCCGGCTCGACCTGCATCGTGGCGTGGTCGATGCCGTGCCCCTCGCGCATGATCGTGCGGGCCTGGTCGAGCACCCCGTGCGCATCTGTGCCCTCGCACACCATGAGGTGCACCGTGGCCACGTCCATCTCGGAGGTGAGTGTCCACACGTGCAGGTCGTGGACGTCGACCACTCCTCCGATCGCCCGCAGCTCGCCCTCGAGCCCCGTCAGGTCGAGGCCCGGCGGCGCCGCCTGCACGAGGATGCGCAGCGCCTGCGCGCCCAGCCGCCAGGTGCGAGGAAGGATGAACACCCCGATCGCCACGCCGACCGCCGGATCGACCCACGCCCAGTCGGTGATGCCGATCACAATCGCGGCGAGGATGACCCCGACCGAGCCGACCAGGTCGGCGAGCACCTCGAGGTAGGCGCCCTCGACGTTCAGGCTCTCCTTCGCCCCGGACCGCAACAGGGCGAACGCCACGATGTTGGCCAGGAGGCCGACGACCGCCACCACCAGCATCGGCCCGACCAGGACATCCGGCGGGTCGCCCCAGCGCCGCACGGCCTCGACGAGGACGTACACGGCGACCGCCGCGAGCAGCACGGCGTTCGCGAGCGCCGCCAGGATCTCGAGCCGGTACAGGCCGAAGGTGCGCGGCCCGCCCGCATGCGACCGGTCGGCCACGTGGATCGCCGCGAGCGCCATGCCCAAGCCCGCGACATCGGTGAGCATGTGCCCGGCGTCGGACAGCAGGGCCAGCGAGTTGGCCGCGAAGGCCGCGATCACCTCGGCCACCATGACGACGGCGAGCACGACGAGCGCCAGCAGCAGCCTGCGCTTGTGGCGGGTCCCCGCTCGCCCTCCGGCGGCACCCGGCGCAAGGCCGTGGCTGTGGCCGTGTGCGTGGCTGTGCGTGTGCGAGTGACCCATGGCGACCTCTCCGCGAGACTAGGGCGTGCCCCGCCGGACGCGGCCGGGCCCGCGAGGAGGACCATATGCACGTGGCCGACCTGCACCGGAGGAGCCTCGAGGGCCCTGCTGCACGCTGACCTGCGGGCGGCCGTGGGGCCGACCTCCGGCGGCCGGATCGCTGACACCCCCCTAACCTGGGCCGGGTGCACCTCCTCGGTCGTCGACTCCGCGCCTGCATGGCTCCTGCCGCCACCGCTGTCGCCGCGGCCGCCGCGGCACTGACGGCGGGATCGGCCCTGGTCCTCGGGTCGGCGGCACCGGCCGCCGCCCACGCGACGCTCCTCGGTACCGTCCCCACCGCCGACGGCGTCATCGACGCCGTGCCCGAGGCCGTCGAGCTGCAGTTCGACGAGCCGGTCGAGACGGTCGAGGGCGCCGTCCAGGTCTACGGCCCCGGCGGCGACCGGGTGGACACCGGCATCGTCGAGAGCACCGACGGCGGCGCCACCCTCCGAGCGCCTGTCGACGCAGATCCCGACGCCCAGGGCACCTACACCGTGGCGTGGCGGGTCACGAGCGAGGACAGCCACACGCTGACCGGGTCGTTCGTCTTCCACAACGGCACCCGCACGGGGGCGGTGGCGCTGAACGGCGGATCCGACACCGTCACCGACATCGCGGGTGGCATCGGCCGCTGGCTCGGGCTCACGGGCACCCTGGCGGCTGTGGGCGCCGTGACCGTGGCGCGACTGCGCCGGGCTTCGGGCCCCTCGGTCGGCGCCACGGGTGGCGCCGCTGGCCCGGTCGACCCGGTCGACCCGGTCGACCCGGTCGACCCGGTCGCACCCGCCGGCGAGCTGTCCGGCGGCACCACCACGCTGGCCCCGGCCCGGGCCTCGGTCCGCACCGGAGCGTCCGTGGCCGGCGACGCGGCGTCGGTGCGACTCGCCGGCCTCGCCGCGGGAGCCGCCCTGGTCGGCGCGATGGGCGCCTTCGTCGCGCTCGTCGCCGCGATCGCGGAGAGCGCCGGCCGGAGCCTGGGCGACGCCCTCTCCCTCGTCCCGGACCTGGCCCCCGAGACGCGCACCGGCCAGCTCGCCCTCGCGCGCGTCGCCCTCGGGCTGGCCGCGGCCGCGGCGGCAGGGGTCGCCGTCCGCTCCCGCCGGAGCACCATCCCCGCCCTGGTCCTGGCCGCGGGCGCGCTCGTGACCTGGTCGCTCGCCGGTCACGCCTGGACGGCGCCCCAGCAGTGGGTCGCGGTGGTGTCCGACCTCGCCCACCTCAGCGCGGCGGCCGTGTGGATCGGGGGCGTGCTCGCCCTCCTGGTGGCGCTGCCCGTCGTCACCGCCGGAGAGCGCGGGCCGCTGACGAACCGGTTCTCCGGCTCGGCGCTCGTCGCCGCCGGGGTCGTGGCGCTGAGCGGCGTGATCTCGGGCTGGCAGCAGGTCCGGACGCTCGACGCCCTCACCTCGACCGGCTACGGCCGGCTCCTGCTGGCCAAGGTCGCCGGGTTCGCCGTGCTGGTCGCGCTGGGCTGGGTGAACCGGTCGCGGCTCGTCCCGCTCGTCGAGCGCACCGCCGACCCCCTGCGCCGCTCGCTGCGCGTCGAGGTGCTGGTCGCGGCGGCGGTGCTGGCCGTGACGGCGGCGCTCATCCACCAGCCGCCGGCCCGCAGCGTCCGGTCGTCGGAGCCGTTCGACGTCTCCGTCACGGCCGACACCGGCGCCGTGCTGGCCGCCACGGTCGACCCGGCGACCGCCGGGGCGAACGACATCCACCTGTTCTTCTACGCCGATGACGGCGGGACGGCCCTGGCCGTCGACGCCGTGCAGGTGGAGGCCGGAACGACCGACGTTCCCGCCCGGCGTTTGCAGGCCACCCCCGTGAGCACCAACCATGTGATCGTCGCAGGGGCCTCGCTGCCCTCGGCCGGCACGTGGACCGTCGAGGTGACGGCGGTGCAGGCGGGCGAGCCCCTGATCTTCACGTTCGAGGTGCCGATCGCATGACAACCAACCGCCAGCCCATCCCGGTCCGCCGGCTCGCCGCCCTGGCGGTCGCCGTCCTGGCCCTCGTCCTCGGGCTCGGAGCGGGCTCGGCGGCTCCCGCCGCCGCCCACGACGGTGTCGCCATCATCGCGGTCGAAGCCGCCCATCCGGCCGGCACCGGCGTGCACTACATCGTGCGCGTGACGTGGGAGGACGACGGCCACGCAGCCGTCGACGCCACCGTCACCGCCACCGCCGTCGGCAGCGACGGCACGCAGCTCACGCCTGTCACCCTGGCTCCCGCCGACAGCGACGGCCGCTACTCCGGCGTCGTCGACTTCCCGTCGCCGGGTTCGTGGACGGTGCGCATCACCTCGATCGAGCCGACGGGCACGCTCGAGCAGGCGCAAGAGGTGGCACCGCCGCCGACCACCGCGCCTGCCGAGGACGGCAGCGAGGTCACGACCGGCCAGGACGAGACCGACGACGGCGGCGGGTTCGCACCCGCCGACGACGGCACCGGCGTCAGCGATGAGCAGGCGCAGCCGGCGGACTCCGATGGCGAGAGCGGCGGCAGCGACGGCGGCATGCCCATCTACCTGGCCGTCGCGGCCGCGGCGGTGGTCGTCATCGGGGTGGTGACGGCGGTCAACATCATCCGGCGCAACCGCCCGGACCTGGCCGGTGGCTCCTCGGCGATCGACACCGACACCGACACCGACACGGGCACCGGCACCGACACGGGCACGGGCACCGGCACCGACGCGGGCACCGGCACCGACACGGGCACCACGGTCGGGGGCGACCGTCCGCCCGGCGGCGACACCGCGCCGAGCAAGGCCGCCACGGGCGCAGCGCCCGACGATCCGACCGCGCCGTAGTGCGCCCGTCCACGACCCGCCGAGGCCTGCGGTTTGCCGTCGGCGCGCTGAGCGCCCTCGCCGCGCTCACGGTCGGCGCCCGCCCGGCGGCGGCGGACCCGCCCCGACCGACCGACTACCGGTCCACGATCACCTCCGTCGACCCTGACGCCGACGGCATCGACGTGCGGATCGTGGGGGGCGACGCCTTCCTCGAGCTCGATGTCGCCGAGGGTCACGAGGCGGTGGTCGAGGGCTACGGCGACGAGCCCTACCTGCGGTTCCTGCCCGACGGCACCGTCGAGCGCAACCGGCTCTCGGAGGCGACCTACCTCAACGAGGACCGCGACGGCGCCGTGGCCATCCCCGCCGACGCGGACAACTCCGCCGAGCCGGACTGGGAGGTCGTGGCGGAGAGCGGCACCTACGCTTGGCACGACCACCGCATCCACTGGATGGGCGGGTCGGCGCCGCCCGGAGCCGAGCCCGGCAAGGTGGTGCAGTCCTGGACGGTGGGCCTGATCGTCGACGGCACCCCGGTCGCGGTGACGGGCGAGCTCGTGATGGCCGAGGAGGTGAGCCCGCTGCCGTGGATCGCTCTCGGCCTGGCGGGTGTCGCAGTGGTCGTCGTGCTGGGGCGCCGCCATCCCGCGATCACCGCTGCGCTGGCCGTGTCCGCCGCGGCGCTCGGGGCGTCGGTGGTGGGATGGGGCGAGTACGCCGTCACCCCCGACGGAGCGGGCGCCAACCCGCTGCTCGTCGTCATCCCCCTCGTGGGTCTGGTGGCGGCGGTGGCGGGAGTGGTGCTGCGCCGCCGGACCGCGGGGCCGACGCTCACGCTCGCCGCCGCGGCAGCGGTGATCGGGTGGGGGTTGTTGCGGGCCGAGGTGCTGTGGACCCCGGTGCTGCCGACCGAGCTGCCCGCCTCCGTCGACCGGGCCACCACCGCCCTGGCCCTCGGCCTGTGTGCGGCTGCGGCCGGGCTGATCGTGTGGAGCGGCAGCCTGCTGGCCCGGCCCCCGGCCCCCGTCGGGTCGTCCGCCGGGTCGCCCGCCACCGGCGCGGGTCGGGACCCGGAACCGGATCCCGACCCGGAGGCCGACGCGGCGAGCCGCTAGGTCTCAGGCCTCCTTGCGGCGGCCCTTGAACACCGCGAACAGGGCGACCAGCAGGCCGATGACGCCTGCGGCGATGCCCACCGTGGCGAGCGTGTTGGCCGAGTCGACGTCGTCCTGGCTGGCCGTGTTCTCGACCGTCAGGCCGCTGGCGCTCTCGCCATCACCGGCACCGTCGGCGGTGGAAGCGCCGTCGCCCTCGGGGTCGACCAGGGCCAGCTTGGGAGCCGGATGGTCGGGATCGTCGTCGCCCTCGGCCGCAGGCTCGTCGATCCAGCGGACCTCCTCGCCGCTGGCGTAGGTCTGGATGCTCGGGAACAGGAGGAGGTCGGTGTCGTCGGGCAGCGGCCCGGCCGACACGTTGAACTCCTCGTACTCACCGGGGTTGATCGTGCCGCCCGTCCACGTGATCTTCGAGACGACCTCGGTGATCTCGCGGCCGTGGCTCTCGATCGGGGTGTCGAGCGTGCGCATCTCGACCTCGTGCGTCCACCCAGGTGTGGGCCGGACCCGCACGCTGCTGATCGGGTGGTCCTCGGGCAGGTTCACCTGCAGGCTGGTCGTGCCCGAGTCGTCGCGCTCGTTGGGCACCCGGAACGCCAGGGCCGCGTAACCGCCCTTGGTCGCCTCACCCGGGTCGACCGTGACGTGGCCGAGGGCCATCGGCGCGGTGGCCACGACGGCGACCGCCGCGACGGCGAGCGCTCGGGTCACTCGAAGGTTCCTCACTGGATTGCTCCTTGTGGTCTGTGGTGTCGGTGGGAGACGTGGTCACGACACCGGGACGACGACGTCGAAGATCGTCTGGTCGATGTCGCTGGTGCGGACGGTGATCTCGAGGTCCCAGTCGCCGGCGAACGGGAGCTCCGCGCCGTCGGCGGAGTAGTGGCCCTGGCCGAAGTCGACGAGCGACACGGTGATGGGGCCGAGGTCCTCCTCGGGCAGCGTCAGTTCGGCCCGCACCTCCTCGGGCAGCACCGGCGCGCCGCCGGGTTCGTTGAGGAAGATGTGCACGCCCACGGGGCCGACCTCGGCCGGGATGACGTCGACCGTGAGGACGATGTCGTCCTCGGTGATCTGCGTGTTGAACGGCCCGCCGCCACCGGCCGCCTCCGCGCGCTCGCCGGGCACGGCGTTGACCAGCAGCGCGGTGACGGCCAGCACGGCGACGGCAAGGCCGACCTCGGCACCGACCGACTGGCGCAGGAGGGAGAGGCGGGCGCGCCCGGCATCGGGGGACGCGGCTGCCGCGCCCGGACCGGCGGACAGCGCCAGCGCCGCCGAGCGGGCCTCCACCCGCCGCCGCACCCACGACCGGCTGACGGCCGCGGCCACGAGCATCGCTCCGAACAGGGCGACCTTGAGCACGAGCAGGCGGCCGTAGGTGGTCTCCAACAGGGCGTCGTAGCCACCGACCTGGCGCCAGCCCTGCACGGTGCCGCTGGCGACGATCGCCACCACGGCCGCGAAGGCGACCTGCGAGAACCGACCGACGACGGCATCTCGCCCGGTCGCGGGATCGTCGGCATCGGCGCCGTCGTTGCCGCCCCGGGCACCGGTGACGGCGAGGCCGGCGCCACTCGCCGGGTCGTCGGTGGCGGGGGCGTCGGCGGAGGCCGAGGCGGCGGCAACCGGGCGCGGCGGCCAGAGCACGGCGAAGACCAGCACCGCCAGGCCCCCCAGCCACACGCTGACCCCCGACAGGTGCACGACGTCGGCGACGAAGGCGAGTGGCACGAGATCGCCCGCCACGGCGTGTCCCGTGAGGCTGACCGTGACCAGCAGCGCCAACCCGCCGACCACCGTCACCGTCCTGGCGGTGTCGCGGGCTGACCGGCCGACCCGTCCCGCCCCCGCCGCGATTCCGGATCGAGCCGCAGCGACGCGCCGCGACAGGCGGGGCCACACCACCGCCGCCGCGGCCAGCAGGAGGAGCCGCACGACCCAGGACCGGCCGGCCCGGGTGCCGACCTCGTCCGCGATGACCTGGAGGTCGAGCGCGTCGCCGAGGGTGCCTCCGGTGACGTACGCGCCCTGCAACGGGATGGACAGCACCGTGGCGACAGCGCTGGTGAACCAGGCCGCACCCACGACCCGCCGAGCGCGACGCTCACCGGTGCCCGCGGGCCACAGCCACACCAGGAAGACGACCGCCCCCACCAGCACCGTGAGCCCGGCGAAGGCGGCGAAGCGCACCGCGCCGTAGACGGCCCCGAGCGTGGCGTCGCCGTCGCGTGACCCGCCGAGGACGTCGTCGATGAGCGCCTGGTCGTCGACCGACACGGCGCCGGCCTCGCCGACCCGGAAGGTGAAGGCGCCGCCGATCGGGTGGCTGTCCGAGGACACGACGCGCCAGGCCACGACGTAGGCGCCGTCGTCGAGCGCGGGCAGCGACACCGCCACCGCGGCGCGGTCGCCCTCCAGGTGCGTGGGCTCGCCGATGTCGAGGCGGTTGGCGTTCGCGTCGAGCACCTCGATCGCGTCGTCGCCGAGGTCGACGGCCTCGCTGAAGTGCAGCACGACCTCCTCCGGCGCGGTGGCGAGCTGCTCGCTGGCCGTCGGCTCGGTCGACACCAACTCGGCGTGCGCGTCCGCCCGGGCGGGCAGGGCCAGCACGGCCAGCACCGCGACCAGCGCGACCACGCCCAACCGCAGGCCGCGCCGGCCGTGCGGTGCTGCCCGTCCGCCGCTGGCTCCCCGGCCCGTCGCTCCCCGGGCGCTCGCTCGCCGTCCACTCGCTCGTGAGCCGCTCGCTCGCCGGCCACTCGTTCCCCGGCCATCACCATCTCGATCCCGGATCGGGCCCCAGCCCCCGATGCGGGTCACGCGAGTCTCACGACCATCTGGGGGCGAGGGGCCCGGCGGGCGAGCACCCAGAGGACACCGAGGCCTGCGAGCTCCAGCCCGTGCACGACCTCCCGGCCGAGCAGGGCGTGTCCGGCGATGGTGTCGACGACCGAGGTGCCCACCATGAACGCGACCAGCACGGCTGCCAGCGGCAACATCCCCCAGGCCCGGGAGGGGAGCAGCGCGGCGACGAGGAACCCCGCGGCGAGGCCCATGTCCCACGCGGTGAGCTCATGCGCCAGGTGGACCGAGGCGTGGCCGTCCTGCAGCAGCAGCCCGGGGAACGACACGATGAGCTGGGCCACAGCGATCAGCCCCAGCACGATCCGCCACTCGCTGGTGGCGAGCAGACCCGATCGGGCCTCCTCGGGTGGGGCCGTGAGGGCGGCGAGCACGGCCGGGTCGAGGGCGAGATCGGCCCGCGGGGCCCGGCGGACGATCGAGGCGAGCGCGCTCGCACCGTCGACCCAGGTGCGGCAATCGCCGCACTCGACCAGGTGCGAGTCGACCTGTGCATCGGGCAGGCCGGTGTCCTCCCCGTCGAGACGGGCCGAGAAGGCCTCGCGGAACGTGGTGCAACGCATGGAACAACAGTCGTCCGAGCAGCCCGTCTGGTTCCCGGCGATCGGAACCCGTCGTACGCAGGGGACTACCCTCACGATTTCGTGGACGACCTGACAGCTCTCGCCCTCGCCGCGCGCGACGGCGACCGGGTCGCTCTCTCGTCGTTCGTGCGCCGCACGTGGCCCGATGTCGCCCGGCTGGTCACCGCCGTGGCCGGGCGCGACCTGGCGGAGGACGCCGCCCAGGACGCCTACCTGCGCGCCCTGCGGGCGCTGCCCGCGTACCGCGGTGACGCCGGCGCCCGCACGTGGCTGCTGTCGATCACGCGGCGGGCGGCGGTCGACGCCGTGCGCAGCGCCTCCCGCCGCCGGCGGTTGATCGGGTTGCTGACGGCGCGCACGACCACGGACGAGGACACGGTCGGCTTGGCGGACGGCGTCCTCACCGACCAGGCGCTGGCCCTGCTCGACGTCGACCGGCGGGTCGCCTTCACCCTCACGCAGCTCATGGGGTTCGACTACGCCGGGGCGGCCGAGGTCTGCGGCTGCCCGATCGGCACGATCCGGTCGCGCGTCGCCCGCGCTCGCGAGCAGCTCGTCGCCGCGCTGGGCCCCACCCGTGTGACCGCACCGCTCGAACCCCCCGCGACCGCAGACCCCGCACCGGTCGCACCGCGGCCGTGAGCCTGCCCGTCCTCGACTGCCTGCACGAACTGCAGGACGCCTTGGCCGAACAGGGGGTGGCCGTGCTCCAGGCCCCGCCCGGGGCCGGCAAGACCACGGCGATCCCGCCAGCCCTGCTCGACGAGCCGTGGCTCGGCGACCAGCGGATCCTGATGCTCGAACCGCGGCGCCTCGCGACCCGCGCGGCGGCCCGTCGCATGGCATCGGTGCGGCGGGAACCGGTCGGCGACACGATCGGCTACCGCACCCGTGACGACCGCCAGGTGAGCGCGGCGACTCGCATCGAGGTCGTGACCGAGGGCATCCTCACCCGGCGGGTGCAGCGCGACCCGGGCCTCGACGGGGTGGGGCTCGTGATCTTCGACGAGTTCCACGAGCGGAGCCTGCAGGCCGACCTCGGACTCGCCCTCGTCCTCGACGCCCGGCGCCACCTCCGCCCGGACCTCCGGCTGCTGGTCATGTCGGCCACGCTCGACGGCGACCGCGTCGCGGCCCTGCTGGGCGCGCCCGACCGATCCGAGGGAAGGCGCCCCGCGCCGGTCGTGACCAGCGAGAGCCGGTCGCATCCGGTGGACGTCCGCTGGGCGCCCCGGCGACCCCGCGAGCACCTCGAGCCGGCCGTCGTCACCGCCGTCCGCCAAGCGCTGCGCACCGAGCCGGAGGGCGACGTCCTCGTGTTCCTGCCCGGCGCCGGCGAGATCATCCGCACCGCCGAGCAGCTCGGTGACGCGCTGGGGACAGACAGCCCGGTCGACCTGCACCTGCTCTACGGGGCGCTGCCGGCGGGCGAGCAGGACGCCGCCCTCGTCCCCGGCCTCCCCGGACGGCGCAAGGTCGTGCTCGCCACCGACATCGCCGAGACCAGCCTGACGGTGGAGGGCGTGTCGATCGTGGTCGACGGCGGCCTGGCCCGCCGACCCACCTTCGACGCCACCACCGGTCTGACCCGCTTGGAGACGGTCGCAGCCTCCCGGGCATCCGCCGACCAGCGGGCCGGGCGGGCCGGGCGGCTGGGTCCGGGCGTGGCGGTGCGCCTGTGGTCGAAGGTCGAGCACGCGGCGCGCCGGCGGTTCACCGATCCGGAGATCCGCCAGGCCGACCTCGCGGGGCTGGCGCTGGAGCTGGCGGTGTGGGGCACCGATGTCGACGACCTGCCCTTCCTCGACCCGCCGCCACCCCGGGCGTTGGACGAGGCCCACCGGTTGCTCGTCGAGCTGGGTGCTCTCGTCCCGTTCGACCAGGTCGAGGGCGGGGCCGCGCTGCTGCCCACCGACGCCGGCCGCGAGATGGTGACCTTGCCGCTGCATCCCCGGCTCGCCCGCATGGTGCTGGTCGCGCGGACGCGCGGGCAGGGCTGGCTCGGGTGCCTGCTGGCGGCGCTGCTGGAGGACCGCGACGTGCTGCGCGGACGGCCGGACGACCGACCGACCGACGTCGGCGTGCGGCTCTCGCTGCTGGAGGACCCGGGCAGGCGCCACCCGCAGGCCGACGGTCGAGCGCTGCGCCGCGCCCGCGACCGGGCGCGCGACCTGGCCCGACGGGTGGGGGTCGCCACCGGAGGCGCCGACCACGGCGAGAGCGGGGTGCTGCTGGCCGCGGCCTACCCCGACCGCATCGCCCAGGCCCGGGGTGGGCACGGCCGCTACGTGCTGCGGGCCGGGACGGAGGGTTGGCTGGCGACCACCGATCCGTTGGCGCACGAACCGCTGCTGGCCGTGGCGGAGGTCGACGGGAAGCGCAGCAACGGGCGCATCCGCATGGCCGCCTCCCTCACCGCGGGCCAGCTCGACGAGGTCGCGGGCGACCAGGTCGTCGAGCACGCACGGCTGGTGTGGGACCGCGACCGCGACGACCTGGCCGCTCGCATCGAGCGCCGGCTCGGGCGCCTCGACCTCGGCACCGTCGAGCGGCGCCCGTCGCCCGGCCTGCCCGCGACCACGGCGCTGCTCGACCGGGTGCGGTCCACAGGGCTCGCCGCCCTGCCCTGGACCGATCGGGCGCGCGCGCTGCAGGCCCGGGTCGGGTTCCTGCGGGCGGTCATCGGCGAGCCATGGCCGGACCTCTCCGACGCCGCGCTCCGACGCACGCTCGACGACTGGCTGGCGCCGCAGCTCGCCCGCGCCACCGGACGGGCCGACCTGGACCGCCTCGATCTCACCCGACTCCTGCGCGGGCTGGTTCCCTACGAGGTGGCGGCCGACCTCGACCGGTTGGCCCCCGCAGCGCTCACCGTGCCCGGCGGGCGCACCGTCACCCTCGACTACGGCGACGGCGCGCCCGGCGACCCGCCGGTGCTGGCGGTGCGGGTGCAGCAGATGTTCGGCGCCACGGCGACCCCGACCGTCGCGGGCGGTCGGGTGCCGGTGACGCTGCACCTGCTCTCGCCTGCGGACAGGCCGGTGCAGGTCACCAGTGACTTGGCGGGCTTCTGGGCCGGGTCGTGGCAGGAGGTCCGCAAGGAGATGGCCGGGCGCTACCCGAAGCACGCCTGGCCGGCGAACCCCGCCGACGTCAGTCGAGCCTGAAGGTGACCTTCATGTGCACGCGGTAGGCCGTCACCGCGCCGTCGGCCACGACGACCTTCTGTTCCTTGACGTACGCGCCCTCGATGCCGTGCACGGTCTCGCCCGCCTTGGCGAGACCGCTCTTGATGGCGTCGTCGAAGCTGGTCGGTGAATCCGAGCTGATCTCGATCGTCTTGGCCACGGACATGGGGTACCTCCGGGGAGAGAGTGCCCGCCCGCGACCAGTCAACCCGTCTGCCGCCCCGGATGCCAG
>CAYUXB010000002.1:21715-45642 GCA_964448525.1 uncultured Acidimicrobiaceae bacterium
GTCCTCACGGGCAGCCTCCAGCCCGCGCCGGGTCAGATCGAGTTCTGCTGCTCGCGCCCGGTGTCGAAGAAGGCGTCGAGGTACTTGCCCGGCGGCAGGTCGCTCTGCCGCACGAGCGAGAAGATCTCGCACCCGTCCGCGGGCGCCCGAAGGCCGCCCACCGCGTCGCCGTAGGGCTCGTACACCTGGGCGAGGCCGCAGTCCTCCCCCCTGATGTCGCGCCCGTACTCGGCGCTCTCGGCGAGGGCGGCGTCGGCCGCCTCGTCGGCGGTGGAGCGGCGCCAGAGCGTGATCCGCTCCTCGAACACACCCTCCGCCCGCCGGTGCACGATCGTTCTGACCGAGAACCACTTCGCCATGGGGACCTCGTCTCTCTGCCGCCTCGCCGGATCGGCGCATGGCGTGTGTTGCCGACGCCCAGGCCCCGTGCCGCGCGGCGTTGCCGAGGACGGCCGAGTCGTCGCCGCCGCCTCGGCCGGCGCGACCTTCGGTGCCGGACCTGGGCACAGTAGGTCACGCAGCGCATCCGATGGCGGCAGAAATCGCGCAGCGGGTGCCAAGCCGGGCTCCGGGCCGACGTCCGAGTCGAGCCGCCCTCGGGTTCACCTCCATACTGGGGGCGTGCCGGACATCCGCGATTTCTCCGCCGAACGCACCGCCATCGAGGACCTGTGGCTGATCTCCATGAAGGAGGTCACCGACGAGCGCGGCACCGTCCGCGAGTTCTACCGGGAGTCGGCGTTCCGCGACGCGGGCCTGCCGTCGCTCGGCCCGTGGCTCCAGGTCAACGTCACCGAGACCCGGCGCGGCGCCCTGCGTGGCCTGCACGCCGAGGACATGTACAAGCTCATCGCCGTCGTGGCCGGCGAGGCGTTCGGGGCGTGGGTCGACACGCGGCTCGGCTCGCCGACCTACGGCGAGGTGGTGACGGCGCGGCTCACGAAGGGCACACAGATCCTCGTGCCGAAAGGCGTGGGCAACGGGTTCCAGACGGTGAGCGACGAGCCCACCCAGTACGTGTACTGCTTCGACCACGAGTGGGTGCCGGGCATGGCGGGCACCGCGGTCAACCCCCTCGATCCGGCACTCGGCATCGAGTGGCCGCTGCCCATCGACACCGACGACCCGGCGCAGATCTCGGCCAAGGACGTCGCCCAGCCCCGCCTGGCCGACGCCCACCACCCCTGACCAACCTCTGAAGGATTTTCCCAACTGGATTGGTCGCTGGAGCGACCAATCCAGTTGGGAGAATCAGAGGGGGTCGGTGCGGCGGGCGACGACCTCGCCCGCCGACCAGCCGACCAGCCCGAGCTGCGAGGGGGCCCCGGAGCCGGAACCCGCCGCCCCGCCCGACCCCGGCGACGAGGGCGGGCGCAGCGTGTGGGTCGAGGTGCGATCGGTGACGTCGAGCGACGCCGTCGGCCGGCCGTCGAACGCCACGTCGACCCGGTCGAGACCCGCGGTCGTGAGCCGCATCCGCACCCGCCCGTCGGGGCGCACCTCCGCCGGGCCCTCGAGGGCGAGCACGTAGGACGGCCGCCCGGCCAGCAGCTCGCCCGCCCGGGCGAGCAGGTCGTCGTTGGCGCCCATGATGTCGGCGCGCGTGAGGTGGTGGCGCTCGTCAGGGACGACGCCGAGGTCCTCGACCGGCGTGCCCGCCCGGTGGTCCACCCGCAGGGTGCGCCGCACCGAGGCCCGGAAGCCGGCCCCGGCCGGCAGGTCCACGAACGGGCTGTCGGGGTTGGGCGGCGTGTCGAGCAGCAGCGTGAACAGGTCGTGGGTCCACACGTTTGCCCCGCCCGCCCCCGTGTTGCCATCGACGCCGAGCACCGGGCCGATGCCGTGGTCCTGGAAGCCGGCGGCGAAGATGTCGGTCGCGCTGTAGCAGAGCGCGTCGGTGACCAGCACCACCGGCCCGTGGTAGCGCTGGCCGACCGCGTTGGCCGAGTCCTCCTCGGTGATGCTGAACGCGTTGGAGTACTGCGCACCCGTCGACACGGCCAGACGCAGGGAGTCGACCCACGGCGCCAGATCGAACGTGGCGTCCAGCGGCGAGGGATCGTGCCGCTGGCAGAGGTCGAGCATCAGCGGCGTCGTGGTCATCTGCGTGGGCTCCGGCGTGATGTGGCCGGGGGTGAGCACCTGGAGCAGGCGCTCCGGGGCGTGGATCAGCCCTCCGCCGTTGCCGCGTACGTCGACGATCAGGCCCTCCTGGGGCAGCGTGCCGGCCAGCCGGACGAACTCGGCGACGAACACGTCCGCGTCGTCGACCGAGAACGTGAAGATGCGGATGTGTCCGAAGGTGCCCGACGGCGTGGTGACCGGGCGGGCCCGGAACACCGTCGGCATGCTGGTGGCGACGTCGTCGGCGCCGACCGCGACCCGGCTGACGTCCACCGCGGCCGACGCGATGTCCGCCTCGGCCTCGACGGCGCGCGGCGCGAACATCTCCTTCTTCACGGCGTTGACCGCCTGGACCTCGATGTCGGAGCCCTGCGCGGCGAGCGCGGCGAGGTCGAGGGCACCTGCCCGCCCGTCCCGACCCGTCCGCCCCGCGGGGGCCCGCCCGAGGCCCGTGCCGTCCGACCCGTCGACGCTCGGGGTCGCGACCTGCCAGTCGAGGCGGATCTCGCGGTCCACGCCGTCGAGCCCCCGGTAGGTCACGAGGACCCAGTCCTCCTCCGGCGGCAGCGAGCGCACCATCGGCCGGATGGTCAGACCGTCGAGGCCACGGGCGAAGCTCGCATCCTCGTTGCTGCCGCCCTGGCGGCGGGCGTTGGCCTCGACCGCCCGGCGCACCGGCGTGCCGTTCCAGTGCAGCACCTCGACCTCCGGCACGAACGTGGGGTGCGCGAGGCCCGCGGCCACCTTGGTGACCACGAAGTGCTCGCCGCCGCCGTCCGCGGGCGAGTCGACGTACCGCTCGACCAGGAACGGGAGGAACGCGGTGCGCCCCCGGAACGGGGCGGGCAGCAGGTAGTTGGTGTGCAGGTCGCGCACCGACGCGAAGATGTCGCCCAGCTCGCGGTGGAACGCCACCTCGGGACCGCGGTGATCCTCGTCGAGCATCGCCAACCGGGCCTGCAGCAGCCGCAGCCGCTGCACGGGGTCGACGGCGTGCATCGCCTGCTTGAGCACCCGGTGCACGTAGCACTGCTCCAGCATCACGAGCGCCTGGTCGACCAGAACCCGGCGGTCGGCGAGGGTGAGCGCCCCGTCGCCGATGCCCGCCAGGAACTGCGAGAGGGTCGCGCCGGTGGCCGAGCCCGCGGCCGCGTCGCCGAGGCCCACCTCGGGCCGGCCTCCGGGCACGCCCGGACCCGATGGGCGGCCCGGACCGCCGGGACCACCCGGGCGAGCCGGCCCCGCGCCCGGGCCACCGGACGGACCGCGCCCCGGCCCCCGTGCCGGACCACCCGCCGCGCCACCGCCACCGGCGCCCGACCGCCGGCGGGTCGGCTTCCGGTGGCCGTACAGGGGCGCGAGGCCCCGCACCACCTCGAACGCCTCGTCGGTCAGCTCGGGGACGCCTGCCATCCGGTCGATGTAGCGCTCGTCGTCGGCCACCGTGAGCGGGTCGAGATCGAGCGGCGCCAGCACCTCCGACAGCGGGTCGGCGGCGCCGAGCGCCCACAGCGGCACGTGCCCGCCCGATCTGTCGCCCGATCCGTTCCACACGTCGAGCCCGCCGAAGGACGGGCGGTCGAACATGCCGACCTCGTCCTCGTGATCGAGCTCGAGGTACCAGACCCCGGGGGTCGTCCCGTCGCTGGCGCCGAGAGCGGCGCCGGCGGTGATCGGGTTCTCGAGCACGCGAGCCAGCTCGGGCAGGTCGCGCAGGCCGTCGGCGAGGCGGGTCTCGGCCTCGCCGAGCGACAGGGCGCCCACCAGCGGATCCGCGGATGCGTCGGTGAGATCGAGCACCCGGTCCGCGCCGCCGACGGTGCGTCGCTCGGTCGGGTGCCCGTCGGTGAACCGCGCCATCAGCCGCGGCTGGCCGTAGCGGGCCACCCCGTCGAGGACCACCAGCGTGAGGGCGGTCTCGCGCGCCTCGAGCAGGTGCTCGTAGGGGTCGCCGCGGCGGCCGTCGACCGCGATCAGGTCCGCCCGCTTACCGGCCTCGATCGACCCGACCGCGGTGTCCCACTTCAGGATCCGCGCCGGGTTGATCGTCGCCATGGACACCAGGTCGCGGGCCGGGAACACGCCGCCGCGCACCTCGGACAGCAGCCAGGCGACCTTCAGCTCGCCGAGCAGGTTCTTCGACCCGGACGGCGACCAGTCCGAGCCGAGCGCGATCGGCAGGTGCTCGTCCGCCGCCCGCTGGATGTCGGCCGTCCCGCCGTAGAGCAGCAGGTTCGACAGCGGTGACCAGACCATCGAGCCGCCGCGGGCCCGGAAGATCTGGAAGTCCCGCCCCGACAGCCCCGCGCAGTGGATTCCGGCGAGCGACGGGGTGATCGCCCACTCGTCCGGACCGATGCGCAACGAGCGGAAGTGCTCGCGGGCCGCGTCGTCGACCCCCTCGGCCAGGTGCAGCAGGAGGGAGGCGCCGCGCTTGCGCTCCAGTGCCTTCAGGAAGGCCCGGGCGTCGCTGCTCTCGACGTCGGCCACGCGGGTGCCCGCGGGAGGCAGAGCGTCGTCGCCGCCACCGTCCTCGACGTTGCGGACGAGGCCCTTGTAGAAGCGCCGGATGCCCATGTTCGAGGCGAGCGTCATCCCCTGCGACGTGGTGACGCCGCCGACCAGGCACTTGGCCTCGACGTAGCGCACGACGGCCTCGAGGAACCCGCCCGTGCGCCCGAGCACCGCGGCGGGCCCGCTGACGAAGCGCCGGTAGTCGCGATGGCGCATCCACTGGCCTCGGTTGTCGAACCTCTGGGGCACCTGCCACAGCGGCAGGGCGTCGTAGCTCAGGTGGTTGTGCAGCTCGATCAGGCCGGGGTAGAGCGTGTCGCCGGTGCGGACGACGGGCGCGTCGTCCCACCCGGCGGGTGCGGGCTTGCCTGCCGGCTCGACCGCGGCGATCGTCGCGCCGTCGACGTAGACGCGCCCCGCGTCGTGCACGGTCGACCGGTCGTCCATCGTGACGACCCGTCCCTCGAGGATGTACCGCTCCACCATGTCGTGACCGCCTTCCGTCCGGGGCCCGTCGTCGGGCCCGGGGTCCTCACTCCGGAGGATCGAGCGCGTCGACCCAGCGCGGCGCCCACACCTTGTACGCCGGGTCCGGCCGGGGATCGTCCCCGGACCGCCGCTTCGATCGCACCACCCGGTCGCCCGAGCTGCCCTGCCACCGCGGCAGGCCGAAGGGCAGGTCGGCCCGGGGGATCTGGGCCCGATCGCCGTCCCACGGCTCCGGGCGGGGCGCCTCGTCCACCGCGATGCCGAGCGACCGCAGCCGGTCACAACCGCTGATCCACGCGGCGCGGGCACCGGCGGACGACCACGGCGGCAACGCCACGACCGGCTGACCGTCGAGGTCCAACCGGCCGGCGATCCGCTCGGCGTGCGTGCCGATCGTGACCACCACGGCGACCGGGTTGTCGTCGAGCACCCGCCCGGTCACGGCCCGGTGATGGGCGACGACGTCGGGACGGTCGGCCAGCGCCCACACCTTGCCGGTGGACATGCCCGCGGTGTCGACCGGCAGCGTGCGGAGGATCAGGTAGCTGCGGGTGAGCCCCGACGCCGCCAGGAGGCCCTGCAGCCGCTGTCCGGCCTCGCCCACGAGCGCCCGACCCCACACCAGGTCGTCGTGGCCGGCCTGGTCGGCCAGCACCAGCACCCGCACACCGGTGAACCGGCCCCGGTACAGCGGCCCACCGCCGTAGATCGCTGATCCGGGCACGCCGAGGGCGGCGAAGTCCGGCCATCCCGCTCCGCCGGACCCGCGGCCGCCGGCGCCGACCAGGAGCCGCGCCCAGGACGCGGTGGGTCCGCGGTCGTACGTGATGCGGGCGCGCGGCGGCTCCCACGGCAGGTCGCCGGGGTCGTCGTCGTAGCCGTCTCGCCCGCCGCCCGCCGGTTCGCCCGGGTAGTCGGGCTCCCCGGCCTGGCGCACCCCGGGCTCGATCTCGATGCTGCGCCCGCCGTCGCGCCGGGTCGTGGCGGTGCCGCCCGACCCGAGCCGCCACACCGTGCCGAAGGGTAGGTCGCGCAACGGGACCGGAGTGCGCCCGAACGTGAACCCCGACGCTGTCACCCGTCGGGCACCGGGGTCGACCGGCAGCCAGCCCGGGTCCTCGTCGGCCCACCCGACCACCCGCGCCGCCGCGGCCGCGAACGAGTCGCGCACCGCGGCGGCCGAACCCTGGACGCCTGCCCCGGGGTGCACGACGTCCACCCAGCGGACCTGGCGGCCGACGGCGGACGCGTCCACCGCGTGGAGCCCGCCGCCCTGGGCCTCGCCGGTGCCGCCGCGGGATCGGTTCCAGGCGAGCACGGCCTCCCGCGCCGCCCGGCCGACCGCGACCACGAGGCGCAGGTCGTTGCGGTCCGCCGCGTAGTCGAACAGGCGGTTGCGGTGCTGGGCCAGCGGCGAGTCGGGGTCGAGTGCCAGGTCTTCCAGGCGGCCCCCGAACTGGCCGGTGATCGAGTACACGAACGTGTTGAGGAACAGGTACGACCGGGTGATCCCGATCTGGTCGAGCAGGTTCTGCATCCGGCTGCCCGACTCGCCGACGAACGACCGGTGCGCCAGCGCCTCGTCGGACCCGGCGTCCTGGCCCACCACGAGCACCCGCGCCTGGCCGTCGCCCAGCCGGCCCCGGTAGAACACCGGCCCGAACTGCCACCGGAAGCGCTCGCGGGCGTCGGCCCCGCCCCCCGAGATCCCGAGGCCCAGGCCGCGGTGGTCGGGAACGTCCGCGAACAGCCGCGCCCACCGCCGATTGCGCGGCGGACCGGGGTCGTGTTCCCACACCTCACCCCGTCCGGCTCGGAGGTCGTCCACTCGGCCTGCTCTCCGCCTGCGCTCGGCACGCTCGGGCCGCATCGGGGACACGGCATCCACTTTCGGCTTCGCCCGCACAGAGTGCCGCAGCGCTCCTCCAGATACCAGGTTCGGTGTATCGGCACCGCCGCTGGGCGCTCTACATGATCGGTGGGACGTAGACGAACGACGCACGACGACCAGGTCCCCGTGCCGCACGGCATTCGGGACGGCGGCAACGGCGCCGCCGACCAGGTCCCCGCTCCGCACGGCGATGGGGACGGCGGCAACGGCGCCGCCGACCGCATCGCCGGCGGGGGGACCGGGATCTGCTGCTCGGGCGGCGGCATCCGTTCGGCGGCGTTCAACCTGGGCGCTCTCCAGTCGCTCGACGAGGCGGGGATGCTGCGCTCGGCCGACTACCTGTCGGCCGTGTCGGGGGGCTCGTACATCGCCTCGGCCTACGCCGTCGCCAGCCGCCACGGCGACCCCGACCTCCTGGCCGAGACGCCGGCGCTGGCCCCGGGGACGCCCGAGGAGACGTGGATCCGCAACCACTGCTCGTACCTGACGAACGGGTTCGTCGAGACGCTGCAGGTCGTCGCCGTCGCGCTCGTCGGATTCCTCGCCAACCTGATCTTCCTGGTCGCCGTGCTGTGGGTCGTGGCCCGCCCCCTCGGGTGGATCTACGCGGCGTGGCAGCCGGGGATGCGGGTGAACTCCGGGTGCACCGCCGGGCTGTCCCCCGCCGAGGCGACCGCCCGTGGCTGCTTCGACGACGCCGTCTTCGCGGGGCCTGGGCGGTGGGCCGTCCTCGCCGCGGGCAGCGCGCTGGCCGCCGTCCTCCTCGCCCTGTACGTCCGCATGTTCCAGCCGCCGTGGCCGCTGCGCCCGACGTTGCGACGCATCGCCGCGGTCGCCCTCGTGGTCGCTGCGATGACCGCGCTGTTGTCCTACGTGCTGCCCGAACTGGTGGTGTTCGCCCGCAACGCCCTCGGCCGCGACCCGGCGACCGGACCGATGTCGGATGCGGTGGGCGCCGGGTCCTCGAGCGACAAGAGCAGCACCTACCTGGGCTTGATCGCCGGGCTCGGCGGCGCCGCGACCGTCGTCGCCCTCGCGGTGCAGGTCGCTCGCCCGGCGCGGGCGGTGGTGCAGGCCGGCTCGACCGTGGTGCGTCGCACCCGGTCGCTGTCGCAGGGGTTGCGCCGCGTCGTGAACACGCTGCTCGGCGCCCTGATCGGGCCTGTGGCGCTCCTGGCCGGCGCCCTGCTGGTCATCGACGGCGGCGCCCAGTCGGCCCGGCCGTCGGCGGGCGAGGTGCGGCTGTGGGTGGCGGCCCTCGTGCTGGCGGCACTGATGCTGCTGTTCGCGGACGTCACCTCGTGGTCGTTGCACCCGTTCTACAAGTGGCGGCTGGCGCGCACGTTCGCGGTCAGGCGCGAGCAGGATCCCTCACCGCACGCCGATCCCGCGGGCAAGGCCTCGCTGCTGCCGTACGAGACGCTGACCTCGCTCACCTCGTTCGCTCCTGCCGAGTTCCCCGCCGACGCGCGCGGCGACCGGTTCCCCGAGCTCCTCGTGTGCGCCGCGGTCAACGTGTCGGATCGCGGCATCACCCCGCCCGGCAAGGGCGCCCTCAGCTTCGTGTTCAGCCCCACCACCGTCGGCACCGAGGACCGCGTCGTCATCCCCCGCGACCGGCCGTGGCCGGCGCGGCTGTTCCTGCCCGCCCAGACCGAGCTCGACACGGTGACCTACGGCCCGCTCCACGTGCCGACGACCCTCTACGAGCAGACCGTGGGCACGCGCCGCGCCCGGGACATCACGCTGTCAGCCGCCGTCGCCATCTCCGGCGCGGCCGTCGCCCCGTCGATGGGCAAGATGACGCGGCCGCTCCTCCGGTTCCTGCTGGCGCTCACCAACGTGCGGCTCGGTGTGTGGCTGCCCAACCCCGCCAACATGCCGGGGATCACCGACGGCACCCGATCGCACGTGCCGGCCAACCCGCGCCAGCACCGGCTGCTGTTCGAGGTGATGGGGCGGCACCGCGCCCGGTCGACGTTCCTCTACGTCACCGACGGCGGCCACGTCGAGAACCTCGGCCTGTACGAGCTGCTGCGGCGACGGTGCTCCCGCATCGTGTGCCTCGACGCCGCCGGCGGCTCGACCCGCACGTTCTCGACGCTGGGCGAGGCGATCTCGCTGGCGAAGACCCAGCTCCGCGCCCGCGTCGACATCGACCCGACGGCGATGGCCGAGGTCGCCGACCGACGCAACCGGCGCAACCACGTGACCGGGACGATCACCTACGACGACGGCACGACCGGTGTCATCGTGTACGGCAAGTCGCTGGTCACCGACGACGCCCCGTGGGACGTCCGGGCGTACGCCACCAAGGACCCGCTGTTCCCCGTCCATCCGACGAGCGACCAGCTCTACGGCGGCGAGACGTTCGACGCGTACCAGTCGCTCGGGCGGCACGTCGGGCGGGCCTGCGTCACGGCGCTGCTGTCGCCCGAGGACGACCGGGACGAGCCCGACGAGGACGATCTGGTGCGCATCAGGATCGACGCCTGGCCTGGCCCGCCGCTGGCCGGGGACGCCTCCGGCTCCGGCTCCGCCTCCGACTCCGACTCCGGCTCCGGCTCCGGCTCCGGCGGGGTGACCGACGTGCGCACGTCCGCCTCGGGCGCGGGCGAGGCGACGGGCCGCGAGCGCGGTTTCAGCTCCAGCGATCGAGAAGGGACTTGAGCAGCTCGTCGGACTGGTGGCTGGGCAACACGCTGCCCCCGTCGACGATCAGGTCCTGGCCGGTCAGATAGGCCGCGTCGTCGGAGCACAGGAACGCCACCACCCCGGCGACGTCCGCCACCGCACCCAGGCGTCCGAGCGGGATGCGGCTCTCGACCCGCCGGCGCAACGTCTCGTCGTCGGCCACCGCCCGGGTCAGGCGCGTGACCACGTAGCCGGGCGACACCGAGTTGACCCGCACCGAGGGTGCGTACTCGAGCGCCGCGGTGCGGGTGAGCGCGACCACCCCGGCCTTGGCGGCGGCGTACGGTCCCTCGCCCCGGGTGGGACGGGACGCGGCGGTGCCGGCGATGTTGACGATGCTGCCCGGCGCCCCGGCGGCCCCCGACGTCCGCAGGAACGGGACGGCCGCCCGGATGCCGTGCCATACGCCGGACAGGTTGACGGCGACCAGGCGGGCCCACTCCTCGTCCGTGTAGCGGTCGAGCGGCTTGGCCGTGCCGACCCCGGCGTTGTTGACGAGGATCGACAGCCCGCCGAGCTCGTCGGCAGCCCGCTCGATGGCGTCGTGGAGCGCGCCGGCATCGGCGACGTCCGCCTCGAGCTCGAGGTGCCCGGTCGGCGCGCCCGTCCGCCGGGCGGCGTTCGGGCCGGTTCCGGACGCGCCCTCGGCTCCGAGGTCGCCCGCCGTGTCGAGGTCGATGTCGATGATCGCCACCCGGGCGCCGTCGGCGGCCAGCCGGTCGGCCACGGCCCGGCCGATGCCTCGCGCCCCGCCGGTGACCACCGCAGCTCGGCCGGTCAGATCGGTCACGGTCGGCCGCTCAGAATCCCTGGAACCACTGGCCGGCGTTGACGCCGAGCGCCTGGCCGGTCACCGGCTTCGACATGTCCGAGGCGAAGAACACCACCGCCTCCGCGATCTCGCTGGAGTGCGGCAGGTAGCCGAGGGCGGTCTCCGACGCCACCTCCTGGTACTGCTCCTCCGGGGAGATGCCCTTCTTGCCGGCCAGGTAGCCGAAGTACATCTCCACGCTGTCGCCCCAGATGTAGCCGGGGTGCACCCCGTTGACCCGCACGCCGTGCCCGCCGAGCTCGGCCGCCAGGATCTTGGTGATGGCGCCCAGCGCCGCCTTGGACGCCGTGTACGCACCGAACCGCGGCCGGATGCGCACCGCGGACATCGAGTTGATCATCACGATGCGCCCGTCCCCCTGCGCCACCATCGGCTTGGCCGCGGCCTGCGTGAGCTGCATCGTCCCGAAGAAGTTGACGTCCATCGTCGCCCGCCACCGGTCGAGATCCGCGTCGAGGAACGCCGTGTGGTCGCCGTCGTCGAACGCGTTGTTCACGAGGACGTCCAACCGCCCGAACCGGTCCACGACGGCGTCGATCACGCCGTGGCACGAGTGGGCGTCGGTGACGTCGAGCCGCAGCCCGACCGCCGTGACCCCCGGAGCCGATTCGGCGACCTCGGCCGCGAGCGCCTCGACCTTGTCGAGCGTGCGGGCCGCGACGACGACGGTCGCCCCCTCCCGACCGAAGGCCAGGGCCACGTCGCGTCCCAGCCCCGGGCCGGCCCCCGACACGAGGGCCACCTTGCCTTCGAGCAGACCCATGTCCCGCTCCCCTCCGGCCACCGTGCGGCGGCGCCCCGACGATCTGACGGTGCGTCAGGTTAGAGGCCTGGCGAATGGGGCGCTCGTCGACCGCGACACCCGGGCATCCGTCGTCCGATCACCGCTCCACAGCCTGCCGACCGGCCGACCGGCCGACCGACGACAGGGCAGCCGCGATCCGCCCCAGGCCCACCCCCTGCTGGTTCGCTCCCTGGCCGGGCGGCACCCGAGGGCGCACGACCAGCAAGGTTCAGGAGCTGGACCGGCGCGCCCGGCGGCGCGTCCACAGGACCTCGACGGCCTGCCCGAGCAACGCGCCGAGCACGAGGGTGACCAGCAGCCCCACCCACACCCGGGTCGTGACGGTGAACATCAGGAAGTTCAGCTCGACCCGCTCGTTGTTCTGTGCCATGAACAGCACCGCCACCAGGATGGCGATGCCCGCCACGGCGAAGCGGACGGCGCGCGCCTTGTCGGTCGCGCCCCGGCTCTCGTCGTCCCACGGCCCGCCGCCCGTCACCTCGGTCATCTCCGCAGGGTACCGGCCGACCGACGGCTGGTGCCGTGACCGGGACCGTCGCCCCTCCGACGAGTGACCCGACCCGCGCGAGAGATGCCGAACGTCGGGGCACGGCACCCCCTCGGGGGCGTCGTCAGCGACGGGCGTAGCGGGGCTCGCGATCCTGCTCGCGGGCCAGGTGCTGCTCACGGAAGTCGTGCGACGCCATGACCAACGTCTGCCCGGCCAGCTCGCGGCCGAGCGTGCCCCGGACCCCCGGGATCGCCAGCGCCTGCACCTGCTCGCGCAGCAGCCGCACGACCAGCGGCGGGCGCTCCGCGATGCCGTGGGCCAGGTCGAGCACGACGTCGTCGAGGGTGTCGTCGGGCACCACCTGCGACACGAGGCCCAGCCGCAGGGCCTCCCGCGCCTCGATCTTCCGGCCCGTCAGCGCCAGGTCGAGCGCCAGCGCCGACCCGCCGATCTCGAACAGCTTGGCCACGCCCGCCGAGTCGGGGATGAGGCCATGATCCATGCCCGGCAGGCCGACCTTGGTGCTCTCGCCGGCGACCCGGATGTCGCAGAGCAGCGCCCGCTCGAACGACGTGCCGAGCGTCCAGCCCTTGAGCGCGCACACGATCGGCACGGGGAAGTCGTAGAGCAGCCGGGCACCCCAGTGGCCACGCTCGAGCACCTCGAAGTCGCTCGCGCCGAAGCCGTGGCGGTGCGCGTGGCGACGGGCCTTGCCGACGCTGTCGTCGTCGCCCTCGATGTCGCCCACCAGCTCGGCGACGTCGCGACCGGCGGAGAAGGAATCACCGTTGCCGCGCCACACCACCACCCGCACGTCGCGGTCGGCGCGCAACAGGTCGAGGTAGCGGAACAGCAGCGCATCCACGGCGTCGCCCATGGCGTTGTGCCGATCGGGACGGTTGAGGGTGATGACGGCCACGCCACCCTTCACCTCGAGCAGAACAGGATCGTCGTCCACGTCCATCTCCTCCCCCGTGTCCGGCGGCGAGTCGGGGAGTTGCCACCAGCGGTTGGCAACACGCTACGTCCTCAGCGACGCGCGTGGCGGGACTTCTCTCCCACGGGGAGGCGGAGCTCCGTCACCGACCGGCGCGGTCGGTGACGGAGCCGCGTCGGTCAGGCGACCGACTGGACGTTCTTCGCCTGCTGGCCGCGGCGCCCGGGAGCAAGCTCGAAGCGCACACGCTGGCCCGGCTCGAGCTGCTGGTCGCGACCGTTGAGGGCCGAGACGTGCACGAACACGTCGGCGCCACCACGGCGCGAGATGAAGCCGAAGCCCTTGTCCGGGTTGTAGCTCGCCACCGTGCCGGCCACCTGGCGGCCGTCGCGGTGGTTGCCGGCGGGCCGGCTGCCACGATCACCGCGATCGTTCCGCTCGGTGCGCTCGGTGCGCTCGGTGCGCGGGCCGCGGTCGGGACGGTCGCTGCGCCCGGCACGCGGGGTCCGCTCGCCGCGGGACGGACGGTCCTGGCGGTGGGCGCGCTCGCGGCGCCCGGGGCGCTCGCTGGCGCGCGAGCGGGCAGGGGCCTCCGGCTCGGGGACGGGCACGACCTCGCGCACCTCGCCGAGGCGCTCCAGGTCGACGTCCTCGATCGGCTCGCGACGACCGACCTGGCGCTGCAGCGCCCGCATGGCCCGGTGGCCGTCGTCGACCACCAGGGACACGACGACGCCCTCGGCGCCGGCCCGGCCCGTGCGGCCCGAGCGGTGCACGTAGTCCTTCGGGTCGTCGGGCATGTCGAAGTGCACGACGCAGCCCACGCCGTCGACGTGGATGCCGCGGGCGGCCACATCGGTCGCCACCAACGCCGGCGCCCGGCCGGTGCTGAACTGCCGGAGCGCCTGGTCGCGCTGGGCCTGGCTGCGACGCCCGTGGATGGGCACCGCCTTGATGCCGTTCTGGCCGAGCTGCTTGGCGACCCGGTCGGCGCCGTGGCGCGTGCGGGTGAACACGATCGTCGAGCCGGTCCGGCTGATGATGTCGGCGGTCAGCGCCACGCGCTTCTCGCGAGGCACCTTCCAGAACAGGTGGTCGACCTCGACGCCGTCGTTGTCGGCGCCCGCCACCTCGTGACGGACCGGATCATGCTGGTAGTGCTTGACCAGCTTGTCGACGTCGCCGTCGAGCGTGGCCGAGAACAGCAGCGTCTGGCGGTCGTCGGGGGTGACGTCGAGCAGGCGGCGCACGGCGGGCATGAAGCCCATGTCGGCCATGCGGTCGGCCTCGTCGAGCACGACCAGGTCGGCCTCGTCGAGGACGATGTCGCGGGTGTTGACCAGGTCCTCGAGGCGGCCGGGGCAGGCCACGACGGCGGCGACGCCGCGCGACAGCATCTTGCGCTGGGGCCCGTAGCCCACGCCGCCGTAGATCGACACGACAGCACCGTGGCGCCGCTCGTCGATGAGGGCGGACAGCTCGCGCTGCACCTGGGCGGCGAGTTCGCGGGTGGGGACGAGCACCAGCGCCCGCGGGCGGCGAGGGGTCAGCGGGCCGGCGTTCGCGGCCTGCTCGGCGATGCCGAGGCCGAACGCGAGCGTCTTGCCCGAGCCCGTGGGCGCCTTGCCGGCCACGTCGCGACCGGCGAGGACGTCGGGCAGCGTGGCGGCCTGGATGGGGAAGGGCTCGTCAATGCCGCGGCGGGCCAGGGTGGCGCACAGGTGCGCGGGCACGCCGAGGTCGGCGAACGAGGAAGACATGAGACTCCTAATCGAATGGCAGGCAGGCCGATTTCGAACAGGAATCTCGAAAGGGCCCCGTCGGCGTACGAGCCGACAGCTACCGGCGGGGGTGCCGGAAAGTGACCGGGTGACTCTAGCGGACGAAACGGCGTCCACCGCCCTCCCCGCCCCGAGGGCACGGGGAGAGCGGCGGCCGATGCGGTCTCGTCCGGGGCTACGCGGCGGGCGCGGCCGGCTCCACGGGCACCTCGGAGAGGGTGGCGAAGCCGTTGTTGAAGGCGGAGATGTCGTCGGTGAGGTCCTCGACCGTGGAGGTGCAGTCGGCGATGCTCAGCGGGTCGCCCGCCGTCGCGGGCGGGACCTCGAGCGTGTCGCGGATCTCGCCGGTCGGGCACGTCGGCACGTTGAGGCTGAACACCACGTCGGTCGTCAGCTCGCCCGCGGTGACCGCATCGCGGTTGTCCTCCAGCCACGCCACGACCAGCTCGACCGCGCTGGCGTAGTCCGGCTCGTCGCCGGTCCCCTGGCTGACCGCCAGGGCCGGCACGCCGTTCCGCACCGCGGCCCGGGCGGCGCCGACGGTGCCGGACACGTCGATGATCGGCCCCAGGTTCTGGCCCTCGTTGATGCCCGAGATCACGAGGTCGGGGGTGAGGCCCTGGTCCTCGAACGCGACGCGGATCGTGTCGGCGGGAAAGCCGTCGACCGCGGTCGCCTCGTGGCCGCCGGCGGTCTCGCTCGGGGTCGCGGCGAGCTCCCCCTCGGTGGTGTTGCCGCCGGTGCCGCTCTGCTGCTCGGCGGGCGCGACGACGGTGACCTCGACGCCCTCGACCTCGGCGAGCCCGGCGACGAGCACGTCGATGCCCTCGGCCGCGACGCCGTCGTCGTTGGTGACGAGGATCTGCAGCGCCTCGCCGTCGGCAGCGTCGTCGCCCTCGCCGTCGGCGGCCTCCGTGGTGGTCGTCGCCTCGGTGGTGGTCGTCTCGCGGTCGCCCGACTGGGGGATGCCGTCGTCGTCGTCGCCACCGCACCCCGCGGCCACCAGCGCGGCGGCGAACGCCGCCGCGACGAGACGCGTGCTCCGTCGTAGTTCCACTCGAGTCCCCTTGTGTCCAGTTGCCACGACGTGTCCCCGCCGCCGAGAGAGCATCGCGAACGCGGCGCGGCCCTCACCAACCCCGGACGAGGTCGCGCCGCTCCCCAACCCAGGATTTCCTCCACTGGATTGGTCGCTGGGGCGACCAGATCAGTGGGGAAAATCCTGGGAGGGGGGTGGGGTACCGTCCCGGGATGGGTGAGGGGGTGCTGCGCATCGCGCAGTTGAACGTGGGGTCGCTGTTCGAGCCGGGGTGGGACGAGCGGCGCGGCGTGATCGTCGAGTGGCTCGAGCACCTGGCGCCCGACGTCGTCTGCCTGCAGGAGGTGTGGCAGGACGGCAGCGGCGGCAACACGGCTGGCTGGATCGTCGACCACATGCCGGATGCCGGCTGGCACTGGCGCTTCGGGGGCGACCCGTTCCCGCCGGAGGTGTGGCCCGACCCGGAGCTGCGCTTCGGCTCCGCCATCCTGTCCCGCTGGCCGATCGAGGAGCACGCGTACCACCGCCTGCCCGTCGTCCCCGACCTCCATGCCGGGGCCGAGGACATCCCGTGGGAGCTGCTGCACGTGCGCACCGCCGGGCTCGACGTCTTCTCGACCCACCTGGCCGCCGCTCCCGAGCACGGCCCGCACCGGGTCGCCCAGGTGGCAGCGATCGATGAGCTGATCCGCGCCACCCGGGGCGACCTGGACACCATCGTCGACCTGCGAACGCCGCGGGAGGCGATGCCGCCGATCCTGTGCGGGGACTTCAACGCCGAGCCCGACAGCGACGAGATCCGGTTCCTCGGCGCGATGACAGCGATCGACGGGCGCACCACCCACTACCAGGACGCGTGGCGGACGGCCGGCGAGGGCCCGGGATTCACCCACGATTGGCGCCGCAACCCGATCGCCGCCGCGATGAACAGCCCCCGCAAGCGCGTCGACTACGTGTTCGTCGGCGATCCGTTCATGCGGGCGGGCAGTGCGGGGCGCATCCTGTCCGCCGACCTGGCGTTCGACGACACGCTCACCGGGCGGGTGGCCAGCGATCACACCGGCCTGGTTGTCGAGGTCGCGTGGCCCGGGCGTCCCCCCGCCTGACGCAGCGAGTCACGGCTGAGTTTCGCCACCGGTTCTGGTCGCTCCAGCGACCAGAACCGCGTAGAAAATCCTGGGGTGGGGGTCAGGGGCGGGCTTCGAACCCGGCGAGCACCAGCCGGGCGGCCGACTCGACCGACTCGTACACCTGAGCGATCGTCTTGCGGTCGTTCACCCACTCGATCATCGCCTGGTACCAGACGGCGCCGACGACATCGAGCACGCGCCGGCGCTCCACCGGGTCGAGCCCGTCGAGCGCGGCGCCCAGCGTGTCGTAGACCGATCGGCCCATCTGGGCGAACGCCTCGCTCGCGAACGGGTCGGTCGAGGTGGCCGCCAGGATCAACAGCCGAGCGAAGTTGGGCTGGCGCTCGTAGGCCCGCACCGCCCGCTGGAGGATCGCCACCAGCCGGTCGGCCATCGTGCCGGTGCCATCGGCTCCCGGGCCGCTGGCCTCGCCTCCCGGGCCGCCACCCTCCCCTGCGGCAGGGCCTGCGCCCGAACTCACCTCAGCGGCGACGACCGCGCCCGCCTGCCCGCCGTCGAGGGCCCGGGCCCACTCCAGCAAGGCCGCGGCGGCGACGTGGTCGCGCGAGGAGAAGTAGCGGTAGATCGTGCCGAGCGCCACGCCGGACCGGTCGGCGATGTCCTTCATCCCCATGTCGCCGAGCCGGCCCGCGGCCACCAGGTCGATGACGGCGTCGAGGACCCGCTGCCGGCGCTCGAGCTGGGCGGCCGACATCGACTCGACCGGCTGCGGCGGTGCGGACGGGCGTGACATCAGCGTCGGTGGTCCGGGGTCGGACGGTGGTCCGGGGTCTGTCGCCGGCTCGCGCGGCAGGTCATGGGAGCGAGGTCCCTACAGGCCGAGGACCCGTTCGGCGTTGTGGCGCAGGAACTTGGGCCAGACCTCGTCCTTGAACCCGACGCCCGGCAGCTCGCCCAGGATGCGCTCGAGCGACAGGCCCATCGGGAAGTAGCCGCCGTAGATGATGCGGTCGGCGCCCCGGGTGTTGGCGTAGTCCACGATCGCCTTGGGGTAGTAGCGGGGGGCGAAGGCGCTGGTCGAGTAGTGCAGGTTCGGCCACTTGAGCATGAGCTTGACGATCAGGTCCTCCCACGGCTCGCAGCCGTGGCGGGTGACGAAGACCAGGTCGGGGAAGTCGAAGCACACCTCGTCGATCAGCTCGACGTGCTGACACGCGAACTTCACCCGCGGCCCGGGGATGCCGGCGCACACGAACGCGGCGATGCCCAGCTCCGCGCACTTGGCGTAGATCGGGTACATCTTCTTGTCGTTGATCGGCACCTGCGGGAACATCCCCGCGGGGAACATGGTCACGGCCCGGACGCCCCACGTCTCGTACGCCTCGGTGATGGCCCGCACGGCGGTCATCCCGTCGTTGGCGTCGACCGAGATCGCGGGGATGAACCGGTCGGGGTGCAGCTTCATGGCGCGGGCGCCGTCGGTGCCGTGGACGCCGACGAGGCCCTTCTCGATGCCCCACAGGTCCATCTCACGCAGGGTCACGCCGACGGGGTCGACGCCCGACTCGAACGTCTTGTCGGGGACGTCCTTGAACATGTACTCGACCGGGAACTCGAACTCCTCCTTCGATTCCTTGTCCTTCGCCTGCCGGGTGATGAAGGCGTAGAGCTGCTTCATGTCGGCGGCGGGGAACCCGATCATCGTGTCGATGATCCCGATGTCGAACGGGGCGTCCATGCACGGACACCTTACTGAAACCCGGTTCTAGTCCCAGCTGGAGCGACTGCCCCGGCCCCCCGGCCTGACCGCGCGACATCGGGGAGGGACCGCACGAACCTGCGACCGTGCGGTCTACCGGCCGTCGCGCTCGTAGAAGCGTTCCTGGGCGCGGGCGTCGCCGATCATCACGAGCGAGGCGTCCGATGGAAGCGGGGTCGTCGGGGCGGGCGTCGGCTCGACCCGGTCGCTGCCCTCGCGCACGAGACCGAGCACGTTGCAACCCGTCTCGCTGCGCAGCGCGGCGTCCGCCAACGTGCGCCCGGCCAGCCAGTCGGGCATCGGCACCCGGAACACGTCGAGCCCCTCGGCCAGGACCAGGCTGTCGTCGGGGCCGAGCTCGTTCCAGATCTCGGTGGCGCCGAGCGACGCGTACGACAGCACGGCGTCGGCCCCGGCCCGGTGGAGGGTCGACACGTTGCGGTCGAGGTTGGCCCGGCTGATGATCTGGATGTCGGGCTGCAGCTTGCGCACGTACAGCGTGAGGTAGACGTTGACGTCGTCCTCGTGGGTGGTGACGAGCACGGCCGAGGCGTCGCGCAGACCCGCCTGCTCGAGCACGTCGATGTCGGCCGCGTCGCCCAGCACGTAGTGGTCCGAGTTGCGGATCCGCCCCGACTGCTGCTCGATGATCGTGTGGTGGATGCCCGCGGCGTCGAGCACCTGGCCGGCAGCCCGCCCGACACGTCCGCCGCCGACGATCACCACGGGTGTGTCGGTGTCGCGCCGCGACCCGTACATCGAGTCGTAGCAGGCGAGCTGATCGGCGTCGCCGGTCAGGATCAGGACCGATCGGTCGGTGATCCCGAGATCGGCGCGGGCGACCTCGAACGTGCCGCGCTCCCACACACCCACCACGTTCACCCCGCAGCGATCCCGCACGTCGAGCTCGCCGAGGCTGCGGCCGACGAGCGTCGTGAGCGCAGCGCTCGCCTCGGCCACCAGGAGGTCGTCGATGGCGCCGACGATGTGGCTGTCGGCGTTGCCGAGCACCCGCCGGGCCATGGCGTCGCCGAGCATGTAGCCGAGCGTGAGCACGCGGTCGGCGCCCGCCAGCCTGAGCACGTCGACCGACGGCGCCGAGGAGGCCGTGACGACGATGGGCACGGTCGCGTCGAACTCCCGCACCGTGAAGGCGATGTTCGAGTTCGTCGTGTCGGGCTGGGTGGAGGCGATGAGGGCGGCGTGCTCGACCCGGGCCGCCTGGTAGGTGCGGGGGTCGTCGAGCTCGCCCACCATCACGCGGTAGCCGCGGTCGTGCAGCGTCAGCGCCTGCTGGAGGTCGGGCACGATGACGACGTAGGGCACCTTGGCCCGCTTCGCGCGCTTGATGAGCGTGTCCTCGATCTCGCTCAGGTTGGTGAGCACGATGTGGCCGCTGGTGTCGCGAGGCAGCTTGCGCGGGGCGCGGGCGGCCTCGCGCTGCTCCATCCACGGCATGAAGACGAACTGGATGAAGGCGAACGGCAACAGCACCAGGATGAACAGCGCCCCGCTGATCAGCACGACGACCGAGAAGGCGCGGCCGGCGTCGGACTCGAAGGTGATGTCGCCGAACCCCAGCGTCGACATCGTGGTCAGCGTCCAGTAGACGCCCGTCGTCCAGCTGTGATCGCGGCCCTCCCGCGCCATCAGGACGTGGAAGATCACGCTGAACAGCGCGACCAGCAGGACGAGGGCCACGAGCAGCCCGGCGACGACCCGCAGGTTGCGCCGGCGCACGGGGCTCGACAGGTAGCTGAGGATCAGGGCGACCGACTTCACGCGTCGGTGAGGGTACGTCGGCCGGTGCGCGTCCCACGCGCGTCATCGGGTAGACCACAGGTGATGAGCAACGATCCCCAGGTCTCCGCCACGACCGCCACGTCACAGGTCCGCGACAGCAACCCGTCGGCGGGGCGCATCGTGGTCGGTGTCGACGACTCCGAGCAGGCGGCGGCGGCGTTGCGGTGGGCGCTCGCGGAGGGCGCCCTGCGGCAGGCCACCGTCGAGGTGGTGCACGCCTGGTCGCCGCCCGTGTCCGCGCTGCCCTTCGGCGCCACCCTCGTGATCCCCGTGGACGAGGCCGCGATCGACTCCGCGGCGCGGGCCTCGGTCGAGGAGCTCGTGGCGACCGCTGTCGCCGACCTCGACGGGCTCGACGGGCCGGCGCCCGAGGTGCAGGTCACGATCCTGCCGGGCGGTCCCTCGGTGACGTTGGTCGAGGTAGCCGAGGGCGCCGACCTGCTGGTGGTGGGCTCGCACGGCCGCAGCGGACTGTCGCGCCTGATGCTCGGCTCGGTGGCGATGGCGGTCGTCAACCACGCCCCTTGCCCCGTCGTCGTCATCCGCACCCCGTCCGAGGACTGACGGGAGGCGAGCGCCATCCGGCGGAGCTGGGCGGGCCCGCCGTCGAGCCGGCGTCGCGGCCGGGCCCTCACCCACGCGCCCTCCTCGCGCCCGGGAGATGACCCGGCAGCCGTCGGTCACCCCACCTTGGCGATGACGGTCTCCGCGAAGCGGCGGAGCGGATCGAGCTTGTCCTGCAGGGACTCGGTGTCGGGTCCGGCGACGTAGGGGTAGCGGAAGCCGACGACGACATCGGTGACGCCCGCGTCTTCCAGGCGGCGCACGCCGTCGACCGAGTAGGCGTCCATCGAGATGACGTGCACCTCGAACGGCTCGTCCTGCCGCCCGGCGGACCGGCGCAGTTCGGCCAACCGGTCGAGCAGGCGGGGCAGGTCGGCCGGATCGCCGCCGCCGTGGACCCAGCCATCTCCCAGCGTCGCCGCCCGCCGCAGGGCGCGGTCCGCGTGTCCGCCCACGAGGATCGGGATCGGCTCGGTGGGCACGGGGGCGAGCTTCATCCGCTCGACGTCGATCAGCTCGCCGTGGTGCTCGAACCAGCCGCCGGCGGTGAGGCCGCGCACGACGGCGATCGTCTCGTCGAGGCGGTCGCCGCGCCGTTCCCACGCCTGGCCGAGGGCGGCGAAGTCCTCGGGCCAGGGGCTGATGCCGACGCCGAGGCGGAGCCGGTTGCCCGACAGCACCGCCACGCTCGCCGCCTGCTTGGCCAGCAGGACCGCTGGCCGCACCGGCGCCTTGACCACGAAGGTCGTGAAGCGGAGCCGCTCGGTGACCGCCGCCAGCGCGGGGATGAGCGTGAACGGCTCGAGGATCGGCTTGTCCTCGAGGAACGCCCGGTCGCCATCGGGGTTGTAGGGGTAGCGGGCGTCGGAGTGCGCCGGGAAGAACAGGCTGTCCGGCACCGAGAACGAGTCGAAGCCGGCGTCCTCGGCCGCTTGTGCCAGGGGACCGAGGTAGGTCGGATCGCACATCGACTCGGCGTAGGTGAAGCGCATAGGTAGAACGTGTTCTACCAGCTGGGAGGGGCCGCGACCTCGGCCCCGGAGCCCGCGGCGATAGCGTCGGCCGTCGTGCGGACGAGAATGCGGAGACGCGTCGACATCGGGCTCATGGCCGGCGGGAGCGTGCTCGCCGGGGCAGCGGCGTTGATCGGCGGCGTGGCGGGCAACACCGAGCGCATCGAGCGCTACTGGACGACGGCGACGGTCGACAGCGGCGGATCCGCCGAGGTCGTCGAGGTGATCGACTACAACTTCGGCACCGCCACCGACAGGCACGGCATCTTCCGGGAGATCCCCGGCATCGACACGGACACCGAGATCACGGTGTCGTCGCCGAGCGCCCCCGACCGGGCGGACGTGTCCCCCTGGGGCGACGGCGTCAACATCCGCATCGGCGACCCGAACAGCACGGTCTCGGGCAAGCACCGGTACCAGATCGACTACGTCCTCCCCGGCGTCCGCCAGGGCGACGTGGTCGACTGGGAGGCGATCGGCGCCGACTGGGACGTGCGGATCGGCGAGATCGAGATCCACCTCCTCACCCCGTTCGAGCTCGACGACCCGTCGTGCTTCAGCGGCGGCTTCGGGTCCTCCGATCGCTGCGGCATCCGTCAGGTCGAGCCCGGCCACGTCACGGTGACCATCGACGGCCTCGACACCAATGAGGGCGTGTCGGTGGAGGGACGGGTCGGCCAGAGCCTCGCCACGACCCCGACCGCGCCCTCGCCGCCCGTCGACGCACCGGACAACCCCGGCACCGGCGTGTTGCCACCCGCGGGCACCGCGCTGGCTGCCGCGGCGGTGGCCGCCGTGCCCGTCACCTGGCTCGTGCGCCGGGCCGGGCGCGAGCGCGTCGCTCCGGGCGGGGCAGCCGACGCCGCGTACGGCGGCGCCCCGCTCGGCGGATCGGCACCCTGGCCGAGGTCGCCCGCGGCGGGCCAGGCGCACGCGACCCCCTCGGCCACCTCCCAGGCCCCGCCCCCGCCGCCGGTACCCGGGGCAGCGCCGGGCACGGCACCGGTGGCCGAGCGACCCGACCCGCCCGGCACCCGTCCGGCGCCACCTCGTCCGGCGCCACCTCGTCCGGTGCCACCGGCCACCGCGCCCGGGGCGCCCGCATCGGGCTGGACGCCCGGCCACCAGACGCCCCCCACCTCGGAGATCCGGGTCGACCACGCCGAGCTGGCGGCGATGGCGACGATCGAGTTCGCGCCGCCGTCCGGCATCACCCCCGCCCAGGGCGGCGTGGTGCTGGTCGAAACCGTCACCAACCAGCACAAGGTCGCCTGGCTCATCCAGGCTGCCGTGGACGGGGTGATCGAGCTCGAGGGCACGGGCAGGTCCAACACCACCATCCGCCGCATCGCCGGCGCCCCCGCCACACCCGACCAGCAGGCGGTCTTCGCCCGGATGTTCGCCCGGGGGCCGGTGCTCACACTGGGCAAGTACGACAAGGACTTCGCCAAGGGTTGGAGCATGGTGAGCAGCCAGCTCGAGGCCTGGCGCCGCGAGAGCGGGCTGTGGGACCGGCGGGCCGACTCCCGCAAGATCGTCGTGCGGGTGCTCGGCGCCATCGCCGCGCTCGCGGGTCTCGCCGGCGCGGCGGTCGGTGGCGTGCTCGCCAACCGGTTCGGCCCCGGCTGGCTCGTGATGGCCCTGGCCGGTGGCCTGCTCGCGGGCGGTGGACTCGCCGCGCTGGTCGGCGGCTGGGAGCTGCACGTCCGCACCGCGGCCGGCTCCGCGCTGTGGCTGCGCATCGAGTCGTTCCGCCGCTTCCTGCACGAGTCCGAGGGCTACCACGCGGACGAGGCCGCCAAGCGGGGTGTGCTGCGCGAGTACACCGCCTGGGCTCTGGCGGTCGGCGAGATCGACCGGTGGTCGAACGCCGTCAAGGCGTCGACCGTGCCGCCGGACACCGCGGGGATGCAGTACGCGTCCATGGCGCCGCTGCTGCTCTCCACCACGAGCTCGACCTCGACCGCGCCCTCCTCCAGCGGGGGTGGGAGCAGCTTCGGTGGGGGCTCGGTCGGCGGCGGTGCAGGCGGTGGAGGCGGCGGCAGCTGGTAGGAGCGTACGGCCATGGGCCGTACGCGGTGCCGGTGCGCGGTGCCGGTGC
>CAYUXB010000002.1:45742-52248 GCA_964448525.1 uncultured Acidimicrobiaceae bacterium
GCTGCCCGGTGGCGGGTGGGGGATGACACCGGGCGATCGCACCACCGGCTCGACCGCCGGACCGGGACCGACGACCAGGAGGCCGGCCGGTGGTGCAGACCTTCCCCGCACCACCGACCTCGCCGGAACGTCGGCCGGTGGCGGGGGAACAGAGGCGCTCGGCTAGTCCGTGGCGATCGCGTGGAGCACGTCGAGCCGGGCGGCCCGGCGGGCCGGGCGGAGGGCGGCGACCACGCCGACCAGCGCACCGAGCACCAGGATCACCGCCAACTGGCCGGCCGGGACGGCGAAGGCGGTGAAGCCCTCGTCGGCCAGCGTGTCGACCATCGCCCACCCCAGGAACAGCCCGAGGCCCACGCCGCCGACCGTGCCGAACAGCGCCACGGTGAACGCCTCGCCCCGCACCATCGCCCGCAGCTGGCGGCGGGTCTGACCCACGGCCCGCAGCAGGCCCAGCTCCCGGGTGCGCTCGTGCACCGACAGCGACAGCGTGTTGGCGATGCCCATGAGGGCGATGACGATCGCCAGCAGGAGCATGACGTAGACGATGTTGAGCATCTGGTCGACCTGTCCGGCGACCGAGTCGGTGTACTCGTCCCGGGTCTGCACGTCGGGTGCCGCGAACCGGTCGGCCACCGCTTGGACGGCCAGCTCGCCGTCGGCCGCGGACACGCCGTCGGCCAGGGCGATCATGATCACGAAGTCCGACGGCTGCGCCGTGTGGGGCAGGAACGCGTCCCGGTGCAGCACCAGGTCGCCCATCAGGTCCACGTTCTCGTAGATCGCACCGACCAGCGGCTGCTCGATCGCACCGTCCGGGTAGGCCACCTCGAGCGGATCGCCGAGGCGCACCCCGTGGTCCTCCGCGTAGTCGGTGGACACGGCGAGCTCGTCGACGGCCAGGTCCTCGAGCGACCCCTCGGTCAGCCCGACGTCGACCAGCGACTCGATCGTCGCCGGGTCGAAGGTGGCGGCGATCTCGTCGTCGCCGTCGATCCGCACCGGGGCGTTGCCGCCGACGGCCGCCGCCTCGACCTCGGGCAGCTCCGCGATCGCGGGCCCCAGGTCGGTGCTCAGGCCGCCGAGACCGAAGCTGTCGCTGATGACGACGAGGTCGCCGGCGAACTGCTGGTCGACGGTGTCGTTGATCGACTGCTTGATCGACGCGGCGACCACCGTGAACAGCGAGACCACGGCCACGCCGATCATCAGCGCCGAGGCCGTGCTCGCCATGCGCTTGGGGTTGCGCATCGCGTTGCGGCGGGCGAGGGCGCCGCTCATGCCGGGCCGGGCGGCGTGGGGAGCGCCCAGGACGGCGGCCGCCGGACGGGCAGCGATCGGGCCGAGCATGACGACACCGACCAGGGTGAGGAGCGCGCCCAGGCCGGTCGTCGACAGCTCGCCGCTGGTGGCTCCGCTGATCGCGAGGCCCACACCTGCCAGGGCCACGACGGCACCGGCGACACCCCGCAGCCACGAAGCGGCCGAGCGGTCGACCGCCATGTCGCGCAGGGCGGCCAGCGGCTTGATACGTGACGCCCGGACGGCAGGTGCCATGCTCGCCACCAGGGTGACGATGACGCCCACGGCAACCGAGGTCGCGATCGTGCCGCCGGCCAGCACCAGAGAGGTGCCCGGCAGACCGAAGCCGAGCGAGCTCATCAGCGCCAGCAGCGCCGACGCGAGGCCCAGACCGGCCAGGATGCCGATGCCCGAGGCGACGAGACCGACGATCAGCGCCTCGACCGCCACCGACCGCAGCACCTGGCCCCGCGAGGCGCCGAGCGCCCGCAGGAGCGCCGACTCGCGCGTGCGCTGGGCGACCAGGATCGAGAAGGTGTTGTAGATGCTGAACGTCGCCACCACCAGGGCGACGCCGGCGAACACCAGCAGGAAGTTTTCGAAGAAGCCGAGGAAGTCCTCCTGGATGCCGTCCTCCATCTCGGCGTTCAGTTCGGCCCCGGTCAGGCTCTCGATGCCGTCGGGGAGCACGGCATCGATGCGACTGACCAGCTCGGCCTGGCTGACGCCGGGCTCGGCGGTCGCCACGATGCTGGACGCCCGGCCGGGCTCGGTCATGAGCACCTGCTCGGCGAAGCTCTCGGTGAAGCCCGCGTAGGTGAGCGGGCCCTGGCTGTCGGCGTTGCCGAAGGTGGCCAGACCGACGATCGTGACCTCGATCGGGTCGGGGGTGCGGATCGTCGTGGTGTCACCGACAGCCAGGTCACCGGACTCGGCGGCGGCCTTGTCGATGACCACCTCGCCCGGTGCCTCAGGCGCCCGGCCCTCGGCCAGGTCGTACGGGTTCAGCTTCTCGTCCGCGATCCAGTTGCCGGCGACGGTCGGCGGCCCGTTGCCGCCGATCGGGTCGCCGTCGGCGCCGACGATGCGGCCGTTGCCCTCGATCCGGGGCGCCACCGCGGCCACGCCGTCGAGGGCGGCGATCTCGTCGACCAGCGCCCGGTCGACAAGGCCGCGCTGGGCGAAGTCGGCCTCGCCGACCTCGACCTCGGACCGCACCATGGCGTCGGTCCCGGCGTTGGCCTCGGTGAACATCGAGCTGAAGCCGTCGGACATCGTGTCGCCGAGGACGAGCGTGCCCGACAGGAAGGCCACGCCCAGCAGCACGGCCGAGCAGGTGGCGAGGAGACGCCTCTTGTGGGCGTTGATGGACTTGAGTGTGGTTCGCCACATGGTTCTCAGCTCCCGAAGAGCTTCATGCGCTCGAGCACGCGCTCGGCGGTCGGGTCGGACATGTGATCGACGATGCGGCCGTCCGCCAGGAACACGACGGTGTCCGCGTACGCGGCGGCGCCCGGGTCGTGGGTGACCATCACGATGGTCTGGCCCAGGTCGTCGACCGCCTGGCGCATGAAGGCCAGGATCTCGGCGCCGCTGCGGCTGTCGAGGTTGCCGGTGGGCTCGTCAGCGAAGATCACCTCGGGTCGGCCGGCGAGGGCGCGGGCCACGGCCACGCGCTGCTGCTGGCCACCGGACAGCTCGGACGGGCGGTGCTTCAGGCGGGGCGCCAGGCCCACCGTCTCGATCACCCGGTCGAACCAGCCCTTCTCGGGCTTGCGGCCGGCGAGGTCCATCGGGAGGGTGATGTTCTCCTTGGCGGTGAGCATCGGCAGCAGGTTGAACGCCTGGAACACGAACCCCACGCGGTCGCGCCGCAGCCGGGTGAGCTCCTTGTCGGACAGCGCGGCCAGGTCGACGTCGCCGACGAACACCTGCCCGCTCGTCAGGTCGTCGAGGCCGGCCATCACGTGCATCAGGGTCGACTTGCCGGATCCGGACGGACCCATGATCGCCGTGAAGCGCCCGGCGGGGACCGCCATGCTCACGTCGTCGAGGGCCCGCACGGCGGTGTCACCCTTGCCGTAGACCTTCGTGGCGGCGACCGCCCGCACCGCGGGGAGGGCAACGTCGGACGTGCCCCACCCGGCCGCCTCTCTCGTCATCACGTCGTTCGTAGTCATGCATCGAACGGTAAAGATCCCAGGTCACGGCGTGAATGGAGCCGCCCGGCGTCTCCGGGGTGGGGACAACCCCACCGTTCCCGGGGCGCTGCCCCGAGGGCTGCCTGCCGCTACGATCGGGCCGTGGCCCTGGTCGACACGTGGCGCTGGGACGAGCAGTCCTTCATCCGCGCCTGGGAGGCCGGCGTCTTCCGCGACGAGCGGGTCGAGCTGGTCGAAGGCGCGGTGTGGCCCGTGTCCATCGGTCTCTGGCACGGGTCGGTGACCAGCAACATCGTCCGGGCGCTTCCCAACGGCGAGTGGCGGGTCACGACGGCATCGCTGCCCGCATCGGGGTCCATCCCCGACCCCGATCTGTGGGTGCACCGGCGCGACGCCCGACCGATCGCTCGGCTCGGGTCGACAGGGCGGCTCGCCCGCTGGAGCCCGGCCGACGTCGCGCTCGTGGTCGAGGTCGCGGACTCGTCGCTGACCGCCGACCTCGAGACGAAGGCCCGGGTGTACGGCCAGGCCGGCTTCGCGACCTACTGGGTCGTCCACCGCGGCGGAGTCGCCGTGTTCACCGATCCGTACGAGGCGGGCTATCGCCGGCACGACACCGTCGGGCCCGACGGCACGATCGCCGTGCCCTACGCGCCCGGCGCCACCCTCGACGTCGCCGCGCTGCTCGACGCCGACGACTGAGCGCGTGCCCCGCGGCGAGAGCCGGGCCGGCTACGAGGCCGCCTCGACGATGCGGATGTCGCGTTCTGCGCCGCCGTCGAGCGCCCGGAGCGCCGCCTGGTAGGCCGGGCTCTCGTAGGCGGCGATCGCCCGCTCGACGCTCTCGTACTCGATGATCACCGTGCGCTCGACGACGCCCGCCTCGAACGCCGCCGCCGGCAGCCCCCGGGCGAGGAAGCGGCCGCCGAAGTCGTGCATGACGGGGCCCGCGAGCTCGACGTAGGCGGCGAGCTTGTCCGGGTCGCTCACCGAGCGGAACGTGTTGATCCAGTACGCCTTGGGCATCGGCCCATCATCGCCCGGTGCGACGCGACCTCCGCCACGACCCGGTCACGACGAGGCCGCGTAGCGAACCGTGATGCTGCCCTGGTCGGCCTTCACCCTGATCGTCCGGTCGCTGCGCGTGTCCTGGTTCACCCGCAGGCTGACCGAGCCCTGATCGGCGTCCGGATCGACCGCGTAGAACACGTCGGGGTCGTCGGGCACCACGATGTCGATGCTGCCCTGGTCCGCCTCGGCGTCGATCATCTCGGGAGAATCGGCGAACTCCAGCGCCACGCGTCCCTGGTCGGCGCGTGCCGTCACCCGCGGCGCGGTGAGGTCGCGGCCCTCCACCCGGCCCTGGTCGGAGGACGCCGAGACATCGCCGCCCACCCGCACGAGCTCGACGCCGCCGGTGCGGCTGTCGGCCACGAGCCCCCCGTCGACATCCGACACGCGCACCGACCCGAGGCCCGTGACGTTGACGAACACATCGGTGGGAACCTCGACCGTGTAGTCCACGCTGCACCACTCCGACCCGAACAGCGGGCACGTGCCGTGCACGAAGACGTGGTCGTCGCGCGTCGTGACCCGGTGCCCGGTGTCGCGCAGCCCGTCGCTGATGTGGGCGCGGACGACGATGGCGTCGGCGTCGTCGACGCCGACGACCGTGACCGACCCGGCGCCGTTGTCGACCACCAGCCCGGTGACGTCGGTGTCGGCGACGTCGATGGTGGTGACCTCGGTGCGCTCCTCGTGCGCCACGGTGCTGGCGGCCTGGATGACGCCGAACCCCAGCAGGGGCACCGCCGCCAGGCAGCCCACCACCAGCCAGGCCATCCGCACGCCGCTGCCGGCGAGCAGCCGCATGCCCCATGCGGTGAAGCGGTCCGCCGTCGCGGTGGCCCAGTCGATCGCACGCCCGATGCGTCCGCGCATGGTCTGCCTCACTCCTCGAGCCACCGCAGCACGGCCAGCACCCGGCGGTGGTCGTGCTCGGTCGGTGGCAGGTCCAACTTCGTGAAGATGTTGCTGATGTGCTTCTCGACGGCACCGTCGCTGACGATGAGCTCGCGGGCGATCGCCGCGTTCGTGCGCCCCTCGGCCATCAGCCCGAGCACCTCGCGCTCGCGGGGCGACAGGCGCTCCAGCGGATCGCGACGGCGGGAGCGGGCGAGGAGCTGCCCCACGACCTCGGGGTCGAGCACGGTGCCGCCTCCGCCCACCCGACGTACGCCCTCCAGGAACTCGGAGACGTCCGCGATGCGGTCCTTCAGCAGGTAGCCGAGGCCGGTCGTGTCGTTGGCGAGCAGGTCGCTGGCGTAGGTCTCCTCGACGTACTGCGACAGCACGAGGATGCCGATCTCCGGCCAGCGGGCACGGATCTGCAGCGCCGCCCGCAGCCCGTCGTCGGTGAACGTCGGCGGCATGCGCACGTCGACCACCGCCAGGTCGGGCTTGTGGCGCTCGACCACGGTGAGCAGATCATCCGCGTTGTCGACGGTGGCGACGACCTCCTCGCCGGCGTCCGCGAGCAGGCCGGTGAGGCCGGCTCGCAACAGGACGGAGTCCTCGGCGATCACGATGCGCACGGCAGGTCCACCAGTACTGTCGTCGGGCCGCCAGGGGGGCTGACCAGGTGCATCGTTCCTCCGAGAGCGGTGACGCGGTCGCGCAGGCCCTGCAGTCCGGACCCGGGGGTGGGCTGCGCGCCGCCGACCCCGTCGTCGTAGATCTCGACCACCAGCCTGTCGCCGGCCCGCACGATGTTGACGGTCGCCCGGGTGGCGTGAGAGTGCCGGGCCACGTTGGTGAGCGCCTCGGTGACCACGAAGTAGGCCGTGCTCTCCACCGTTGGCGGCGGGCGCTCGGCCACCTCGACCTTCAACGTCACCGGCACCGGCGAGCGGGCCACGACGGCGGACAGCGCGGCGTCGAGGCCCCGGTCCTCGAGGATGACCGGATGGATGCCGCGCACCAGGTCCCGGATCTCCTTGAGGGCGGCCTTGGCCTCCTCGTGGGCGTCGGCGACGAGCTGGC
>CAYUXB010000003.1:0-4336 GCA_964448525.1 uncultured Acidimicrobiaceae bacterium
ACCTGCGACCTTCGGGTTATGAGCCCGACGAGCTACCAGACTGCTCCACCCCGCGCCGTTCGGGAACGACAACCTAGCGTCCCCCGCTGCGAACGCCAACTCCCCAGGTCAGCGAGGTGCAGGCTACGCCGGGGCGGTGGTCGTGGTCGGCGTGTCGGGCGCGTCGCCGTCTCCCTGGAGGAGGTCGTAGGCCTCGTCGACCTTGGCGTTCGCCTCCCGCACGAGCTCCTGGTAGGCGCCGAGGTCGCCGTCCTCGGACAGCGCGGTGTCTGCCTCGTCGAACAGCGCGCCGGCCTCCTCGAGCAGCGCTGCCGCCTGCTCGGCCGCGGTGCCGCTCGGCGCATCGGGCTCGTCCTCGCCGGCGTCGGGCTCCTCGCCCCCGGCGGGCTCCTCGTCGGGTTGCTCCTGGGTCGGAGCCTCCTCGCCGAACAACGTGGTGAGCGCATCGGCGAGGGTGCTCTCGATCACGACCTGCTTGTCGTACGCCACGATCACGTGCTCGAGCTGGGGTAGCTGGCGGGTCGGGTCGTTGGCCACCAGGTAGAACGGCTGCACGTACAGCAGCGCGTTGTCGATCGGCACGAGCAGCAGGTTGCCGAGGCGCACCTCGGAGTCGCCGGCGTCGCGCACCGCCCGCGCCACGTCCTGGTTGCCGCCGATCGTGCCCGCGACGATGCCGGGCCCGTCGGGCAGGTCGCGCGACGACATCTCGTACACGACGAGCTCGCCGTAGCTGTCGCCGTCCATGCGCGCCGCCATGAACGCCGTCAGCAGCTGGCTGCGGTCGTCGTCGCTGTAGGGCACGAACGGCCGCATCATCACCATCTCGGCATCGCCGGGCTCGGTGGCCTCCCCCTCCTGGGGCAGCTGCAGCAGCTGGTAGTAGGGGGCGATGCGGGCGGCCCGCACCTCGCCCGTGGCCTGGCCGGCGTCGTCGGTCACCTGGGTCGTGGGGTCGGCGCCCGCGGTGCCCGGGTCGCGGGCGACGCGCCAGGCGTCCTCCTGCGTGAAGAACTCATCCGGGTCGGACAGGTGGTAGCGGCCGTAGCTGGCGGTCTGCAGGCGGAACAGGTCCTCCGGATAGCGCAGGTGGGCCCGCACCTCGTCGGGCATCTCGTCGCCCGGTGTGAACAGGTCGGGGAAGGCATCGCGGTAGGCGGCGATGATGGGATCGCGCTTGTCCTCCGGACGCATGTCGTCGACCACGTACATCGTGACCGTGCCGTCGTACGCGTCGACCGTCGCCTTCACCGAGTTGCGCACGTAGTTGAGGTCGTGGTTCAGACCGCTGCCGGAGGTGAGCTGGTCGGTCTCGGCCTCCTGCGCGTAGGGGTAGCGCGACGTGGTGGTGTACAGGTCGACCACCCAGGTGACCCGGCCGTCGACCACCACGGGGTACGGGTCCGCGTCGGCCGACAGGAACGGGGCCAACGCCCGCACCCGGTCGACGACGTTGCGCTGGAAGATGACCTTCGAGTCGTCGGTCATGAAGTCGGAGATCAGCGGGTTCAGGTCGCCGAAGCGCAGCGCGAACGCGGCCCGTCGCACCAGCGAGTCGGCTGGGACGCCGTCCTCGCCCTCGTAGGTGTTGCTCTGGGTCGAGTCCTCGTCCTGGTAGTCGATCTCCTGGCGGTCGGTGCCCACGACGACGTAGCCGTCGAGACCCTCGCCGAAGTAGATGCGCGGCTGGTCGAGGGTGAAGCCCGACGCTTCGAGCTCGGGGGCGATCACCGGAGGGACGCTGCCCACGAGGAACTCGGGCTCGGTGCCCTGCGACGCGTTGGACGGGGCCAGCACGACCCCGAAGCCGTGCGTGTAGGCCAGGTGCCTCGCCTCCCACGAGTCGCCGGGAACGCCGTCGGCGTTGATCGTGCGGGCGCCGATGTTGACCTGCGTCAACTCGCCGCCGATCTCGTAGCGATCGGTGTCGATGTCGTTGATGCCGTAGTAGTTGCGGACCCGCTGGAGCTGCTCGAACGTCTGACCGGCCAGGTTGCCCGCCGGGTCCCACAGCCGGATGTTGCGGATCGTCGGCTGGGCGCCCGCCAGGGTCACCTCGTCGGGATCGGTCTCCGGCGTGAACCGCTGCACCTGCACGTCGTCGAGGTCGAGAGCCTCGAGCGTGGCATCGATGTTGCGCTCGATGTACGGGCGCTCGCGGGCCGACTCGTTCGGTCGCACCTGGAAGCTCTGCACGTACTGGGGGTAGATGCCGCCCGCGACCACGGCCACGAACACCCAGAGACCGACCGCCAGCACAGGAAGGGTCCAACCCCGCCGGAAGATGTTGGCCACGAACAGCACGGCGGCTGCCAGCGAGATGAGCACCAGCAGGTTGAGCGCCGGAAGCTGGGCGTTGACATCGGTGTAGAGCGCCCCGTCGACCACCCCCCGGCTCGACCCGGTCAGCTCGAAGCGCTGCAACCAGTAGTCGACGGCCTTGACCAGCGCCAGCGCCGCCAGCAGCACCGACAGGTGGGCCTTGACCTGCGGGCTGACCCGCGGGGACGGTGGCTGCACCCGGATGCCACCGTTCAGGTAGTGGGCGACCGTCGTGACGATGAGGACGATCAGCAGCGACGCGAACAGCCAGTCGACGACGAACGACAGGAACGGAAGCTTGAAGACGTAGAAGCCGATGTCACGGCCGAACTGCGCGTCGGTCGTACCGAAGTCGCCGCCGTTGGTGAACAGGAGCCACGACCGCCACTCGGCCGAGACGCCCGACCCGGCGATCAGCGCGAGGACACCGGCCACGATCGTCCGCACCAGCCCCGTGCGCTCGGACACGAGGTCGTGGTAGCGCTCCAGCAACTCGTCCTCTGGCCCGGAGAGGCGGTACGGCGGCGCCAGCCGGTCGGCGATCGCCAGGTTGCCCCAGGCGAGCACGAAGAACAGGAGGATGAACAGCAGCGCCAGCACGACCTTGGCGCCGAGCACGCCACGCCACACACCCGTCTGGTCGAGGGAGTCGAACCACAGGTAGTCGGTGTAGAAGCGGGCCATCCCCCGCAGCGACGTCAGCAGAACGAAGATGACGACCAGCCCCACGATGAGCGTGACGCGGCCGCGATTGCTGCGCTCGGACCGACGGGGACGGCGGGGGAGGTCGTCGGGAGCGCGCATGGCCGCCGAGCCTACCGACCCGCTGTGGACCCACGGCGCCGCGACCGCCGACGGGGACCGTGCGACCGCCGCTCCGGAGCGATGTCAGTCGTCCAGCAGGTCGGCGGGCACGACCAGGCATCGGCAGTCGGAGTGCGCCGGAGCGCAGCGGTCGCCCGTCGGGTAGGACTCGCCCTTCACGACCCGTCCGGCCAGCGCGTTGTCGTCGCAGTCGGGGCAGGCGTCGCACGATCGGTCGACCAGCCAGTGGAGCGCCGCGCCGGCCGGGGCCGCGCCGTAGGCACCCCGGGCGTGCGCGGTCGCCGTGAAGTGGCGCACGGCGTTGCCGATGTGGTTGCCCTTCCACTCGCGGTAGAGGGCCCGCAACCGCTCGCCCACCTCCTCGAGATCGCCGTCGCTGTCCTCGAAGGACTGCTCGATCCGCACCCGCAGCGGCTCGACGAGCAGGCGGCCGAGCGTGCCTGCCAGCGCATCGCACGACGGCTTGACGGTCGCACCGACCACCTGGGCGCCCAGGGCGGCGGCCGTCTCCAGGTGTGCGGTGGCGGCGATGGCGAACTGGTCCACGTGATCGTCAGCCGGCGCCACCACGTCGGCAAAGGCGATGGCGCCGCCGCGGCGCAGCCGATCGAGCACCTCGTTCTGCTCGTCCGCGAGGACCCGCTTGAGCTTGCGCCCGAGCTCCCGCTCGACCGCGGCCAGTTGGGCGTCGCGGGTGCGCAGCAGGCGGGTGGCGGGATCGACCGCTTCCTCGTCGCCTGCCTCATCGTCATGCTCCTCGACCTGCGGCTCGGCTTGCCGGGAGGTACCGGCCGACACGGGCGGATCGAGGTGCCGACGGGTGGCGGCCCCCTCGCCGGCCGGCGCCACGACCGTCGCCACAGACGGCGACACCACGGTCGGCGGCGCCGCAGCCGGCGTCGCCACGGCGGCCGGCCCGGGCCGTTCGGCGACTGCCACGGCTCGGCTCTCGTCCTGCGCGGCGGTGCCCTCGCCCCCTGGCTCGGAGCCCTCCCCCGGCCGGCGTTCGGCCCGGATGCGGGCGAACAGCTCGTCGACGTAGGGGCCGGACTCGCCCTCGTCGTCGCTCTCGGCGCCGGCGACATCGTCACGGGACACGGCCACCGGCACGGGGGCGTCCTCGCCGGCGGGTGCGCCCGGGCGGGGCCGCGGCAGGCGGATGCCCCACTTGTCGCCGTCCGACATCTCC
>CAYUXB010000003.1:4436-7586 GCA_964448525.1 uncultured Acidimicrobiaceae bacterium
GGCTCGCGGCCGGCGGCCTCACCCGAGGCGGGAGCATCTCCGTCGGAAGTCGGCTCGGTCACATCCCGGTCTGCGGCGTCGTCCTCGGCGATGGCGGCAACGCCCGACTCTCCACCGGCGCCGACAGCACCGCCGGCGTGGGAGGGGCCGGCAGCGTCGCCCTGCACGCTCTCACCGTCGGATGCGGATTCGGCCGAATCCACGCTCTCGTCGTCGGATGTGGATTCGGCCTCGGCACGGGCGCGCTCGGCTTCCGCCTCCGCTCGGGCCGCAGCCGCCCGAGCGGCCTCCTCCTCGGCCAGCTCACGGAGCATCTCGTCGAGCTCCGCGTCGCTGACCTCGGCGGCGGCCACGTCGCTGTCGATCCCGCCCATGCGGGCCACCGCCAGCTCGGCCTCGAGCACCTCGACCGAGTCCTCCGGCTCGTCGCTCACCCGACGCATGGCCTGCTCACTGGCCACCCGCGCCTCCGGCAGCGCCACGGTCAACTCGGTGGTCGCCTCCTCGACCGTGCGCTTGACGACCGCGTAGGCGGCGAGGAGACGCTCCCGGGCGCCGTTCAGGCGTTCGAGCTGCTCGCGGGCGACTCGACGCCGGCGCGACAGATCGCCGAGCATCCGCTCGCGCACGATCTGAGCCTCGCCGACGAGGCGCCGACCCTGCTCGCGGGCCGACGCCCGGATCTGCTCGGCCGCGGCCTCGGCCTCCACCCGAGCCCGCTCGCCCTCGGCCAGCATGTGCTCGCGCTCCTGGGCGGCCACCCGCCGCATGTCGTCGGCCAGGATCTCGCCCTCGACCCGGCGTCGCTCGACCTCGTCCTCGGCTTCGCGCCGCAGGGCGTCGGCCTCGGCCAGCAGCTCGGCCCGGCGGGCGGCGGCGTCGAGGTCGGCCTTCTCGGACACCGCCCGCGCCTCCGACTGGGCCTCGCGCACGAGCCGGGCCGCCGACTCCTCGGCGTGGGTGCGGATGTCGGCCGCGGCCTCGCGGGCCGCCTCGAGCACCCGGGCCGTCTCCTCCCCCAGGAGCTCGACCAGGCGATGCTCGTCGAGCTGCTCAGCGAGCTTGGCCCGTTGCTCCGCCCGTTCCGCCCGGTCGCGCTCGTGCGCCTCGCTTCGCTGGAGGCGTCCGATCATGTCGGACAGCTCGTGGAGGAACGCCCGGACCTCGGCCGGGTCGTACCCCTTGCGGGAGGTGGAGAACTGCCGGCGGGCGATGCCCGTCGCATCGAGAGGGGGCTCGGGCGACATGGTTCAGCATGGTATGACTCAACGAGGGCTCGCGCCGAGGGTCAATTTCGCGACCTCTCTCCGTGGCCACACGGCGGGCCGAATCGGGAGTCGGGCCGAATCGGGAGTGTCGAGTCGGAGCGGTGGTTCAGCCGCCCGCCAGGGCGAGCTCGTCCAGCTCCGGGAGCTCGTCCACGTTGCCGCCGTGGGCGGCGAGGGCAGCGAGCGCCTCTTCCACGTTGTCGACGGCCACGACCTCGAGGTCGTCGCCGGCGCGGGCCACCGCCGCTTCGTAGTCGTCGCTCGGGACGAGGAACAGCGACATGCCGGCCTCGCGGACCGCGGCAGCTTTCTGCCCGGTGCCGCCGACCGGACCGACCGTGCCGTCGCCCGAGATCGTGCCCGTGACCGCGATGTCGAGACCGCCGGTCAGATCGCCTTCGGTCAGGTCGTCGATGATGCCGAGCGTGAAGGCGAGACCGGCCGACGGCCCGCCGACGTCGCCGGTGTCGATCTCGACGTCGACCGGGAACTCGTAGTCGAGGACGGCCTCCATGACGCGGACGCCCATCACCCCCCGGTCGGGATCGTCCGGATCCGCGGCCAGGGCCAACTCGACGTCTCGGTCGGCGCCACCGGCCGGCGGCTGCACGGTGGCGGTGATCGACTCGCCCGGCGCCTCCTGGCTGAGGATGCGGCTCAGGTCCTGGCCGTCGTCGAAGGGCTCGCCATCGATGGCGGTGATCACGTCCCCCGCCTCGAGCACCCCTTCTGCCGGCGTGTCGGGCATGACCTCGACGACGACCTGGCCGACCGTGACATCGACGTCGTAGCCGAGGCGTTCGAGCGCGACCTGGGTGGCGACCTGCTTGGAATCGCTCATCATCTGGAGGTTGACCTGACGGTTCTCGTCGACGTCTCGCCCCTGCAGCACCTCGTCGCGGGCGAAGACGTCGACGTCGTCGTCGAGCCACCCCTGCACCAGGCCGAGCAGCGTCGCCTGGCGCAGCGAGACCGTCGTGTAGCCGATCGACCCCTCGGACGCGAAGACCTCTGTGCCCTCGACGCTGATCAGCGGCTGCGTGTCCCGCACCGAACCCGGCCGGAACAGGTAGTAGGGCAGCGGGACGAACGCGGCACCGACGAGAAACCCGATCGTCAGGAACGCGACGATCGCGAGGACGATCTTCCCGGTGCGGCGGGGGCGCCCGGGCAGCGGGATCGGAGGCGTCGGGACGAACACGGACGGCGGCGCCGGTCGGCCGTCCGCGCCCGGGCCCGACCCGTCGGAGGCTGTCGCAGGCGCGTCGGCCTCGCGTTGACGCGCAGGGTCGGCACCGGTGGCGGCGGGGTCGGTGTCGGACGGCGTGTCGACCATGTGAGGAGGGATTTCCTCGGTGGTCGGAGAGGTGCCGATCACATCGGACGGGGGGGCGTCGGCATCGGGAGCGGTGCCGTCAGGGGTCGGCGAGGTCGACCCCTGGGCCGGGACCTCGAGGCTCGTGTCGGCGTCATCGGACTCGCGACGGGGGTCGGCCGCGGCGCCGTGGGCATCTGGATCGGTGGGCGTTACCATCCGTGACGGCGTGATCCCCTTCTTACTGTGCGTACTTGTGCTAGGCGCCTGCGCGACGCTCGTCCTGTCCGAGGTGTGGTCGAACGCGCCCGAACAGCCTGCCACGGGCGCACGGGAACGACGCACAGCGGCGAGTGCCACCACCTCTGACCAGGACGAGGCGGGGGCCCGCACGGACGACCCCCCAGTCGCGCCGACCCCGACGGAATCGCGATCCGACACGGTCTTCCCCTCCCCCGCCGCTGATCCGTCCGCCTCACGCCCGGAACCATCGATACCCCGCCTCGTGGCGAACCAGGTCGCGGTCACCGGAGGTCGGTGGTGGAGCCGAACCACGCACGCCACCCG
>CAYUXB010000003.1:7686-43850 GCA_964448525.1 uncultured Acidimicrobiaceae bacterium
ACTCCCGCCAGGCGTGGACCGCCACCGCCGGCTTCTCCCGCCAAGCCTGGGCAGCGCTCGTCCGCGGCTCTCGTCAGGCGTGGACCGCCACCACCCGCCTCTCCCGCCAAGCCTGGACCGCAACCACCCGCTACTCACGCCAGGCCTGGACTGCAACCCTGCGGTACTCCCGCCGAGCCTGGGCGGCGCTCGTCCGCTACTCCCGCCAAGCCTGGGCCGCCACCGGCCGCCACTCCCGCCGAGCCCGGGCGGCGATCGTCCGCCACGGCGGGACAGCCCGGACAGGTGCGAGACGGCACGCGGCCACCGCGGGTCTGGCCGTCACCGGGGCCGCTGCGGCGACCGGGCGGGGCATGACGCGTGCCGCCGGCGCCACCGGGGCCGGCGCGCGGCGAGTCGGCCGAGCCGTTTCCCGCACCGTCGGCCGGGCCCGTCGGGTCGCGGCGGACGACGCCCACACGGTGGTCGCGGCGACGACGTCCGCCGGCCGCAAGCTGCGGCCCGCCCCGCTGCTCAGCGGCGCGCCGCCTCGGGTCGACGGCGACACGTCGGCCCACCCCGTCGCCCAGCGCAGGCCGGATGCCGATCCGCAACCCGACGCCACCACCGGTCCCACCGCGCCGGACCGCGACGCCGCCAGCAGTTGGCCCCTCGGCACCGATGCCAGCAACGTCGACCGCGAGAGCAGCAACCCTCTCCGTGTCCCCGGGGGTGGCGGCAGCGGCACGATCGGCTACGGCGCGCACCGCAACGGTGGAGGCAACGGCCGCCCCGTGAAGCGGAACGGCAGCCGCGCCGCGGTGCCCGAGCCGACGGACGCCGGACTCGCCGGTCGTGACGGCGCGTCGGTGGCCGCCGGCGAGGAGCACCCCACCGGCGTCCCGACCGGCTCCGGCAGCACGGGACCGGCCACGGGCAGGGTCGCCGCCGCGATGGCCACCGCGGCGCCAGCGGACGTCACGTCGGCGTCGACGCCCGCCGGGGCGGTCTCGACGCTCGACCCGCTGGCGCCCGATGCGACCACGACCACGGCGGACCCCGGTGCCCGGGAGGCTCCGGAGGTCGACACCGCGCCGCGGCCCGATCGCCGAGACCGCGCCGTCACCGCCCGCCGGCAACGGCGCGAGGGGGTCGTGGTGCCCCTGCGCGTACCGTGGACCACCCGCCTGCGCGCCACCGCGGGCCTGTTCGTCCTGGTCGCCTTCCTGGGCACGGCCACCGCCATGCTGATCGGCGGGGTCGCTCTCGTGGTGGCGCAGGCGCTCGGCAGCGTCTGAGGGCCTCTCAGCCGAGTTCCTCGTCCTCGGCGACCGCGCCGAAGACCGACCGGTACCACAGGTCCGTGAGCGTGGCGACCAGTGCGTCCGGCTGCGGATCCCCCTCCGGGACCGGCTCGCCGAGCACGAGGTGGGTGAAGGCCGACCACTCGGTCATCGCCGCCAGCGCATGCGCCACCATCGTCGGGTCGAACGTCCGCAGGGCGCCGGCGCGCTGCTGGGCCTCGAAGGTGGCCGACACGCGCAGCACCAGGTCGCGGCGCAGGTCGAGCCACATCTGCCGGACCCGGGGCGATTGGAGCATGCCTTCGAGCAGCGCCCGCCAGAGCCCGTCGTGGCGGTGGTAGGCGGCGATGAAGGTGCCGATGCCCTGCTCCATCGCCGCCCGCGGTGCATCATCGTGGGGAACGATCGCGTGGGTCGCCAGCTCGTCGATGATGACGGTCTCGACCACGCGACAGAACACATCCTCCTTGTTGCGGAAGTAGAGGTAGAAGGTCCCGTGTGCCGTGTTGGCCCGATCGGTGATGGCCCCGACCGTGGTGGCGCGATAGCCCCTGGCCTCGAACACCGCGCCCGCGGCGTCGAGGAGCTGCTGTCTGGTGGCGGCCGCCTGGTCGTGCCGGAGGTTGCCGCGTGTCGACTGATCGACCGTCAAACCGTGTCTCCCCCTCTGGTGGGACGGTGACGCGCAAGCTAGCCGACGACATCGCCCGGCGACGCGACGTGGCCGTCGCGGGGCACCGCGGCGACGTGGCCACCGTGCGCGACTTCGTGGACGACCCGGCGCCCGCGGTGCGAGCCACTGTGCTGGGTGCGCTCTCGCGGGCGGGAGCGCTGACCGCCGACGACCTCCAGGGTGGGCTCGCCGACGGCGACGCGACCGTGCGAGCACGGGCGGCGGAGCTGTGCGCCGGGCAGCCGGGGGACGAGCCCCCGGCGCTCGGTCCCGTGCTGGACGACGGTGACCCGGCGGTGGTCGAGGCGGCGGCGTGGGCGTCCGGCGAACGCGTGCCGCCGGAGCCGGGCATCGTCGCCGCGCTCAGCACGATCGTCACCGGCCACGACGACCCGCTGTGTCGGGAGGCCGCGGTGGCGGCGCTGGGCGCTCTCGGCGACCCGGCCGGGCTGGCTGCGGTGCTGACGGCGACGACGGACCGTCCGGCGGTGCGGCGTCGGGCGGTGCTGGCGCTGGCCCCGTTCGAGGGCCCCGACGTCGAGGCCGCGCTGGACCGGGCGCTCGAGGACCGCGACTGGCAGGTGCGCCAGGCGGCCGAGGACATCAGCCGCTGATCTCGCGGCTCCGAGCCGCTAGCGGTGGGTGCCCTGGTGGGATGCGCCGCAGCGTCGGCAGGTCGCCGCCCAGCCCGTGGGGGTCACCTGCACGGCGAGCCACTTGCCGCACGCCGGGCAGTAGTGGGCGGGATCGGCCGGGCTGGAGCAGCCTGCGCATTCGGCACGCGGCCTCCCGCACCCTGCGCAGAACGCCGCTCCGGCGTCGCCGCCTCCACCCGCTCCGGGTTCGGCCAACGCTCCGGCCGCCCTCAGATCACCTTCGACAGCGTGCCGATGGGCATCCTCAGCCCCTCGAGCATGACCACGTCCTGCTGCGGCGACCGCCCGAGGGTCGTCAGGTAGTTGCCGGTGATCAGGGCGTTGATGCCCGAGGTCATGCCCATCTCCTGCAGGTCGCCGAGCGTGACCTCGCGGCCGCCGGCGTAGCGCAGGATGACGTCGGGCAGCGCCATGCGGAACAGCGCGATCCAGCGGATGGCCTCGATGGCGGCGACATGGGGCCGGTCGGCGAGGGGCGTGCCCGGCCGCGGGTCGAGGAAGTTCACCGGCACCTCGGCGGGCTCGACGTCGCGGAGCTGACCGAGGAGCTCGATGCGCTGCGCGTCCGTCTCCCCCATGCCGAGCAGCACGCCGCAGCACAGCTCCATGTCGTGGTCGCGCACGAGGCGGCAGGTGTCGAAGCGGTCCTCCCACGAGTGGGTGGTGACGATCTCGCCGAAGTGGGACTTCGCGGTCTCGAGGTTGTGGTTGTAGCGGTGGGTGCCGACCGCCTGCAGCCGCGCCGCCTGCTCGGTGGTCAGGATGCCGGCGCTGATCGCGACGTTGAGGCCGGTCTCGCTCCGGACGAGGGGGACGATGTCCTCCAGGTGGGTCATCAACCGCTCGTCCGGGCCGCGCACGGCGTAGACGAGGCAGAACTCGCTCGCGCCCAGCTCCGCCGTCTCGCGGGCCGCGCGCAGGACCTCGTCGTGCGTGAGCAGCGGCACGGCCTTGACCGAGGTGTCGAACTTCGAGGACTGCGAGCAGAAGTGGCAGTCCTCGGGGCAGCCGCCGGTCTTGGCCGACAGGATGCCCTCGATCTCGACGGTGTCGCCGCACCAGGCGACGCGCACGGCGTGGGCGGCGTCAGCGAGCGCGGGGACGTCCTCGTCGGGGAGCGCGGCGAGCGCCGACAGCTCCTCGAGGGTGAGCTGGCGGCGGTCGTCGACGAGAGCCCGACGGGCGGCCTCGATCAGGCGGGTGCCGGACGCAGCGGACACGGGGGCGGGCACGGGATCGGACACCCGCGAGACGCTAGCGGCGCACCTCGACCGGCCGCCCATCCTGGCGAGCCGGTCGGACGGTGCGGGCGACCGGACGTCCGACGATCCGTGGCTGACAGCTCGCCCTGCGCGACAGGCCGCGGCGAGCCGGGACCGTGAGCGTCGTCAGCGACCGGCCTGGAACGCGACCCGGAGGGCCGCCGGATCCTCGATGCAACGGCCCGCGCCGAGCACCACCGACTCCAACGCGTTGGTGACCAGGTGCACGTCGATCTCGGTGGCATGGGCGATGCGCTGGTCGAGCCCGGCGAGCATCCCGCCGCCGCCGACGAGGTACATCCCCTGGCTGATCAGGTCGTGGGCCAGCTCGGGCGGAGCCTTGCCGAGGCAGGCGACGACCGAGTCGACGATCTCGACGATCACGTCATCGATCGCCTCGCGGATCTCGGCCGGTGTGAGGATGACCGTCTTCGGCAGCCCGGACGCCAGGTCGCGGCCCCGGACCTCGGCCTTCAGCTCGTCGCGGACGGGCCAGGCCGAGCCGATGGCGACCTTGATCTCCTCGGCCGTGCGCTCCCCGACGGCGATGCCGTACTCGCGGCGCACGTACGCCTGGATGTCGGCGTCGATGTCGAAGCTGCCCACCCGCACGGCGTCGAGAGCGACCACGCCGCCGAGAGAGATGAGCGCGGTCTCCGTCGTGCCGCCGCCCACGTCGATGACCATGTTGGCGACCGGCTCGTGGATCGGCAGCCCGGCGCCGATGGCGGCCGCCATCGGCTGGTCGATCAGGAACGCATCGGTGGCTCCCGCCCGGCGGGCGGCCTCGGCGACGGCGCGCCGCTCGACCTCGGTGATGGCGGACGGCACGCACACCACGACCCGGGGCCGGTTGAAGCGGCCCACCCGCACGCGGTGCAGCAGCAGGCGGATCATGCGCTGGGTGACGTCGAAGTCGGTGATGGCGCCCTGGCGCAGCGGCCGCTCGGCGACGATGTCGCTCGGCGTGCGCCCGATCATCTGCCAGGCGTCGTGGCCCATCGCGAGGACCTCACGGGTGCGCGTGTTGAGCGCGATAACCGTCGGCTCGTTGAGGACGATGCCGCGCCCTCGCTCGTACACCAGCGTGTTGGCCGTGCCGAGGTCGATGGCGAGATCCCGCGCCATCAGCGGAGCCTCACCGCTTCCACCAGCGGCGTTGCGGCACCTGCTCGTCGCGCGGGGCCAGCGCCTGCATCTCGCGACGGAAGTTGTCGATGCCGGACTCGAGCGATGACGGCGCCCGGTTGCGCAGGTACAGCACCGTGGAGCCGGCGACCGAGATCACGACTGCGAGCATGAGGAAGGCGACGGCGTTCACCGGACGGCACCCCCGGCATCGACGATGTGCTGCGCCTCGAGGCCCCAGCTCTCGCCGCCGGACCAGGTCTCGCGCTTCCAGATGGGCACCGTGCGCTTCAGCGTGTCGATGCCGAACCGGGCGGCCTCGAACGCCTCGGCCCGGTGCGGGGCGGACACCACGACGACGACGGCGCTCTCGCCGATGTCGAGCACGCCGGTGCGATGCAGCAGGGCGATGCGGCCGACGCTGGGCCAGCGGGCCCGGGCCTCCTCCGCCACCTCGCGCAGGCGGGGGACGACCTGGCTGTCGTACGCCTCGTACTCCAGGCGCTCGACGTCGGGGCGGCCCTCGGCGTGGTCGCGAGCCGTGCCCGAGAACAGCACCAGCCCGCCGCAGTCGGGACGCACGGCCCACGTGACCGCTTCGGCCACGGGGAGTGGTGCCGACGAGAGGCCCAACCAGGTGTCGCCCTCGGGGGGCACGAGCGGCTCGAGGGCGGTCATCGCCGCTCATCGTACGCAGGCGGGAGCGCCAGAGGGCGCAGCTTCCGCGGATTCGACCTCCACGGACGTGCTCGGCGGCATGCGAGCGTCGAAACCGCGCACGGCGAGCCCGACCACGGTGCACGATGGGTCGTGCCGACCGGGCGGACCGTGCGGCCGACGGTCTCCCGGTGCGGCCGCCCACCTCTCCCCGCGCGCGGGTGCTGCCACTCGGCGACGGTGCACCGTTAGTCTCCGCTCCGTGCCCTTCGACGACGACGCCGAAGCGGACAACCCGGGGTTCCGTCCGCCACCACACCCCGACGACCGGCTCTGGCGCCATCCGTCCGAGATGAACGCCGACCCGGACGTCCCCCTGGACGCGCCCACACCCCCGCTCATCCCCACCTCGGCTGCGACCTCGTCCGCCGACCGGCACCGTCGACCGTGGGGCGCCTACCTGGTGGCGGGCGCACTCGGGGCGGTGCTGGCGGGCGGTGGCGTGATCGCCCTCGGTGTCGGCGAGACCGTCGTCGAACGTCCGGTCACCGAACGCGTCGCCCTGGCTCCGACGCTCGCCGGGACCGACGACCACGACCCGCTGGAGACCCTGCACCGGGACGTCGCGCCCGCGGTCGTGGGCATCGAGGCGGAGGCCACCGGTGGGCCTGCGGGCATCACCGGCTCGGGGGTCATCGTGCGCGACGACGGCATCGTGATCACCAGCGCCGCGCTCGCCGCGGTCGGCACCGTGTCGACCCTCCGCCTGCCCGACGGGTCGCGGGCCGAGGCGCAGGTCCTGGCCGTCGACGAGGCGACCGGCCTGGCGGTGCTCGATCTGGAGGGTGAGGGCCACACGCCGAGCGTGCTCGCCGGAGGGGCCGACATGAGGCCGGGCGACCAGCTCTTCGTCCTCACGGCCGACGGCACCAGCACGAGCGACGCCACCGGGACCATCGGCACGACCGAGCGCTACATCGGTCCGTCCGACACGGCGCTCGACGGCGTCGCGATCACCGGACAGGCCGACGCCAGCGCGCTGGGCGGACCCGTCGTCGACGAACGCGGTGCGGTGGTCGGCATCGTCACGACCGTGGAAGAGGGCGAGGCCTGGTATGCCGCCCCCGTCGAGGTGGCCCACAAGGTCGCCGACGACGTGCTCACCGTCGGCGCCGTCCAGCACAGCTGGCTCGGCATCGAGGGCGCGGACGTGCCCGACGACGCCTCCGCGGGCTCGACCGCCACCCCATCGGCGGGCGAAGCAGGAACCCTGGTGGTGTCGGTCGTCCCCGACAGCCCCGCCGCCCGGGGCGGGCTGGCACCGGGCGATGTGATCGTCGCACTCGACGGTGAGCTGATCGCCCGCATGCCCGACCTGCTCGTGCGCCTGCGCTCGCGTTCGCCGGGCGAGCAGGTCGAGGTGACGGTCACCCGCGCCGACGGCAGCGGGGGCACGCTCGAGCTCACGCTCGCGGCGCCCCCGACCGCGTGAGCCGGTCGGCCGCCGACGGCAGTGATCCAGCCGACGGCCGGTGATCTACCCGCGCGACCGCGTGAGCGCCCGACGCACCGCCACGACGACGCCCACCAGGGCGGCGACGATGCCGACACCGGTGATCGTGAGGGCGATCTCCTGGCGGCGGCGCGGGCTCATCGTGGCCCAGGCGCCGACCTCGTGCGCCTCGACGCACGCTTCCTCGTTGGAGACCTGCGGCGTCCAGCCGGCGGCGCGCAGCCGGTCGGCGGCGACCACCCAGGAGTTGAGCGTGTAGGGCACCAACTCAGGCGGCGTCGGACCGAGCCCCCAGCGGAACCCCCAACGCAGGAGGCGTCCCACGACCCGCTCGGGCAGGGGCACCTTGGGTGGTGCCCCGATGAGCGAACGCACCTGGTCGCCGGGGATCGCCCCCTCGGGCGCGACGTTGTAGGCGCCGTCGAGCCGGTTGCGCCGGACGAGGTCGACCGCGGCTGCCAGGTCGTCGACATCGACGAACTGCACCGCCGGCTCGTCGGTGTGCTCGGGCACGGCCGGGCCGGGCCGCAGCGCCCGCACCAGCCAATCCTGGTGGCCGTCCCACGCGACCCGGGCGGGGCGCAGCACCGCGACCGTGGTGCCGGGGTGCGCGTCGCGCCACTCGGCCCCCAGGCGCTCGATCTCGGCCCGCTCGACCGCGAACGGGAACCCCGGGTTGGGTCGGAGCGTGGCGTCCTCCGTGAGGGGGACGGGGTTGTTGGCCCAGGCGCCGTACACCGTGGCGCTCGACAGCAGCACGACGTGGGACACGCCGGTGTCGCCGGCGGCGTCGAGGACCCGGCGGGCGACGGCGACGTCCCCGCTCTCGGCCGTGGCGGTCGCCGGGGTCGAGGCCACCAGGTGGACGAGGGTGTCGGCATGCTCGAGGTGGGGCTTGATGTCACCGGCGGCCAGGTCGACGCGGTGGGTGCTGACCCGTTCGGGCAGGTCCGGCACCCCCGTCGCGGCCAGGCCCACGACCTCGGTGGAGGGGTCGGCCGAGACGAGGCGCGCCACGCGCCGCCCGAGTGGGGTCTCGACGCCGGTGATCACGACCATCGCCATGCGCTCTACCTTGCCAGAGGGAGCCCTTTCAAACACCAGTCCGCTCTCCTCCCCGGGGCAGCCACGGGGCGCGGTGGGTGGGGTGATGGCGGGCGCTAGCGTGAGCGACGTGAGTGACCCCGGCTCGCCCAACCCCTTCGAAGGGTTCCCCCTGTTCGGCGACCTGGCCAAGTTGTTCGGTCAGGCCGGGGGTGGCGTCCCCTGGGACGCGGCCCGCAACCTGGCGCTGGCCGTCGCCACCGACAACACGGCCGAGCCGAACGTCGACCCGCTGGAGCGCATCAAGCTCGAGCAGCTCGCCCGCGTCGCCGAGCTCCACGTCGCGAACGTCACGGGCCTGTCGACCACCATCACCGGCCGCGAGCTGACGGTCGTGCCGGTCAACCGCGGCATGTGGGCGCAACGCACCCTCGAGGACTACCGCCCCCTGCTCGAACGCCTGGCCGGGTCGCTGGGGTCGGCCGATGCGCTCGTCGCCGACGATCCCGACCTCGGCGCCGGCGTCGGCCCCGACGACCAGCTCGCGGCGATGCTCGGCCCGATGATCCAGGCCATGCAACCGATGATGGTGGCCATGACCGCCGGGTCGATGGTCGGGCACATGGCTCGGCGGTCGTTCGGTCAGTACGACCTGCCGATCCCGCGCACACCGTCCGACGAGCTGCTCGTGCTCGTGCCGAACCTCGACGAGTTCGGTGGTGGGTGGAGCCTTCCGCCGGACGACCTGCGCCTGTGGATCTGCCTGCACGAGATCGCCCACCACACCGTGCTCGGCGTGCCCCACGTGCGCGCCCGGCTCGAGGAGCTCCTCGGCGAGTACACCACCAAGTTCCGCAACGATCCCGGTGCGCTCGAAGAGCAGCTGGGCGACCTCGACCTCACGGGCGGGCCCGACTCCCTCGCCAGCCTGCAGCAGGCCCTCGGCGAGCCGGGCGCGCTGCTCGGCGCCATCCAGTCCGATGAGCAGCGGGCGCTGCTGCCCCGCCTCGAAGCCCTGGTCGCGGTCGTGGTCGGTGTGGTCGACCACGTGATGGACGAGGTCGGCACCAAGCTCATCGGCAGCTACGGCATGCTCACCGAGGCTCTGCGTCGCCGCCGGGTCGAGACGGGTGAAGCCGACCGGTTCGTCGAACGCCTGCTCGGCCTCGAGCTCACGCAGGCGGTGTACGACCGGGGTTCGGCGTTCGTCGACGGCGTCATCGAGCGGGCGGGCCCCGACGGCCTCGCCCGGTTGTGGGAGGGCGAGGCGATGCTGCCGAGCCCGCCCGAGGTCGACGCGCCAGGCCTCTGGCTGGCCCGCATCGACCTGCCCGGCGACGCCTGAGGGCGCGAGCGGATAGGTGGGCTCGGCGCGGGTCGCGGTTGCCCGCGCTGTCGGCCGGCCGGCCGCCCGTGCCGGGGCGGCGCTGGCGATCGCGCGCGCGTCCGGGGATGATCGCCGCTGACCGCGGGTCAGGATTTTCTTGACCCATGGGTCAAGTTCCGCGTACCGTCGTCGCCGAGCCACACGGGCCACGACCGCGGATGCCCCCCCGTCCGCCGCCCGACGGCATCGCCACCACCACAGGGAGCTTGGGATGACCACGACCGGCGACGTCGGCACCGACGAGCGCGCCGCGCTGCGGCAGAAGTACCTGGCGGAGCGCGACAAGCGGCTGCGCGCCGACGGCGCCGCCCAGTACATCGAGGTGACCGGCGAGTTCGCCCGGTACCTCCACGACCCCTACGTCACACCGACCGAGCGCGAGCCGCTCACCGACGAGGTCACCGTCGCCTTCGTCGGCGGCGGCTTCGCCGGCCTCGTCACCGGCGCCCGCCTGAAGCAGGCCGGCATCGACGGCGTCCGCATCATCGAGAAGGGCGGCGACTTCGGCGGCACCTGGTACTGGAACCGCTATCCCGGCGCCCAGTGCGACACCCACTCGTTCGTCTACATGCCCCTGCTCGAAGAGACCGGGCACATGCCGTCCGAGAAGTACGCGCACGCCCCCGAGATCCTGGAGCACTGCCGCCGCATCGGCCGGCACTTCGATCTGTACGACGACGCCTGCTTCCAGACCGAGGTCACCCGCCTGGAGTGGGACGACGACGCGTCACGGTGGATCATCCACACCGACCGCGGCGACCGCATGCGGGCCCGGTTCGTGGTGATGGGCACGGGGCCCCTCCACCGGCCCAAGCTCCCGGGCATCCCCGGCATCGAGACCTTCGCCGGCCACAGCTTCCACACCAGCCGCTGGGACTACGACTACACCGGCGGCGATCCCGCTGGTGCCCCCATGGCGAACCTGGCCGACAAGCGGGTCGGCATCATCGGCACAGGCGCCACCTCGGTGCAGGTCGTCCCCCACCTGGCCCGGGCGTGCCGGGAGCTGTACGTCTTCCAGCGCACGCCGTCGTCGATCGACGTCCGCGCCAACGAGGACGTCGACCCCGAGTGGTTCGCCCGCGAGGTGCAGGCCCCCGGCTGGCAGGAGGAGTGGCTGCGCAACTTCTCCACCATCCAGACCGGCGGCTTCGCGGAGAAGGACCTGGTGCGCGACGGCTGGACCGACATCGCCCGGCGCATCCGCCGCAAGCTGCTCTCCGACCCGCAGCAGGACTTCAGCCCCACCTCGATCGCCAAGGCGTTCGACGACAGCGACATCGAGAAGATGAACGAGATCCGCTCGCGGGTCGACGAGATCGTCGAGGACCCGGCGACGGCCGAGGCCCTCAAGCCCTGGTACCGCCAGTTCTGCAAGCGGCCCTGCTTCCACGACGACTACCTGCAGGCCTTCAACGAGCCCGGCACCCGCCTGGTCGACACCGACGGCAAGGGCGTCGAGCGCATCGACGAGACCGGCGCCTGGGTCGACGGCACCCACTACGAGCTCGACTGCATCGTCTACGCCAGCGGGTTCGAGACCAGCACCGACTACACGCGCCGCTCCGGCTTCGACATGGTCGGGCGCGACGGGCGACTGCTGTCGGAGCACTGGGCCGACGGCATGCGGTCGCTGCACGGCATCCACGTGCACGGCTTCCCCAACGCGTTCGTCGTCGGGCCCACCCAGGGCGCCAACCTCACGTCGAACTACCCGCACAACCTGTCCGAAGGAGGCCGCACCGTGGCCACCGTCATCGCCCACGCCATCGCGCAGGGCGCCGAGCAGGTGGAGGTGACCGCCCCGGCCGAGGAGGAGTGGGTGCAGCTCATCCTCGGCACGCGCCGGGCGTTCGGCGGCGGCTCCGCCCTCGCCGAGTGCACCCCCGGCTACTACAACAACGAGGGTCAGTCGCTCGGCCGCAAGGGCAAGCTCAACGCCGGCGGCTACCCCAAGGGGCCGGTGGCGTTCTTCGACTTCATCGCCGAGTGGCGCAGCTCCGGCGCGTTCGAGGGCATCGAGTTCCGGGCAGGGGGTGCGTCGTGAGCGGGCGGCTCGCCGGCAAGGTCGCCGTCGTCACCGGCGGTGCCAGCGGCATGGGCCGCGCCACCGTCGACCTGTTCCTCGCCGAAGGGGCGAGGGTCGTGGTCGCGGACCTCAACGAGCAGACCGGGGCCGAGACGCTGGCCGCGGCGACGAGCGCCGGGCACGCCGACGACGTGCGCTTCGTGCGGGTGGACGTGGCCGACGAGGCCGACGTGGAGGCCATGGTCGACGTGGCCGTGTCCGAGCTCGGCGGCCTGGACGTCATGTTCAACAACGCCGGCTTCGCGGGCGCCGTCGGACCGATCACCGACATCTCGCTCGCCGACTGGAACGAGACGATCGGCGTGCTGCTGAACGGCGTGTTCCTCGGCACCAAGCACGCGGCGCGCGCCATGCAGCGACTGGGCACGGGCGGATCGATCATCAACACGTCGTCGGTGGCGGGCATCAGCGGCGGGAAGGGCCCGCAGGCCTACACGGCGGCCAAGCACGCGGTGATCGGGTTGACCCGGGCCACCTCGATCGAGCTCGCGCCCCGGATGATCCGCGTCAACGCGATCTGCCCGGGGGCGATCAACACGCCGCTCATCAACTTCGGCGCCGAGGACGAGGCCGGCGGGCGCCTCGACCGGGCCCAGCCCTGGCCGCGCCACGGCCGGGGCGACGACATCGCCCGGGCGGCGCTGTACCTCGCCAGCGACGACAGCGAGTTCGTGACCGGGCAGTCGATCGTGGTCGACGGGGGCCTCACCGTGGGCGACACGAACGGGCGGGCGAGCTCGAAGCGGATGAAGCAGTTGGAGGGCTACACCGGCATCACCCGCGGCAGCACCGGGGTGCCGCCGGATTTCCGCCCCGTCGACGGCTGAGGACGCGAGCGGACAGGTGGGCTCGGGCGACCTGCGCGGCCCACGGCTCTACTGCAGCTTGGTCGGGTCGATGACGACCCGGCGCTCGCTCCCGCCGCCGGTGGTGGTGTCGCCGGGCTGATCCGCCGCCGACCTCGCGCCACTGCCCCCGTCGTCGTCCACCGCGCCGAACGGCAGCGGAGGGGGCGGTGGCGGCGGGGGTGGCGGCGGCGGCGGGGGTGGTGGCGGAAGCGGCAGGTCGTCCTCGTCGGCGACGGTCGCGGCGTGCAGATCGGCGTCCGCGACGGCAGCGATGCCCCGGTCGTGGTCGGCGCCGTCGTCGTCGTCGACCGCAACCGCGGCGTCGGCGCGATCGGCCTCCGCCGCCGCCAGCGCCGGCGAGGGCGAGGGCGACTCACCGGTCCCGGGGGCGAAGCCCTGGCGCTTGCGGCGCAGGCGCGAGGTGATGACCTCGGTGGGGTTGCGGCGCACCGGCACCTCGCCGCGGGCCAGGGCGCGGAGGGCGGCGAGGTACGACAGGACGGCGAAGGCGGCGGCCGCGGCGATCACGAGGAACCCGATCTCCATCGGGATCGTGATCACCACCGGGATGAACGCCCCGACGACCCACATGAGCTGGAAGCGGGTCTCGAACCGGGCGAACGAACGCCCCCTGTTGGCGTCCGGGGCGTCGCGCTGGACCACCGAGTCGAACGCCAGCTTGCCGCTGCTCGCCGCCAGGCCGATGCACAGGGCCAGGACGGCGGCGGCCACGATGCCCCCGCCCCAAGCGGCGAAGAGCGCAGCGCCGGCCGTGGCGCCGACACCGATCTGGAGGATCCGTTCCTCCTCCATGCCGTTGCGCCGCAGCGCCGGGGCCGCCAGCGACCCCAGCAGCGAGCCGAGGCTGCTCGCGAGCACGACGAAGCCGAACTGCCACAGCGGCGCGTCGCTCGTCCGCAGCGCGAAGGCGATGAGGAACGTCAGAAAGCCGACGATGCCGCGGAGCATCCCCATCGCCGAGGAAGCGAGGACGATGCCGACGCCGCGCAGCTCCTCGCGCTCGGACTCCGAGGTGGTGTCGGACGCCACCTGCGTCGCCGGGATCTTGATGCCGAGCACGGCCCCGACCGCGAACACGCCGACGGCCACGACCAGCACACCCTGGCTGCCCGCCACCGCGGAGATCGCCAGCGCGGGGGCGCCGGCCACGATCGCGATGACACCGGACAGGAACGCCAGCTTCGAGTTCGCCTCGACCAGCTCGTCGTCGGACCGCACCACCGTCGGCACGATCGCCGACTTGGCCACGTGGTAGCTCTTGGCGAGCACCAGCACGGCGAAGGCCTCGGGGAACAGCAACATGTTGTCGAGGTCGCCGACCATCAGCACGCAGATCAGGGCCCGCAGCGCGTTGGCGCCGATGACCATGAAGCGACGGCCGCCCTTCATCCGGTCGAGGGCCGGCCCGATGAGCGGGGCGACCACGGAGAACGGGGCCATCGTCAGCGCGAGGTAGAGCGCCACCCTGGTGCGCGCCGCGTTGGGATCGATGTCGAAGAACAGCGAGTTGGCGAGCGCGATGGCGATCAGCGCGTCGCCGGCCACCGCCGCAGCGTGCGTGCGGGCCAGGCGCATGAACGGCGTGACGGCGAACGCATTGGCCCCGGTGCGCCGCGGCGGCGTGGAGAGCGGCTCCCAGCCGTTGTCAGTGGCCATCTCTCCCGAGGGTACAAGGCCCTCGCGAACCGAACCCGCCGGTGCCGGCCCTCAGGAGCGAGGTGTGTCGTACTTGTAACCCAGGCCCCGGATGGTGACGATGCGGCTGGGCGCCGCCGGGTCGTCCTCGACCTTGGCGCGCAGGCGCTTCACGTGCACGTCGAGGGTCTTGGTGTCGCCGACATAGTCGCTGCCCCACACCCGGTCGATCAGCGTGTCGCGGGTGAGCACCCGGCCCGCGTTGGTGAGCAGGATCTCCAGCAGCTCGAACTCCTTCAGCGGGAGCCGCACCGGTTCGCCGCGGATCTCGACCTCGTGGCGCTCCGGATCGAGGCGGACGTCGCCGGCCTCCAGCACCTCGCCGGGCGCGGCCCGCGACGAGGAGTCCGCCGGGCGGCGCCGCAGGACCGCCCGCATGCGGGCCACGAGCTCGCGCAGCCGGTAGGGCTTGGTGACGTAGTCGTCCGCGCCGACCTCGAGTCCGACCACGGTGTCGATCTCCGACCCCTTGGCGGTGACCATGATGATCGGCACCGTCGACCGCCGGCGCAGCTCACGGCACACGTCGACGCCCGAGATCTTGGGGAGCATCACGTCGAGCAGCACCAGATCGGGCTTCACGACGTCGAACAGCTCGAGGGCCTCGGCGCCGTCGTGGGCCGTCTGCACGCGGAATCCCTCGCGCTTGAGCCCCACCGTCAGCGCCTCGACGAAGCTGTCCTCGTCCTCGACGAGCAGCACCGTGGCATCGTCGGCGCTCACTGGTTCACCCCTTCGCTGACGCGCAACGGGCGGTGGGGGCCGCGTGCGCTCGACCACCCTTCGGGACGTTCGGTCATCCTGCCTCCTGGGATACGGCGACCGGGCCGGGCCCGGCGGGGAGCCGCAAGGTGAACGTCGAACCCACCCCTTCGCGGGACTCGACACGGACTTCGCCCCGGTGGTTCGAGGCGACGTGACGGACGATGGCGAGGCCGAGGCCCGTACCGCCCGTCTCTCGGCTGCGGGCACGGTCCACCCGGTAGAAGCGTTCGAAGATGCGCTCGAGGTCGCGCCGGGGGATGCCCATGCCGCGATCCCGTATCGCCACGTCGACCCAGGTGCCGTCTGTGCTGGCGCGCACGCGGATGGCGCTGCCGGGCTCGCTGTACTTCACCCCGTTGTCGAGCAGGTTGGTGAGGGCCGACACGAGCTGGCGACGATCGCCGACGACGGTCAGGCGCGTCGGCGGCGCAGCGACGTCGATCTCGATGCCGCGCTGCTCCGCACCGGGGCGCACCCTGTCCGCGGCCTCGTTGACGACGTCGGCGACGACGACCTGGTCGGCGGCCAGGCCGGTCGCCACCTCGAGCCGCGACAGCTCGAGCAGGTCGTCGATCGTGGCTCCCACCCGGAACGCCTCGCTCGCCAGGCGCTCGGCCAGGCGCCTCGCGACCTCGGGATCGTCCTCGTCGAGCAACGTCTCCGCCAGCAGCGCCAGCGCGCCGATCGGTGTCTTCAGCTCGTGGCTGATGTTGGCGACGAAGTCGCGGCGGACGTTCTCGAGGCGCCGTCGCTCCGAGGTGTCCTCGACGACGACGAGCACGCCGGAGGGCCGGGTCTCGGATGCGAGCGGCACCGCCCGCACGCTGAGCACGCGACGGGGAGGACCGAACAGCTCGAGCTCGCGTTCGGCGCCTCGGCCCCGGAGGGCGTCGGCAGCCATCGTGGTGATGGCCTCCTCGACGAGGGCATCGCTGTGGCGCGCTGCCAGGAACGAAGCCGCCGGGTCGTTGCGGTAGGCGATCTCGCCGCGCTCGTCGAAGATCACGACCCCGTTCGCGATGGCGCCGAGCGCCCACGACAGACGGTTCTCGGCCTCGGTGACCTGCGCGCGCCGGGCCGTCTCGGCGGCGACGACCCGTTCCAGCTCGTCGAGTGCCCGGTCGAGTGACGGGCGGCGCGGCGCGCCCGGCAGCGCCGCTCGCGACCCGAGGGCCTCGCTGGCGAGGTCGACCCGCTGCGCGGCGGCGCGGCGGGTGACCGCGGCGGAGACGAGGCCCGCGAGGGTGCCGATCAGGACCAGCCCGAGGATGGTGACGACGGGCGCCACCGGATCACGCTCCAGCCCGAGCGGTGCTCACCGCTGCGGCGCTCACCGCGGCGTCCCACCGGAGGAGGTCATGGCGCGGCGTCCAGGTGGGCGTCGACCCGGGCGAGCGCCCCGGTGACATCGAGCGTCTCGTCGACCCTGATGCCCGAGATGGCCGACAGCGCGACGAATCCGGCCGCGACCAGGGCCGTGTCGCACCCGGGCGGCAACTCGTCGGTCGTCGGGCGCATCTCCATCTGGAGTCGCCCGCCGTCGTCCGCCGTCTCCACGACGGTCGAGCGCACCGTGCCGAACGGAGCCAGCGTGGCCGCCCGGATGCCGGACAGCTTGGCCAGCGGCACGTCCGGGACGTTCAGGTTGAGGACGGTGGCCTTCGGCGCATCGACGAGCCAGCCCAGCGCGCTGACGGCCACGGCTGCGGCGGTGTCCCAGTGGCCCGGGGCACCGATGTCAGGATCCTGCACGGGTTCCTCGCCGGGGGCGGGGGTGTCCTCCGGGGCCTCCACCACCTCGATCACCGGAGCATGACCGTTGGGGGGATCCTCCGGGAGGCGGGGCGCGTCGGAGTCCATGCCGTCCGCTCGCCCGGCGTCGGCGCGCCGGCCACCGGCCTGCTCGTGCACCAGGCGGGAGACGACGTCGATGCTGACGGCCAGGCCCCGCACGCCGAAGTTGGCGGCGGTCAGCGCCGCGCCGACGGTGCCCGAGTGCAGGACCGCCCGACCGGTGTTGCAGCCCGGGTTGATGCCCGACACGACGATGTCCGGCGGGTCGCCGAAGCCGCCCAGGCGAGCTGCGAGCACGCACAGGCCCGGCGGACCGTCGACCGCGTAGGCCCGCACGCCGGCGAGGCCGGGAAGCTCGACCGGCGCGGCGTCGATGTGGTCGTCCGCGTGCAGGTGCCCGATGGCCGCACCTGACCCGCTGTAATCCCGGTCGGGAGCGACCACGACCACGTCGTGGCCGGCATCGACCAGCGCTCGTGCCAGAGCGTGCAGGCCGGGAGAGCCGACCCCGTCGTCGTTGGTGACCAGGACCTTCATCGCGTGCTCTGCGTCGTTCGCCACACCGAGAGTCTGCCGCCGAATCGGCGCCGTGCCATGGACGCGGGCTCCGGAGCCGCGGTCAACGGACCTCCGCAGCCAGGTGGGCGGGTTCGCCGGTCAGCAGGTAGCGCAGGCGTGCGCCGATGATGGCGGCGTGGTCGGCGATGCGGTCGGCGGCCTGGGCGGCGACGAAGAAGTCGACGGCGAGCGCGACCGCGTCCGGGCCCGTGATGTTGTGGAGGTCGTCGACGAGGCGTTCGTGGATCGCCCCGAGCGAGGGCGGCGACTCGACGAGCTGGGTGGCCAGCCCGAGGTCCTGGGACGACCAGGCCCGCAGCGCGGCGCGGTACTGCTCGACCGCGATGTCGACGAGGGTGCGCAGGATGTCCCAGGCGCGGCCCGTGTCGGAGAGCTCGTCGAAGCGGGGCGCGAGCTTGACGATGCGCAGGGAGAGGTCGCCGACGCGCTCGAGCTCGGAGAGGATGTGCACCACCGAGACGATGAAGCGCAGGTCGCTCGCCATCGGCGACTCGCGACCGAGCAGCGAGTAGCACCGCTCGAGCAGCGACACGTGCATCGCGTCGATCTCGTCGTCGCCGGCGAGCGCCGCGGCCACGAGATCGCCCGTCACATCGCCGTGATCGAGCACCTGCCGCACCCGTTCGAGGTTCTGGTCGACCCGCACGCCCATGAGCTCCACCTGCAGGCGGAGCTGGTCGAGCTCGTCGCGAAAGGCGGTGCGCAGGGGTACGGGGCTGTCCCCGGAGGACACGGCGGCCTACCCGAAGCGTCCGGTGATGTAGTTCTCGGTCCGCTCGTCCGCCGGGTTCGAGAAGATCGTCTCGGTGCGATCGAACTCGACGAGCCGACCCGTGCGGCGGTCGGAGTCGGGGTTGACCTCCGTCGAGTAGAAGGCGGTGGCGTCGGAGACGCGGGCGGCCTGCTGCATGTTGTGGGTGACGATCACGATCGTGAACTCGTCCTTGATCTCCTGCATCAGGTCCTCGATGCGGGCTGTGGCGATGGGATCGAGCGCCGAGCACGGCTCGTCCATCAGCAGGACGTCGGGCTTGGTCGCGATCGCCCGGGCGATGCACAGCCGCTGCTGCTGGCCGCCGGACAGGCCGTTCGCCGAGTCCTTCAACCGATCCTTGACCTCGTCCCACAGGGCCGCCTTGTGCAGCGACTCCTCGACCACCGCGTCGAGGTCGGGCTTGCGCTTGCGGCCGTGCAGGCGCGGCCCGTAGGCGACGTTGTCGTAGATCGACTTGGGGAACGGGTTGGGCTTCTGGAACACCATGCCGACCCGCCGGCGCACCTCGACGGGGTCGACGCCCGAGCCGTAGAGGTCGACGCCGTGGTAGTTGATCGTGCCCTCGGGGCGTGCGCCGGGGATCAGGTCGTTCATGCGGTCGAAGCAGCGGAGCACGGTCGACTTGCCGCAGCCGGACGGACCGATGAACGCGGTGATCTCCCGCTGGCGGACGTCGAGGGTGACGTCGCGCACGGCCCGGAAGCTGCCGTAGTAGACGCTCAGGTCGCGGACCTCGAAAACGACCGGCAGCAGCATGTGGTCGGGCGTGCCGTGGGTCACCGTCGTGCCCTGGGTCAGCGGCGCGTCGACGGCGGCGGGCGCCGAGTCGATGGTCGGGGCGATGGTGGGCTCGGTCATGACGACCTCTTCTTCTCGAAGCGGTTGCGGAGGACGATGGCGATGGAGTTGATGAGCAGGACGAAGACCAACATGGCGATGATCGTGGCCGAGGAGTTCGCCACCTTGAACTCGGCCTCGGGCTGCTTGGCCCAGCTCGTGACGATGGTCGGCAGGGCGACGAACCGCTCGCTCAGGTGGCCCGGGTCGACCACGTTGGCGACGTTCAGGCCGGCGCCCTGGCTGAAGAACCCGGTCACCGCGCCCACGACGATCAGCGGGGCCGCCTCGCCGATGGCCCGGGCGATCGCCAGCAGGCCGCCGGTCAGGATGCCGGGCGCCGCGTAGGGCAGGACCTGGGTGCGGATGACCTCCCATCGGGTGGCTCCCACGCCGTAGGCCCCCTCGCGCAGCGCCTGAGGCACGGCACGGAGCGCCTCGGCGGTGGTGATGACGATGATCGGCAGCACCAGCACCGCCAAGGTCACCGCCGCGGCCGCGAGCGTGCGGCGGTTGATGTCGGTGTGGCCGGTGAACCCGCCGAGCGCCTCGACGAAGATCGCCAGGCCGAGCAGCCCGTAGACGACCGACGGCACGCCGGCCAGGTTCCGGATGTTGAGCTCGATGAAGTTGGTCAGCCGGTTCCTCGGCGCGTACTCCTCGAGGTAGATGGCGGCGCCGATGCCGATGGGGATGGCGAGGACGACCACGCCGACCGCGATCCAGAACGAGCCGAGGATGCCCTGCGAGATGCCCGCCCGGGACGGCGACGACGACAGGCCGCCGTCGAGGAACTCCCAGCCGCGCTCGGTGTAGACCGGCATGCCGTCGGTGACGACCGTGGTGATCAGCACGCCGAGGATCAGCATCGACACGAGGAGGCAGACGATCAGGGCCAACTCGAAGGCACGCCCCTTGACGTCGATCCGCGAGCCCCGCAGGGCGCGTTCGACCGAACCCTGGACGGCTCCCGAGCTGCTGGAGATGGTGGTGAGCGACATCGGTGTCCTCGTCGACCTAGTAGGCCTGGCGCACGCGGCGCACGAAGCGGTTGGCGATCATGTTCAACAGGAGCGTCAGGAAGAACAGGACGATCCCCACGAAGTACAGGCTGGGCACGGCCAGGCTGGCGCCCCGCACGCCCTCGGTGCCGGTGGCCAGCGACGCCATCGCCGCGGTCATCGTCAGGCTGCCGTCGAGCGGGTTGGCGGTGAACGACGCCGAGTCGGCCGCGCCGCCCGCGATGAACACGACCATCGTCTCGCCGATGGCCCGGGACGTCGCCAGGATCACCGCGGCGACGATGCCGGACACCGCCGCCGGCATCACGACCCGCAGCGTCGTCGAGATCTTGCGGGCGCCGAGGCCTGCCGAGGCCTGGCGCAGGCTGGTGGGCACGGCCCGCATCGCGTCCTCGGACACCGACGCCATCAACGGGATCGTCAGGATGCCCACACCGATGCCCGCCGCCAGCATCGAACCCGTGCGACCCTCGCGCTCCCCGAAGAACGTGCCGACGATCTCCGGGGCGATCCAGTTCAGGGCGAACACCCCGAGCACCACCGACGGGATGCCGGCCAGCACCTCGAGCACGGGCTTGAGCACCGCTCGCACCCGCGGCCGGGCGTACTCGGACAGGTAGACCGCCGCGCCCAGACCCAGCGGGGCGGCGACGACCATGGCGACACCGGTGACCACCAGGCTGCCGACCACGATCGTCGACACGCTGAAGCGGTTCTGGCGGGGGTTCCATGCGTCGTTGGCGAAGACCCGCCCCCATTCGACGTCGGCGAAGAACTCCAAGCCCTTGGAGAAGAGCGAGAACAGGATGAGGGCGCTGACGACGACGGAGACGAGGGCCGCCCCCAGGAAGACGGCGCCCATCGCCCGCTCGCGCCGGTGGCGACGGGGGTCGCCGGACAGGTCGACCGGTGGTGTCGGTGGAGGGAACGCGGTGGTGGCCATCAGAGGCGCCTCGTGGGACTCGTGGAGTGACGGGAGGGGCGGGTCGCGGTCGGGATCGGGGCCCGGTGGGACCGTGCGGGGCGGGACGACGAGCTCGGCCGGTCGCACCCGGGAACGGGTGTGGGGCCGGGCTGCGCGAGCCCGGCCCCGGCGGCTCCCCGGAGGAGGAGAGCCGACATCACCGCGTCAGCGATCCGCCCAGGCGGCGTTGACGTCCTCGACCTGATCGTCGGGCATGGTGACGTAGCCACCCTCCTCGACGAACTCGGCCAGGTTCTCGAGGTAGAAGTCGACGAAGTCGGCCAGCACCTCGTTCTCCGCGGCCTTGTCGGTGTTCACGTAGATGAACAGCGGCCGCGACAGCGGGTAGCTGCCGTCCGAGATCGTCTCGGAGCTGGGCTCGACGCAGTCGCCACCCGACTCCTCGGAGACGGCCAGCGAACGGACCGTGTCACCCGCTTCCTCGGCGAAGGCGAAACCGACCCAACCGAGCGACGTGGGGCTGGCCTCGATGTTGGCGATGATCGTGTTGTCATCGGCCGACGAGGCGTAGTCGGTGCGGGTGGTGGCCTCCTGGCCCCGCTCCTCGGCGAAGCCCTCGAGGGCGATCTCGACGAACGAATCGTAGGTGCCCGACTCGGTGCCCGGACCGGTCAGCTCGAGCTCGGCATCGGGCAGCTCCGTGGTCGACCCCAGCTCGGCGGCGATGGCCGCACCGTCGGACCAGTTGCCGAAGCCCTCGGCCTCGGGGCCGGTCAGGGCGTAGAGGTCGGCGAAGTTCACGCACTCGACCTGGTCGTTGTCGACGCTGGTCATGACGGCCATGCCGTCGTAGGCCACCTGGAGCTCGACGTAGTCGACACCGGCTTCCTCGCAGTCGGCGGCCTCCTCGTCCTTGATGGCGCGCGACGCGTCCGAGATCTCGATTTCGCCCCTGCAGAACAGCTCGAACCCGTCGCCGGTGCCCGGTCCGTCGACGGCGATGTCGACATCGGCGCCCTCGCCCATGAACGCCTCGGCGGCGAGCGAGGAGATCGGCTCGACCGTCGAGGAGCCCGACACGTTGATCGAGCCCGATGCTCCGGTGCCGGTGTCCGCATCGGTGTCATCGTCGTCGCTGCCGCACGCGGCCACGACCACGCCGAGAGCCAGGATGATCGAAAGCCACGCCAGGCGACGCTGCTTGAATGACTGCACTTATGCCCTCCTTGGGCTGCTGTCGTCAGGAGCGCGTCACGCCCCACTTGCCGCAAGGGACGGTACGAAGGGCGAGAAACGGCTGGTGGGAGCCAGGGTGAACCCGGGGTGAACGGACCGGCAACGTTGACCCAACCGCGCCCGAGCTGAGCCGTGACCAGGCCCGATGCGAACGCAACGTGGTGGACGGCGCTCGACGCGTAGGAGAACGGGTGGGGTCAGCCGCGCTCGTCGCGCAGGAGACCGAGAAGGACCCGATCGTGCTCGTAGGTGAGCATCACCGCGGCGTCGTCGAGGGTGACCCAGCGGCGCTGGTCGATCTCGTCGTTGGCCGCCCAGGGCTCGACGCCGACGACACGCATCGCCCAGTAGCGGACGAGCTTCAGGCGTCCCTTGCCGTCGATGTACCGGGTGGACGGCAGCTCGCGACCGAGCTCGCACACGAGGCCGGTCTCCTCGACGACCTCGCGGACCGCCGCATCCTCGAACGACTCGTGCTTGTCGAGCTTGCCCTTCGGGAACGACCAGTCGTCGTAGCTCGGCCGGTGCACCAGCACGATCTCGACCCCGTCCCGCGTCTCACCCTGCTCGTCGGCCAGCACCGTGGCGCGCCACACCAGGCCACCAGCGGCGCACACCTCCGGATCGCCGTTCAGTCCCTTGTTCTTGCCCTTCTTGCGGCTCGAGGACACGGGACCTTCCTACCCGACGCGCGCGTCGACATCACCCGCGCCCACCTGGAGCGCGCGCCTCCATCCTGCCCGGTCTCGGGCCTTTGGTCCCTCGCAGCCGTGGCCATCGTCCCTGCCCACACGGGGTGGCGGCGTCGATGATCGGGGCATGACACGCACCCTCGACGTCCTCGTCATCGAGAGCCAGCGTCACGCGGCAGACGTCGCTGGCGACGAGGCGCTGGCGTCGCTGCGGCGCACCGTGCTCACCACGATCGCTCCGCTGCTCCGGGACGAGGACGTCGACCCGGCCGGCGCCGCGATCGAGATCGAGCGTCAGGCTCGGGCGCTGCACGTGCGGGTGCAGCTCCCCGTCGAGGTCGACCAGTCGCTCCGCCAAGCCGTCTCGGTGCGGGCTCTCGCCGCGTTGCACGGGGCTCGGGGCAACCACGCCACGATCGGCATCTCGGTCATCGGCCCGGACTGATCCTCCCCCATCACCCGCATCCTGCGGGCTCACCCGGCGGCCGACGCCGGGGGCCGAGGAAGCGGGCGCACGTCGCCCGCGGCCCGGCGGCGGGCCTCGGCGTCGCCCTCGGGGGCCAGGTGGTCGCCGGTGCCGACGCGGTCGAAGCCCGGCAGGGCACCGCCGGAACCCGCCCCGGATGGGGCGCTGGAGCCGGGGCCGGCGTCGATCGTGAGCTCGGCGACGGTGTCGAGCGGCCGGTGGCCCTCGCGCCGGCTGCGCAGCTCGCCGACCCGGTCGAGCTCGCGCTCGAGTTGGCGACGGCGTGTGCCCGACAGGTCGTCCCAGCTGCGGCGGACGCTGTCGAGGCTGCGGCCCACCTTGTCGAGCGCGTCGGAGAACTTGCCCCACTGCTGCTCGAACGCGGCCAGGCACACCAGGATCTCGTCGGAGGTGCGCTGCAGCTGGGTCTGCTCGACCGCCTGGCGGATGACGGACAGCACCGAGAACAGGGTGCTCGGCGAGCACAGCACGACCTTCTGCCCGAGAGCGACCTCGATCAGGTCGCGGTCGTGCTCGTGGACGAACGCGTAGACCGCTTCGTTCGGGATGAACAGCAGCACCTCGTCGAGCGTCTCGTCGGGATCGATGTAGACCCGGCCCGACAGCTCGCGCACCCGGGCGCGCACGTCGCGCACGAAGGCCACTGCGCAGCGGTCGCGGTCGTGGTCGGTGTCGGCCTCGAGGTAGCGCAGGTAGTTGTCGACCGGGAACTTCACGTCCATGTGCAACACCCGCCCGCCCGGCAGCAGGAAGGTGAAGTCGGGGATGGTGCCCGCCGTGGTGGCGGACTGCTTGCGGTAGCTGATGCCCTCGACCAGGCCGGCGGCGCGCAGCACGTCGTCGGCCATGCGCTCACCCCACTGGCCTCGCGCCTTGGGGTTGGCCAGCGCCTGACGCAGCGACTGGGTGGTGTCGGCGAGCCGGGCGCTGACCGTGGCGACCTCGTTGAGGCGGGTCTCGACGCGCCCGTGCTGCTCGGCCCGCTCGCGCTGCAGGGTCGCCACCAGCTCGGTGACCCGGGCCAGCTCGGCCCGGACGTCGCCCATGTGCTGCTCGACGGCGGCGTTGCGCACCTGCAGCTGCTCCGCCATCGAGCCGCGGAGATCGCCCACCTGCTGCTCGAACGCCTGCTGGCGCGACGACAGCTCGCGCGAGCCCGCCTCGGACTGCGCGCCGAGGCGCTCACCCGCCACCTTGACCACCGTGTCGACCGCGGCGTCGACCGCGGCGCGCACGGCCGCCTCGTGCTCGGCGGCGCGGCGCTGCTCCGCGAGCTGCTCGGCCTGCCTGGACGGCCGACCGCCCTGGCTCGCCGACACGAGCCGGACGACGACGAACCAGGCGCCGACCACACCGGCGACGAGGCCGGCGGCGAGACCCACGACGAGCGGTGCTGCGTCCATGCCGGCAACCTACGGGCGCCCTATGACATTTTCGGCCATGCCTCCCCGTCGGACCGCCCGAGCGCGAGGTCCTCCAGCGTCGCCTGTCGGCGCAGCGCCACCACCAGCTCGGCGCCCCGACGCACGCAGGCGCACTCGCGGTCGCCCTCCGCGTCGTGGCCGATCGACTCGGCCAGGCGCAGCAGCCGGTCCTGCCCGCCGAACACGACGGAGCGCAGCGGGGCCGGCAGCGGATCCTGGCTGACGCGTTCCGCCTCGATGTGGTGCCGGAGCGCCCGGCGCAGGTACCGGGCCAGGCGCGACAGCTCGTGCAGGTCGTCGACGATGGCGGCGGCCTGGATGGCGCGGGCGAGCCGCAGCAGGTCGGCGTGGGAGAGCCGGCCCGGCTCGTCGGCCAAGTCGATCACCACGTCTGGGGGATGTCCCGGCGGGGCCCCGACGGCGGCGAGGCCGGGGGGCGGGCGGTGGGTGGCGACGGGCCGGATCGGCGGCGACCGACGTCGACCGACGGGCGAGCGGACTGACGACATCCGGGTCCCCTCTCGCGGGTTGGGTCTCTACCCGGAACATATGCACCGGTCGCGCCCGCACGGTAGGGCCGTTGGTCCCTCGGACCGACCGTCCTACCGGGTCGTCACGACGTGATGGGAACTGTCCAGATCTTGTCCGGCTCCAGGTCGAGTTCCGAGCCGTACCGGCGGACGCCGGCGGCGGCCCGACGATCCGGTCAGTCGAGCAGGTCGGCGACCGCGAGCGCGGTGCCCGCGTAGCGCACGGGGATGCGATCGCCACGCCGGTGCTCGACCCGCACCCGGTATCCGTCGGGCGTCGGCTCGGTGTGCTCGTACACGACGTCCTGCGTCACCACCCAGTACACGGCATACCCGGCGCGGCCGCACAGCCGCGCCTTGACCCCGAGGTCCTGGAGCACCGTCTCGTCGGCGACCTCGACCACGAGCAGCACGTCGGCGGGATGCCACTCCACCAGCCGGGCGCCGATGGCCCCCGACGGCTCGGCGCCCTTTCGCAGCACCCAGCAGTCGGGATCGGGCAGGGAGTCGCCGGCCGGGAGCGTGGCGGAGGTGATGTCGCCGTCGTCGTCCGGCAACGCGCGTGCGACGCGCATCGTCGTCTTGCCGTGCCATGGCCCGATGACCACCGGCCACACCTCCCCCTCGACCAGCTCGACCCGGCGGTCGAACACCCCGGCTTCCCAGGCGCGCACGAACTCGTCGCGACTCCACCGATAGATCAGAGGGGCCTCTGACACGCCGCCCACCGTACACGTCACCCGGCGCGTCGATTCCGCCACGGCGTCAGACGACCGAGGCGGAGACCGCCTGCGCTGCCCGTGCCACCGTGCGCTTCTGCAACTCGACGTGCGACTCGATCTCGCCGCCCTCGGGAGCGCGGGTCCAACGCCCGTCCGGCCCGAGGGTCCACGCGAGCACGTCGTCGCGCAGCTCGATGTCGAGCACCTCGTCGAGGCGCGCCTGCAGCGCGATGTCCGAGACCGGCGTCAGGACCTCGACGCGGCGGTCGAGGTTGCGCGGCATCAGGTCGGCGGAGCCGATGAGGTGCAGCGGGTGGCCCTCACCCAGCCCGTTGGCGAACCGGTACAGGCGGGAGTGCTCGAGGTAGCGGCCCACGATCGACCGCACCCGGATCGTCTCCGACATGCCGGGCACGCCCGGCGTCAGGCAGCAGATGCCCCGCACGAGCAGGTCGATCTCGACGCCCGCCTGCGAGGCCCGGTAGAGCTCCTCGATCATTCCCTGGTCGACCAGGCTGTTCATCTTCATCGTGATGCGACCGACCCCCGGCCCGGCATCGATCTCGCCCTGGATCAAATCGTTCAACGCGTCGCGCATCAGTCGAGGGGCCACCAGCAGGCGCTGGTAGTCGATGTTGCGCCCGTAGCCCGTCAGCTCGTTGAAGAGCTGCGAGACGTCGGCACCGATCGCCGGGTCGCAAGTGAGCAGGCCCAGGTCCTCGTAGATGCGGGCGGTCTTCGAGTTGTAGTTGCCGGTCCCGACGTGGCAGTAGCGGCGCAGGCCGTCGGACTCCTCGCGCACGACGAGGGTGGCCTTGGAGTGCACCTTCAGCCCGATGAGCCCGTAGGTGACGTGCACGCCCGCGGTCTCGAGCTGACGGGCCCACTCGATGTTGGCGCCCTCGTCGAAGCGGGCCTTGAGCTCGACGATCACCGCCACCTGCTTGCCCCGCTCCGCCGCCCGGATGAGCGACCGGGCGATCGGGCTGTCACCCGAGGTGCGGTAGAGGGTCATCTTGATGGCGAGCACCCGCGGGTCGACCGACGCCTGGCGGACGAACTCCTCGACCGTGGTGCGGAAGCTCTCGTAGGGGTGGTGCACCAGCAGATCGCCCTTGCGGATGGCGGCGAAGAAGTCGGCCCGATCGCCGTCGCTCGACGCGAGCCGGGGCGGGGTCACCCGCTGGTAGGGCGGATCCTTCAGGTCGGGGCGGTCGAGCGCGTACACCGACCACAGCCCGCCGAGGTCGAGCGGCGCGGTGTGCACGAAGACGTCCTCGTCGGCCACGTCGAGCTCGCGCTGGAGCAGTTCGCGCACCTCCTCGGACATGCCGGCATCGATCTCCAGGCGCACCGCCCGGCCGAAGCGCCGGCGGCGCAACTCGACCTCGACCATGGCCAGCAGGTCGTCGGCTTCCTCTTCCTCGAGGGTGAGGTCGGTGTTGCGCGTGACCCGAAAGGCGTGGTGCTGCTCGATCTCCATGCCCGGGAAGAGCTGGTCGAGGTGGGCGGCCATCACCTGTTCGAGCGGCACGTACCGCTCGCCGTCCGGGAGGACCACGAACCGCGGCAGCAGCGACGGCACCTTGACCCGGGCGAAGCGGCGCACGTCGGCGTCGGGGTCGCGCACGATGACCGCCAGGTTGAGCGACAGGTTCGAGATGTAGGGGAAGGGGTGGCCGGGGTCGACGGCGAGAGGCGTGAGCACCGGGAAGATGCGCTCCTCGAAGGTCTCGACCAGGAACTTCTCGTCCTCGTCGTCGAGGTCGGCCCACGACGACAGCCGGATTCCGGCATCGGCCAGCGCCGGGGTGAGGCGGTCGAGGAAGGCGGCCTGCATGCGGGGCAGCAGCTCGTCGAGCCGGTCGCGGATGTCGAGGAGCTGCTGGGCGGAGGTGCGGCCGTCGGGGCTGGAGCCGCCGACACCGGCCGCCACCTGGTCCTTCAGGCCGGCGACCCGCACCTGGAAGAACTCGTCGAGGTTCTGCCCGAAGATGGCGAGGAACTTGGCCCGCTCGAGCAGCGGAATGCGGGCGTCCTCGGCGAGGGCCAGCACGCGAGCGTTGAAGTCGAGCCAGGAGAGCTCACGGTTGCGGTAGCGCTGCGGTGCGGCAGCCGACTCGTCCGGAGCGGCGGGAACGCTCTCGGGGAGGGTGCTGGTCGAGGAGGATGTCGGGCCGGCCACGCGCCCGAGGCTACCCCTGCTCGTCGCCGAGCTGACGCCCAGCGGGGTGGACCTCCGGTGACGGCCGCGGGTCCGTCCGGGTCAGCGGCTGTCGTCGTCCTCGGGATAGCCGAGATCCCATTCGAGCAGGAAGTTCTCTCGCTCCGCATCGCGCACCACCCGCTCGCGGTTGCGGCGGAACTGGGGGTCGTGCGGGGGCAGCAGCACCAGCCGGGCCATCACCCGGGAACGGAAGTGGTCGATGGCCTGACGGTCGCCGAAGTCGGACTGCACCTCCCAGTGCGGCGCGACCGGACCGAGGTACACGACTCGGGCGTGACCGCGGGGAGGCTCGAGTTCGGGCGCGACGTCTGACATGGCCAGCGATGCTACCTGGCCGGAGCTCGTGTTCCGGTCTCAGCCGCCCTGGCGGCCGATCTCCGCCGTCAACGTCTGCTCCTCGCCGTCGCGCTCGACGGTGATCTCGATCGTGTCGCCGGGCTCGCGGTCGCGGACGATGTCGCCGAGCTGCTCGTTGGAGGTGATGTCCTCGCCGTCGACAGCCACGATGACGTCGCCCTGCTCGACACCCGCCTCGTCCGCCCCGCTGTCGGGGACGACATCGACGACGAAGGCGCCGGTCTCGCTCTGGACGTCGAACTGCTCGAGGACGGCCTCCTCCACCGAGTCGATCGGCACCGTCGTGACGCCGAGCCGGGGGGTGTCGGGCGTGATCTCGCCGTTGCCCTGCTGGAGGTCCTCGATGATGGGCCTGGCCGAGTCGATGGCGATCGAGAAGCCGATGTTCTGGCTGTCCTGGATGATCGCCGTGTTGATGCCGACCACGGCACCGCTCGAATCGACGAGGGGACCGCCCGAGTTGCCCGGGTTGATGGCGGCATCGGTCTGGATCAGGTCGGACAGCTGCCCGTCGGGGCCGTCGATCGTGCGGTTGGTGGCCGACACGATGCCGGTGGTGACGCTGGGTTGGCCACCGAGGTTGAGCGCGTTGCCGATGGCGATGACGGGCTCGCCCACCAAAAGCGCCTCGGACGAGCCCAGCTCGGCCGGCACCATGTCGTCCGCGCCCTCGACGCGGATGACCGCCAGGTCGTTGGAGGGCTCGCTGCCCACGAGCGAAGCCTCGTACTCGGCCCCGTCGAAGGCCCGCACCGTGATGCCGTCGGACTGGGCGATCACGTGGGCGTTGGTCATGATCAGCCCGTCGGCCGACAGGACGACGCCGGTGCCCGCCCCCTCGAAGACCCCGCCCTGAGAGCTGACGCTGGTCTCGATGGTGACGACCGATTCCTCGACCCGCTCGAGGATGGCCCGGACGTCCATCGCGCCGTCCGGCGTCATGACCGGCGGCCGGGCGGCCACCGGGTCGTCGTCGCCGGACATCACCGCGGCGCTGACCCCCGCGGCGACCAGCGCGCTGGCGAGCGCGGCGACGAGCGCGACGATCCAGATGCGCGGCCGCCCGCCGGGCGGCTGCTGGGCGCGGTGGGGGCCGGCGGGCCCGCCAACGCCGTTCGGTGCGAACGAACCGGGGGCGTACCCCCCTGGCGCCCCCGAGCGGTACGACGTGGCCGGGCCCGCCGCGCCGTACCGAGGCGCGGGTGCCCCCGGGGCGCCCGACCCGTACGCCGACGAGTCGTCGCCCCGCGTGGAACCCCGTGTCGTCGAGCCCGACGCGGTGCCCGATGCCGGTGAGCCGTACGCCGAGGGTCGGACGCCGTCGGCGACCTGGCCAGGCGGCACGAGCGGCGCGACCGGGGGGCCTCCCGCCGGGCGACCGGACGGCGCCCGGGGTGGCGGCGGTGGCGGAGGCGGAGGCTGGCCCAGACGGGACAGACGGATGGTGTCGTCCCCGCCCGGGGTCTGCTCGCGTGGAGCCTCGGCCGCGTTCACCGCCCCATGCATACCGGATCGAACACGGAAGGTGACAGCGGCCCCCGGGGAGATCCCAGGGAAATCCCCGATTCCCCCGCCAGCGCTCTCAGGCAGCATGCAGAAGCGTTCGATGGAACCGAACGCCGAAGGGGCACCGGATGCCCCGTGCGGGCATCGAATGACGGCGGAACGCAGACGGCGGACACGCCAGGAGATCTGGAGGAACGATGGACACCCAGTGGATGGCCCGGGGCAACTGCGCTCACGAGAACCCGGCCCGCTTCTTCCCCAGCGATGGCGTGGGGGTCGAGGTTGCCAGGCGGATCTGCGCGACGTGCCCGGTCAAGGAGACGTGCCTCGAGCACGCCCTCGTCAACCGCATCGACCACGGCGTCTGGGGCGGGGCCTCGGAACGCGAGAGGCGACGCATCCTGAAGCGTCGCCGGCAGGCGGCGATGGCAGGCGCGACGCGCGACTGACACCCAGCGGCTCCGGGCCGCCGAGCACCCGATGAGCGGGTGGATCAGACCTTGTCGGCGGGAGGCTCGTCGTCGTCGTCGGCCGAGGTGTGGCCTTGCTTGATGCCACGCTTGAACTCGGTCTGCGCCTGCCCCATCGAGCGGGCGAGCTTGGGAAGCTTGGCCCCCCCGAACAGGACGAGGACCACGAGCAGGATGATGAGTAGTTCAGGTGCTCCGAGGTTCACGGTCGCCACTGTATCGGTGGTGTCGGCGCCCGGGTCGACCGGAGGTGACGCGTGCTGGAATGCGTGGTGAACATCAGCGCCGGCGCGAACAGCGCCGAGGTGGCGGCCGTCGTCGATGCAGGGGGCGCCGACGTGCTCGACGTGCACACCGACGCGGACCACAACCGGTCGGTCCTCACGCTCGTCGGGGAGGACGCACCCCGACGAGTGGCCCGCGCCGCCGTGGCCGAGATCGACCTCACCCGTCACCGGGGCGCCCATCCTCGCTTCGGCGCGGTCGACGTCGTGCCGTTCGTCCCCCTGGACGGCACGACGCTGGCGGACGCCGAGGCGGCCCGCAACCGGTTCGTCCGCTGGATCGCGTCCGAGCTGGCGGTGCCCGCATTCACCTACGGCCGCCACCGGACGCTGCCCGAGGTGCGTCGACGAGCGTTCCGCGATCTGGCGCCCGACGCCGGCCCTGCGGAACCCCACCCGACCGCGGGTGCGGTGGCGGTGGGCGCGCGCGACCTCCTCGTGGCGTGGAACCTGTGGCTCGTCGATCCCGACCTCGACCGGGCCAAGGAGGTGGCCGCAGCGGTGCGCGGTCCGCACCTGCGGGCGCTGGGACTGGCGGTGGGAGCGCGCGTGCAGGTGTCGATGAACCTGATCGCGCCGCACGTCGTCGGGCCGGCCGAGGCCTGGGACGTCGTCGCCGAGCACGTGCCCGTCGCCGGCGCCGAGCTCGTGGGCCTCGTACCGGCGGGGGTGCTCGCCCGCACCGACCCGGCACGGTGGTCACAGCTCGACCTCGACGAGGGGCGCACCATCGAAGCGCGGCTCGCCCGTCGGGAGCGCTGACGGGTCGGATCGGCACCCGGTGCGGGGGCGGCGATGCGACGGCGCCGCCGGGGGTGCGATGACCCGGCAGGTCGGGAAGGGACACGACCGGCAGGTCAGGAAGGGAGACGACCGGCAGGTCGGGAAGGGAAGGGACTGGCCCTCGGCCGACGTCGGGCGCCGACGTCAACCAAGAGCCGTCGTGGACAGCGGTGCGGCGATCGGATGCCGCACAGCGCCCGCGTCAGGCGCTGGCGGTCGCTGCCGCCTGACGGGCGAGGGCACGCTGGCGGCGGATGCGGCGACGCTCGCGCTCGCTCATCCCACCCCAGATGCCGAACTTCTCGCTGTTCACGAGCGCGTATTCGAGGCACTGGGCGCGCACGATGCACCCCCGGCAGACCTCTTTGGCTTCACGGGTCGATGCTCCTCTTTCGGGAAAGAAGAGGTCGGGGTCGACGCCGAGGCAGTTGGCGTAGTCCTGCCACGTGCGGTCGTCGGGATCTGTGGCCACGGGGAGTTTCATCTGGCCCCCTTCCCGCTTGGTTTCGCCATTCGGATCGCGTGGCGCCGCCGGCGGAACCCGCCCCGATCGATCGTTGCGAACCCGACCGGAGCATCCACCTGCAATGCCACACGTGTAATTACATTGGTGGGATTCTTCCTCACCACGCGCTGTCGTGCAAGGGGCCACCCGGGTGAATCAACGCGCGCGCCTCGAGGTCGTCACCGGCGACATCACCCGATTGCGGGTCGATGCCATCGTCAACGCCGCCAACGAAACGCTGCTCGGCGGCGGCGGCGTCGACGGGGCGATCCACGCCGCGGCCGGTCCCGGCCTGTTGCAGGAGTGCCGGACGTTGGGCGGCTGCGCCACCGGCGATTCCAAGGCGACCGGCGGCCACCGGCTGCCCGCCAGCTGGGTGATCCACACCGTCGGACCGGTGTGGCAGGGCGGCGACCGCGGCGAACCCGACCTCCTCGCGTCGTGCTACCGGCGCTGCCTCGAGGTGGCCGACGAGCTCGGGGCGACGAGCGTCGCCTTCCCCGCCATCTCGACCGGCGTCTACCGATTCCCCCGGGCGCCAGCCGCCCGGATCGCGGTCGACACCCTGCGATCGACGCACACCGCGGTGGCATCGGCGCTGCTCGTGGCGTTCGACGCCACCACCGCGGACCTCTACCGGGCGGCTCTGCGAACAAGTCCCTGAAACGCCGCTGAAACAGCCCGGTTCGCCTGGCGCGCAACGCTGTAAGGCTGCAATATGGCCCCGTGGCACTTGGGGACGGGCGGTCGGGGGGAACGGTCAAGTCGCCGCCCCCTGCCGTGGGCGCGACGCTCATCGCCGCGTCGGTCGTCGTTCTCGTCATCGGCATGGCCTGGCTCAACCGCAGCGGACCGAAGCAGGAGCACCTGACGGCGCCGACGGCCGACGGCGTGACCCTCCCCACCGACAGCGACGGCAACGCCGTCGAGGTCCCGCCCAGCCAGCCCGCCGTGGCGGTGTCGTTCGGCGGCGGGGGCGAGATCCTGCGGCCCGACCCGGTGCGCGCCCGGGTGGTCGACGAGTCGGGGCACGAGATCATCGTTCCGCTGGCGCCCAACACGACGGTCGACACCGTCACGGGCGCGATCGTCCCCAAGTCGACGACCACCACCCGCCGGCCGGGCACCACCGACACCACGAGGCGCACCTCGACGACGCGCGGCTCGACGTCGTCGACGCCCCCGCCCACGTCGGCGACGACCACCACCACCGTGCCCTCGACGACGACCACGACCGAGACCCCGACGACGACCACGACCGAGACCCCGACGACGACGGAGACGACGGAGCCGCCGACCGATCCCACGGATCCGTCGGTGTTCGACCTGCTCGACGGCCTGCTCCCCTGAGCCTCGCGTCCAGCGCGCCGCGCCCGACGCCGGCCGGCGCAGGCCGGGGTCCCGCCTCCGACAGCCGCTCTGCCAAGATGGGTCGATGGCCCAACCTGCGTTCGCGGACGCTCCGCCCGAACGCCTCGGCGCGAAGGCCCGGCGCGAGGCCCTGCTCGACGTCGCCCACCGGCTGGTCGTCGCCGACGGCCCGGCGAGCGTGACGATGGGCAGCGTCGCCGAGGGTGCCGAGGTCACCCGGGCGCTCGTCTACAAGCACTTCGCCAACAAGGACGCCATCCTCGCCGCGCTCTACCGGCGCGAGGCCGCCGCCCTCGATCGCGCCATCGCCCGCGAGGTGGCGGCCGCTCCCGAGGGCGTCGAGCCCAAGCTGCGCGCCTTCACCCACGCGGTCGTCGAGGCCGTCGGCACCCACGCACGCGTCTTCGCCCCGCTGCGCCCCTACGGCCAGGACGCCACCTACCGTCGCGAGCAGCGCACGTGGGACCGGCGCACCGTCCGCTTCTTCACCACCCTGGTCGTCGACGAGCTCGGGATGGACGAGGCGGTGGCCCGGCCGGCGCTGGCGATCCTGTTGTCGGGCATCAGCTCGGTGCTGGCCCAGGCCGCCGGCGCCTCCGTCGAGCAGCGTGCGTTCCTCGAAGACCTGTACGTCTCCATGGCCCTCGCCGGCCTGCGCGACCTGGCCGGGCGACGGCCCCCGCACCCCGGCTGACCACATCGGGGCCGGGCGGGATCGCGGAGGCCGTGCCCGCAGATCGCCGCGACGGAACTACGCGGCCACCGCGGGGACGCGGCCGAGCAACTCGGCCATGTTGGCGAAGTAGAAGCGCTCGCGGTCGTCCTCGGCCACCTCACCCATCGTGTCCTCGAACTTGGCCTTGGGGTCGCGCCCGCCCTCGGGGTGCGGGAAATCCGTCGAGAACATGAACAGCTCGGGGCCGGCCTGCTCGATCATCCAGCCCACCGGCTCGCCGGGGAACGGCGTGAACTTGAGGTGCTTGCGCACGTAGTCGGACGGGCGCATCTTCAGGTCGGTGAGCGGCTTCTCGGTGCGGCGGAAGGCCCGCTGCGCGAAGTCGAGCTGGTGCAGCCACGACACGACCCAGCTCGCACCCTCCTCGATGGCCCCGCCCCGCAGGTCGGGGAAGCGGTCGAAGTGCCCGTCGAGGATCAGCGCGCCGAGGAAGAGCGAGGGCGAGTTGCTGATGGCGAGGAAGTCCTTGGAGCGGATGTTCTCGCCGCCGCCCAGGTGATCGGTCACCGGCATGCCGTTGTTGTGGAACGCCCGGTCGAGCAGCTTGCCGCCACCGCCGACGTGCAACACGAAGGGCACGTTCGCGTCGTTGAGGATCTGCCAGAACGGGTGGAGGTCGGGGTGGGTCGGGGCGCGCTCGCCGGCTGCGGTGGACGGCACGTGGATCGCCGAGCAGCCGAGCTCGAGCGCCTCGGTCAGCACCCGGACGGCCTGGTCCGGGTCGACGAGCGGCACGTAGCCGACGGGCAGCAGGCGGGGGTCGCCCTCGCAGAAGTCGACGACGGCCCGGTTGTGCGCGGCGCTGCCGGCGTAGTGCAGATCGACGTCGCGCCCGGTGAACATGGCGGTGGCGAACGTGGCGAACACGAGTTGCCCGGCGAAGCCGAACAGGTCGAGCACCTCGCTGCGCTCCGCCGGGTCGAAGGCACCCATCGCCTGCCAACCCTTGTCGGTCAGGAGCCGCGTCTCGGCCTCCGCCCGGGCCGCGGCGTCGGTCCGGCGGGTGGCGGCGGCGGCCTGCGCCACCTCGAGCATGGGGACGAGCGCCTTCATCTCCCGGTTCCGGAGCCGGTCGCGCATGTCGGCCTCGATGAACGGGTCGAGGAAGCCGGGCAGCTCCATCAGGTGGCTGTCCGCGTCGAGGATCGGGCGGCCGTCGGCGTAGGACATGCGGGTGCTCCTTCAGCAGGCTCACGGTTGCAGAGTGCAACCACAGCCCTCACACCAGACCACACCACGGTTGCACTGTGCAACCGGTCACGTCCCCCCCGGGAGTCGAGTCAGGCTGTCAGGCCGAGCGGCGACCGCCGCCGGCGCGGCGCATCTCGCGCTTCTGCTCGATGAAGTCGACCAGCAGGTAGTCGCCCAGCGTCTCGGGCGAGGTGAAGAATGCCCGGCCCTTGTTGAGGCGGGTGAGCTTCTCGACGAAGGTGCGCAGGTGCCCGTTGGGGTCGAGCATGAACGTGTTGATGCGGATGCCGTCGCGCGTGCAGCGCACGACCTCGCGCAGCGTGGCGTCGACGGTCTCGCGCACCGGCGGGTAGTTGAAGAACGGCTCGGGCATGCCCGGCTCGAAGTGGGCCGTCGGTTCGCCGTCGGTGATCATGATGATCTGCTTCGTGCCCGCCTGGCGCGACAGCAGGCGGCGGCTGATCTGGAAGCCGTGCTGCATGTTGGTGCCGTACACGAAGTCCCACGAGACCTCGGGCAGGTCCTGCGGGCGGATCTCCCGGGCGACCTCGCTGAAGCCGACCAGCCCCAGGTAGTCGCGGGGGAACTGCGTCGAGATGAGCGAGTGCAGCGCCATCGCCACCTTCTTGGCGGCGAGGAAGTTGTCGCGCATCGGCATCGACAGCGACAGGTCGAGCATCAGCACCGTCG
>CAYUXB010000004.1:0-42475 GCA_964448525.1 uncultured Acidimicrobiaceae bacterium
CCAACTTCGCCTACTGGCACTCGGCCACCTTCAGCAACGACGGCACCAAGGTCATCTTCACCGACGAGTGGGGCGGCGGCACCGCGGCCCGGTGCCGGGAGAGCGACCAGCCCGAGTGGGGCGCCAACGCCATCTTCGACATCGTCGACGGCCAGATGCAGTTCGCCAGCTACGCGAAGCTGCCGGCGCCGCAGACGACGACCGAGAACTGCGTCGCCCACAACGGATCGCTCGTGCCGGTACCCGGCCGCGACATCCTCGTCCAGGCCTGGTACCAGGGCGGCATCTCGCTGACCGACTTCACCGACTCGGCGAACCCGGTCGAGATCGCCTACTTCGACCGCGGGCCGATCAGCGCGACGCAGCTCTTCCTCGGCGGCTTCTGGTCGGCGTACTGGTACAACGGCGACATCGTCGGCAGCGAGATCGCCCGCGGCGTCGACGTGTTCGGGCTGCTGCCGAGCGAGCACCTGTCCGAGGCCGAGATCGCCGCCGCCGGCGAGGTGCAGGTCGACGAGTTCAACCCGCAGCACCAGACCACCACCACGTGGGAGCCGAGCTTCGCCGTGGCCCGGGCCCGGTTCGACCAGCTCGCCCGCACGTGCACGTCGACGATCGACGGGCGACACAACGGGCCCCTCGTTGTGTCGGGGGTGACGTGCCTGGACGGGGCGACCGTGTCCGGTCCGGTGTCGGTGCGCGGCGGCGGTTCGCTGCTGGCGTTCGACTCGACGATCTCCGGGCCGGTGTCGGCCACCGGCGCCGCTGCGGTGCACCTCGTGGAGAGCACCGTGCGGGGGCCGGTCTCGATCCGGAATGCTACCGGCAGCGTCGCCGTCACCGACTCGACGGTCCACGGGCCGGTGTCGCTGTCGGGCAACGCCACGGGCACCGTCGAGCCGATCGTCGCTCGCAACACGGTCAACGGGCCGCTGTCGTGCTCGCGCAACACCCCGGCGCCGATCGACCTCGACGCCGCCAACACCGTGCGCGGGCCGGCCTCCGGCCAGTGCGCTGCGCTGGGCTGAGCGAGGGCTGCGGTCTCTACCAGTCGTCATCCCGTCTGGCGTCGCTCAGGTCGGCCGGTGCCACCGGAGAGACGCCAGACCACGCCGACCCCGGGTCGTCATGGCGTTCGACGTCGCCCCCGAGGACAGCGGCGTCGGAGGGACGCCAGTTCGGCTGCAGGTGCGTCCGGTGCTCAGCCGCGGCGGGCGGTCAGCATGTCGGTCATCCGCAGGATCTCGATGTTCTGATCGGCCTCGATCTCGCGGGCGAGCGCGTCCGCCGCCGGCTCGACGCCCCCGCCGGACTCGTACAGCTCCTCGACCATCGTGACCGCGCCCTGGTGGTGGGCGATCATCAGCTCGAGGAACAGCGTGTCGAACGCCGGACCCCGGGCAGCTCCGAGTGCGGCGAGCTGGTCGGGCGTCGCCATCCCGGGCATGCCGGCGTGCTCGGCGTGGCCGCCTCCGGCCGCCGCAGCCGCGGTGCCCTCCGCCGGCGGGACCGTCTCGCCCCGATCGGTCAACCACTGCTCCATCAGCTCGATCTCGGCGTTCTGCGAGATGACGATCCGCTCGGCGAGCAGGTCGATGTCCTCGCTGTCGGTGCCGTCGGCCACCAGGTCGGCCATCTCGAGCGCCTGGGCGTGGTGGGCCAGCATCGCCTCCATGAACTCGGTGTCGGCGGCCGTGTGCGGCGGCGCCTCGATGGCCGCGACCTCCTCGTCGGTGAGCTCGCGGCCCGCTTCGCCCGGCGCCCCCGGCTGCACGGTGCGGACGTCGTCGGTCGCCTCGCCCCCGGGGCGCTCGGATCCGTCGGACGGGCCGGACCCGTCGGATCCGCCTGCGAGCACCACCGCTCCCGTAAGTCCGGCGACGACCACGGCGACGACCGCCACGGCCGCGATCACCCGCCGGGACGAGGCCACCGCTGAGACCGGGCGCAGGGCGCCGCCGGTCGTGCTCGGCGCGAGCGCGGGCCGCAGGCGGGCATCACGGGCGTGGCCGGCTCAACGCTCGCCCCGTCCGTGCCGCCGGGCCCGATGCGCCCGGCGTCGTTCCTCCCGCGGGTCCTCGGCGTAGGGGATCATCGACATCGCCCGCTCGACGACCCGAAGGGCTTCGGTGGCCTCGAAGTCGTCACTGGCCCGGTGCAGACGCCTGAGGTAGCGGAGGCGCAGGCTCTCGAGACGCTCCCGTCGTCCCTCGACGGTCGCGAGGAGCGCCTCGGCGTCGCGGCGGCGAGCGGCCGCCGGGTCGTCTTGGCTCGGTTGCGTGCTCCGGGTCTCCAGCGTTGCGGCCACGGCGATCTCCCTCGTCGTCCGGTCGCACCATCGTCGGCCGTCAGGCCGCTCAGGGTGCCGGCTCGACCGTGACACGTCGCAGCCGCGACCGCAACGACTCGGGACAGTTCCTCCGCGATTCAGGCCGTGCTCGACCTGCCGAGATCGGGCAGGCCATATCGGACTCCAGGACCGCCTCGCGCCTCGCCGATCTTGGCGATCAGGCCGCGTGCGCGCATGTCGGCAAGAAGGTTCCTCGCTCGGTAGACGTCGACGTCGAACATCCGCTGCACCGTGCGGTTCGTGATGTACCCGTACTCCCGGATGTGCTCGAGGACCTTGTCGTCGGCCGCGTCGAGCTGGCGACGGTGGTACGTCAAGGCGCGCCCAAGCCCCGCGATCGCGTCCGTGTGGAGCCGATAGGTAGGGAACGGATGGTGTGCAGATCGACGCGTCGGCTCGGTGATGTGCGCCTCCGTCATTCGCTGGAGGACCTGCTGAGCATCAGCCGGCGATCGCTGGATCACGCCCGCGAGCGCGAGGGCGTCGACGGTCCGCTTCCGGCGAAGCACCGACAGTGCCAAGAGCACGTCCACGTCGCGGCCGGCGCGTCGCCAACCCTGACGTGTTGGAGCACGGACCGATGCCCTGGGGTACCGACACCACGACTATGCGCTGGCCCTGCTCGATCCGCTCTCCTACGAAGCACGTGAGGCTCGGACGCGTCCGATCGAAGATTCCGCTACGGATGGCGTCAAGGGTGAGGACGGACGGAACGCCGACGAAGGCGTCCGGCCCACTCGCACGGTCGACCACACCCAGAACGACGTCGCCGCCCCGCGCATTCGCGAAGCAGACCGCAGCATCGGCGAGTACCCGCAGCGTCTCCTTCGCACTCTGCGACGGCTGCTCGAAGTCAAGCGTGTCGGTCTCGAGGTCGGCCGCGGTCGCACCGAGAGCGATGCTCGCCAACGCCGCATCGACGGTCCCCCCATAAGGACTCACGAACTGGTGCTAACTGATAGAGGTGCAGCGTCGACACTTCCATCAGTTAGCTATCAGTGCTGGCGCATCCTCTCGCCGATAGGCACTTGAATATCACGAGATTTATGGGGCGCGGAGCGGGTGGGATTCGGGAACCGCCCAGGTCAGGGGCCGCAACGTCAGCAACCGTGTCAGCAACCGGCTCGGCTCTGGTGGCGGCGTCGATGCCGGTGCTCCAAGATCCTCCGCGGCTGGGATCACACGGTGACAGATCACGAGCGGACTGCTCGTCGATCCAACGAATCTGCCCAGGGCGGAGGTCAGCCCCGCTACCCTCGTGGCCGTGGTGACCCGTGCTGAGGAGCTGCACGATCCCGTCGTCGTCGAGATCGACGACGACTTCAGTCGTTTGCCCGAGCGCGAGCGCGCGCGGCGAACCGCGGACTGGCTCGCTTCCCTGCATACCGACACACCGGTCGAGCTGACCGTCAGCGGCGCAGAGATGGTTGGCGAGGCCCGCGAAGAATCGGGTTGGTGAACCTCGTCCTCGACGCCTCGGCCGGCTTCGAGTTGGTGCTGGAGACGACCACGGGACAGTCCCTCCTCGCCCGGGTGCCTCGGCAGGCCGAGTGGTGGGTGCCCGAGCACTACTACGTCGAGGTCTCGGCCGCGATCCGGCGGGCCGAGCTGCGCCAGGCGATCACCCGAGCCCAAGCCTCCCATGGCTTCGAGCGACTCGAGCGCGGCACGGTCCACCGCGCGCAGGTCCGGCCCCTGCTCGCCCTGGCGTGGAAGCGCCGCGGTCATCTCACCATCGCTGACGCGCTGTACATCGTCCTCGCCGAACAGATCGGTGGCACCCTCGTCACGGGCGACATGAACCTGGCCAACTCGCCAGGCCTGCGTGTTCCGACGATCACGCCGCCGACGTCGACTCCCTGACGAACGCGAGCGCTAAGCACGCGCCAGCTTCGAAGAACGACATTCACCAGATATCACTGGGACGAGTTTGAATAGCAGGATTTCTACTGAAAGACGCGGAGCGGGTGGGATTCGAACCCACGGACCCTTGCAGGTCGACGGTTTTCAAGACCGTTGCCTTCGTCCACTCGGCCACCGCTCCAGGGCCGCGAGGGTACTCGTCGTCCTCGACCCGGCCTACAGCCCCGAGCGGCGGCTGGCCGCGGACGAAGGTCGCCGTACCGATCACGCCGAGCCAGCGCACGGGCACGGATCGTGCAGCGCCGTGAACGGCCTCGGCTGCGGCGTCAGCGGATCTCGCCGCGGAGGCGGTCGACCCACTCGCTGGCGGCGCGCCACGACGTCTCCGCATCGCGGCGCAGCGCCGGGCCCTGCTCACCGGCGGCCGGGAACGAGCCCAGGAACTTCACGTCCTCGACCTTCGACTTCAGCGTGCGCAGGCAGTCGGCCACCAGCTCGTCGCCGATGTGGCCCTCGAGGTCGATCAGGAAGCAGTAGTTGCCCAGACCCTTCTTGGTCGGGCGCGACTCCAGCTTGGTGAGGTTGATCGACCGGGCCGCGAACTCCTGCAGGATCGCGAGCAGCGAACCCGGCCGGTCGGTGCGCTGGAAGATGACCACCGACGTCTTGTCGTGCCCGGACGGGGCCGGGATGCCGCGGCGCGACACGACCACGAACCGGGTGGAGTTGTCGGGGTGGTCCTCGATGTCGGTGGCCAGCACGTCGAGGCCGTAGACCTTGGCGGCGACCGCCGGTGCGACGGCCGCGGTGTGCCCGTCGTGCTCGGTGCCCGCCACGAGTTGGGCGGCCTCGGCGGTGGACGACGTGGCCACCGTCGTGGCCTGCGGCAGCGCGCGCCGCAGGAACGATCGGCACTGCGCGGTCGCGACCGGGATCGACAGCACCCGCTCCACGTCGGCGAGCCCGACCCCGCTGGGCGCGAGCAGGTTCATCTGCACGCCCATGACGACCTCGCGCTGGATCAGCAGACCCGTCTCGAACGCCAGGTTGTCGACGGTGACGGTGACCGCACCCTCGATCGAGTTCTCGACCGCCACGAACCCCAGATCGACCTGGCCGGTCTCCACCGCAGCGAGCACGTCGGGGATCGACGGCAGCGCCACCAGGTCGAGCGCGGCCAGGTCGGGCTGCGACAGCAGGGCCTGCTCGGTGAAGGTGCCCTCCGGCCCCAGGAAGCCGATGCGCGAGCGTGCGGCCGGGGTGTCCAGGTCAGGCATACGGGCCGATGCTACCCCCGACCCGCCACGCCGACCCTGGCGACAACGTCATCGGCGACGTCGACCCATCGCCGTCGGGAGCAGATCCGGCGGGCCACTGCACGCAGGTGACACTTCGCTCCGGCGAGCCCCGCACGAGCGGCAACGCCGCCGGCCGCCGGGGAGATCCCCCGACGACCGGGTCGGCGTTGTCCCGATCGGGCACTTCGAGTACGGAACGCTGGGCCCCGGCACCGAGCGTGCTGTCTTCGGAGCGCCCGCTGGTCCGCCGAATCCCGCTCGCTAGTGCCAACGTCCGGATCGACGCTGGCGTTGCGGTCTGACCTGAGGAACACGTCACACCGGCGGGCCCGCCGTGGTCCGGACGGTACCGGTGGCCGGGCCCGGTTCGGCGGCGACGTGGCGGACGCCACGCTCCACCACGGCACATCGCGCTGTCGGTGTTCGGACTGCCGCCCAACGTCGCCATCACGGGTCGTTCTGAGCCCGCACTCGGCGTCGGCCGACCTGCCCGTCGCCCGAGCATTCGGCGCCACCTTCAGCGCACGGGCATGCTGGTGCGGTGGACGAGGAGGCCCTACGCCGATTGCTCGAGGCCGTGCAGGTCGGTGCCGTCACCACCGACGATGCCGTCGACAGGCTGCGCCACCTCCCCTTCGCCGACCTGGGCTTCGCCCGCGTCGACCACCACCGGGCGCTGCGCCAGGGCATGGCCGAGGCCGTGTACGGCCCGGGCAAGACCCCCGAGCAGTGCGCCGAGATCGTGGCCGAGCTGCTGGCGGCGCCCGGCGATTCCCCTGTGCTGCTCACCCGCGCGAACGACCAGCAGGTCGCAACGGCGCTGTCCCGCAACCCGGACGGCCTGCGCACCGGGCCCGGCCCCGGCGCCGACCTGTCCACCGTGGCCTGGCGCCCGGCCGCTCCCCGCGCCGAGCGGGTGGTCATCGCCACCGCCGGCACCGCCGACCTGCCCGTGTCCGAGGAGTGCTCGGCGGTGCTCAGCGCACACGGCGTGGATCCGATCCGCCTCACCGACGTGGGGGTGGCGGGCGTGCACCGGTTGTTCGCCTCGGTCGATGTGCTCGCCGATGCGGACGCCATCGTCGTGGTCGCGGGCATGGAAGGTGCGCTCGCCAGCCTGGTCGGCGGCATCACCCCCGCTCCGGTGATCGCCGTGCCCACCAGCGTCGGCTACGGCTCCAGCCTCGGCGGCATCACCGCGCTGCTCGGCATGCTGGCGTCGTGCGCCGCGGGCCTGACCGTGGTCGGCATCGACAACGGGTTCGGTGCCGCGTGCGCCGTCCTGCGGATGCTGAAGTGACCGTGCACGACCAACCGGGTACAGGCCCTCGCGACGAGGGCGGGCCGGGCGACGGCGGGGCACGCACCCTCGCGTGGTTCCACTGCTTCTCCGGGATCGCCGGCGACATGGCCCTCGGTGCGCTCGTCGACGCCGGTGCCGACCCGGACGAGGTGCGGGCGCTGCTCCGCCGGCTGCCGGTCGGCGGCTGGGAGCTCGACTTCGAGCCGGTGCTGCGGTGCGGCATCGCGGCCACCAAGGCCCGCGTCCACGCCCCCGAGACCGCTGTCGTGCGCACGGCCGCGCACATCACCGGGCTGGTCGAGGAGGCTCGCCTGCCCCCGCGGGTGACGACGCGGGCGCTCGCCGCCTTCCGGGCCCTGGCCGACGTCGAGGGGCGTCTGCACCGGCGACCGCCCGAACAGGTGCACTTCCACGAGGTGGGCGGGCTCGACGCCATCGTCGACGTGGTCGGCACCGCCGCCGCGCTCGAGGTCCTCGGGGTCGACGAGGTGCGGTCCAGCTCGGTCGCCAACGGCACCGGCATGATCCGTGCCGCCCACGGGCTGCTGCCCAACCCGGCGCCCGCGGTCGTGGGACTGCTGCACGGCGCCCCCACCCACGGCGTCGACATCCCCCTCGAGCTGACCACCCCGACGGGCGCCGCCCTGCTCGCCGCGACGGTCACAGCGTGGGGACCGCTCCCGCCGATGCGCATCGAGGCCAGCGGGTTCGGCGCCGGCGACCGCGAGATCGACGGGCGGCCCAACGCCGTCCAGGTCGTCATCGGTGTGCCGGCCGCCCCCGGGCGCGGCGACGCCGCCCAACTCGGCGTCTCGCCCGGTCAGCCCGTCGTGCTGCTCGAGGCGAACCTCGACGACGCCACCGGCGAGGTGCTGGCCCACGCTGTCGCCGCGCTGTTCGACGCCGGGGCCCACGACGCGTGGCTCACGCCGATCGTGATGAAGAAGGGACGCCCCGCCCACGTGGTGAGCGCCCTCGCCGACATCGCGGTCGCCGCGCAGGTGGCCCGGGTGCTGGCCAGCGAGACCGGGTCGCTCGGCGTGCGGGGCACCACGCTCGATCGCTGGCCCCGGACCCGCAGCCTCGACACCGTCGACGTGGCGGGGATGCCGGTGCGGGTGAAGGTGAGCCCGGGCCGCATCAAGGTGGAGCACGACGACGCCGCCCGTGTGGCCGAACAGGTCCGGCTCCCGCTGCGGGAGGTCCTGTCGTTGGCCGAGGTCGAGGCGCGACGCCGGACCGATCCGCCGGGACCCCCGGCCGATCCGATCGACGATTCCGAGCCGGCGTGACGGCTACCTGGTCCGGAGCTGCTCGGCGCCACCGCGCAGGCCGTGACCGGCCACCGCGTGCACCCGTGCGGTGACTGGGGTGCCGGCGACCGGTCGCCGGACACGTCATGCGGCGCGATCACCCGGATCGCCGGCCGTCGACCCGGGACACGTCCGCAGCGGCGTGCCCTCGGCGCCGCAGAACCACAGGGCCGGCGGCTCGGGGCCGGGCTCCTCGGCTGCGGGTCGCTCCGGGTTCCGGATGCCGAAGAACGCGACGACACCGCCGGCCACAGCCAGCGCCGAGGTGATGAACATCGCCCTGCGGAAACCGTCGGAGAACGCTGCAGGGTCCGTGAACCCGGCGCCGGTCATGCCCGCCGCCAGCGGCAACGCCGCCACGGCGGCGAGCTGTGCCGCCCGGGCAACCGTCGTGTTGACGCCGGAGGCGGTGCCGGCGTAGCGGTCCGCGACCGCGGACAGGGCGGTCGACGTCAGCGGCGCCACGACGGTCGCAAGACCGAGGCCCATGAGCAGCACCGCCGGCAGGACGTCCGCCACGTACGTCGACCCGGCGTCGATGCGGGTCATCAGCAGCGTGCCGGCGGCCACGAGCAACGGGCCGACCGTCATCTGCAGCCGGGGCCCGATGCGGGCGGCGAGCGCACCCGAGCGGGCCGACAGGACGAGCATCAGGATCGTGATCGGGAACGACGCCGCCCCGGCCTCCACCGCCGAGTAACCGAGCACGTTCTGCAGGTGGATCACGAGCAGGAAGAAGACCCCGCCGAGCGCGCCGTAGACGGCGGCGGTGACCAGGTTCGCCGCCCGGAACTGCGCCGAGGCGAACAGGGCCGGCGGCACCATCGGACGAGGGCTGCGGCGCTGGACGACCACGAAGGCCGCGAGGCCGACCGCGCCGCCGGCGAGCGACGCCCACACGCCGAACGAGCCTCCGCTCCCCCCGGCGGAGATCAGCCCCCAGCTGAGGCCCCCGAGCGCGAGGGCGATGAGGAGCGCGCCGGGCCAGTCGACGCGTGTCGGTGCGTCGGGGTCGGACGACTCGGGCACGTGACGAGCCGCCACGGCCACGACGAACACCGACAGCGGCAGGTTGATGAGGAAGATCCACCGCCAGGAGGCTGCGTCGACCAGCCAGCCGCCGACGAACGGCCCGATCGCGGACGCCACCCCGCTGAGCCCTGACCAGGCCCCGATGGCGCGGGCGCGATCGTCCTTCCGGAAGCTGGCCTCGAGGATGGCCAGGCTCCCCGGGGTGAGCAGCGCCCCGCCGACCCCCTGCACGACGCGAGCGGCGACGAGCATCGGGCCGTTGGCGGCGACGGCGCACAGAAGCGACCCCAACGCGAAGATCACGACGCCGATCTGGAAGATGCGCTTGCGGCCGAAGCGGTCGCCCAGCGATCCGCCGAGCAGGATCAGCGCGGACACGGCCACCAGGTAGCCGTTGAGCACCCACTGCAGCCCGCCGACGCCGGTGTCGAGGTCCTCGCCGATGTGGGGGAGCGCGACGTTGACGACGGTCGAGTCCAGGAACGCGATGCCCGAGCCGAGCACCGTGGCGGTGACCACCCAGCGTCCCTGCGGGGAGGAGAACGCGAGACCCTCCCCCGGCGACGAGGGTGACGCGAGCGGGGGCGACGCCATCAGGACCGGAGCCGCCGCAGCGGGTGCTACCCGGCTTCACCCGAGGCCAGGCGGTCGAGCACGCGGCGGCCCAGCGCCGTCGCCCACAGCTTGGCCGGTGAGCCGTCGGGAGCATCGATCAGCACGTAGAAGGCCCGGCCTTCGCCCCGCACGTAGAGGAGGCCACGGCCGTAGACGGCGGCATCACCGAGGCCGGGCACGGGCTCGGGGTCGTCGATGAGGTCGATCATCCACTCGTACCAGCTGACCGGGTCGAACTGGGTCTCCTCGTCGACCGCGTGGCCCGCGTGGATCCCGAAGGACCACGCACGGTGGTGCCCATCCTCGGCGTCGAAGCGCACGCCCAGGTCGTCGTCGGCATAGGTGAGCGACGGCCCGCCGACCGGGATGCCGGTGAGGGCCACCACCTCGTCGTGGGTGATGAGCGAGTAGGGGTCGGGGGCACCGAGCGCCATCGCCCGTTTGGCGACGTCGAGGTCGTGCGGGTGGGGGTCGACGGCGTGCACACCGTGGATCGCGTCCGCGTCGCTGATCACGCCGTGCTCGGTCAGCTTGGCGCGAGCAGCCTCGGCGGCCTCTTTGAACCGGTCGGTGAACCCCACGTGGGGGCATGCTACGACCTGGCCGGCCCCGGCGCGCACGTCATCCGGCGGCCCAGCACCGCTCTCGGATGTCAGATCATGATGGCGAGGTTGTCGACCACCGCCTCGCCGAGCGCGCGGTCGCCCTCCACCGTGACATCAGCGTTCGCTACACGACCACCCACCAGGCGCGTCAGGTGGTCACCCGCCAGCGTCAGCGTCACCGTCGGGGTGCCGTCGAGGTCGTCGACCACCCGCGCCCGGTCGGTGACCTCGACATCGATCCGGCGGGACAGGGGCCCGGTCAGCTCGAAGCGCACCGACCGGCCGGCCGGGACGCCGGCCCGCTTGCCGACCGCGTAACCGATGATGTGGACGATCTCGTCGAGCGCCGTGGTGGGCGCGGGCCCGGTGAGGTGCCCGGGCCGGCCGACCGCGTGGCGGATGTCCTGATCGTGGACCCAGATGTCCATGACGCGGATGCGGGTCATCCGTCCGAGGGTGTCCGGGCCGGCCGGGGTGAACGATTCCTCGTCGAAAGCCGCTTGGTCGATGTCGGCGAGAGCGGCACGACGTGCGGCGACGACCTCCGACAGGTCGGCCAGCACCTGGGCTGGCGGCCGTCCCCGGTAGTGCTCGACCCAGAGCTCGTTGAACCGGCCGATGTCGTTGCGCACGTGCGGCAGGTCGTCGGGTAGGGCCACCTCGGGCGTCGGCCGGCCGAGTGACATGGCCTCGGTGCCGATGACGTGGCCGACCACATCCTGTACCGACCAGCCGGGGCAGTCGGTGGGCAGAGCCCACTCGTCGGGGGCGAGGCTCTCCGCCAGGTCGACGAACCCGTCGAACGCGGCGTCGACGGCCGCGACGGTGGCGTCTCGGTCGAGGATCGTCATCTCACTGCACCTCTCGTTGGATCGTCGGCCAGTCGCGGGCGGCCAGGTAGGGGGCGAAGGTCTCGCCGATGCGGGTCCAGTCCTCCGCGGTCTTGGGCCGGCGAACCTCGTACAGGTCGGGGAACTCGAGCCACCCGACGACGAGATCCCACAGCCGGCGCGCGGCGGCCGGGTCGGCCGGTACCTCGCGCAGGACAGGCCCGAAGATCGCCCGCTCCCCGGGGAACACGAGGGTCGGCACGCCGAATCCGCCGAGGTCGGTGACCCGCCGATGGTCGGCGAGGACGTCGTCATGTGTCGTCGGATCCGCGATCGCCGCGTCGACCGCCGCGGGATCGAGGCCCGTCTCGGCGAGCACCTCGCGGGCGACCTCCGGGGTGTGCACCTTGCGGCCGGCGACGTGGAGCGCCTGGCCCGCAGCAGCGCACCAGCGGTCGGCGGCCGCGGCCGAACCCCGGGCGAGGAAGGCGCCGATGCGCAGCAGGGACCAACCCCACGCCCAGGGACGCTCCCACGGATGGGGCTTGCCCTCGGCGCGGTTGACCTCCTCGAGGCTGAACCAGCGCCAGCGGACATCGAGGCCGTGGTCGTCGCGCAGCCGGCGCAGCCACACGGTCGTCTGGAACGCCCACGGACACATCAGGTCGATGTGCACGTCGACCGTGCCCAGGTCCTTCGCGTCGGCTCTGCGGCTCGCGCCGTCGCCCCCCGTCGTCACCAGGCGCACCGTAGGACGACTTGACCCGCGGGTCAATCGTCGTGGTCGCCGGATCCGGTCACCAGGATCCAGCCGGATCCAGCCGGTCCAGCGGGATCCGCCGGGTCGACGGCCAACCGGCGCTGGCGCCAGCGACGGGCGCGGCCCGAACACCGGGGCCAAGCGGGTCAGCCCGGGGCGACGCCGAGCAGGCGATCGACGAAGTCGGCCAACGACGCCACGTGGACGTGGTCGTCCGGGCACAGGTCGAGGGGATCGACGTGGACGGCCAGCATCCCCGCCGCGGCCGCGCCGTCGGCGTCGTAGCCGCCCGCGTCGCCGATGTGGCAGACCCGATCGGGCGAGAGGCCGAGCCCCGTCGCCGTGGCGAGGAACATGGTGGCGTCCGGCTTGTGCACGCCGATCGCCCCCGAGTCCGAGATGTGCTCGACCGAGACGCCCGGACCTTCGCCGATCTGGAGCAGCTCGTAGCGCCGCAGCAGGTCGGCCACCGTGCCGTCGGCGTTGCTCGTCACCGCGAGCCGGATCCCCGCCTCCGCCACGCGCGCCACTGCGGCGCGGGCACCCGGCAGGGGCTGATGCCACACGGGCGGGACGATCACGCCGGCCAGCACCGCCGCGGCCCGCTCCAACTCACCATCGCCCACGCCGACGGCCTGCAGGAACGCGTGCGTGTAGTCGGTGAAGGTCTCGGGGGCAGCCCGCGACCGGTCGACGGCTGCCATCGCCCGGTAGTGGCCGCCGAGGAACGCCGCGCGATCGTGGGCGATGCCGGCTGCGGCGAGCGCGTGGCCGATCAGCCCGTGGTCCGGGACCACGAGCACGCCGCCGACGTCGAGGCTGACGGCGTCGATGTCACCCCGGTCGAAGGGGAGCGGAGCGCGGGCGTCGGGCATGCCTCACCTTCCCGACCGCGCTCGACGGTGGGCAAGTCGGGGGCTCGTCGTGGCTCAGTGACGAGGCACCCGACAGCAGGGCGACCGGCTGCGGTGCCGCCCCCTCCGACTCAGTCGCCTCTGGCGGCCAACCGCGGGACGTCGTACGCCTCGATCCGCCGGTCGGAGGTCACGAGCGTGGCGCCCTCGACCAGTGCCTGCGCGACGAGGAGGCGGTCGAACGGGTCCCCGTGATGCAGGGGGAGCGTGCCGACCCGCTCGGCGTGGTCGAACCCCACCGGCAGCCGCTCGAACCCGGCGTCGTCGATGCGTTCGGCCAACCCGTCCGGCACGCGCAGCTTGCCCACGGCCCGCTTGATGGCGATCTCCCAGACCGATACCGCGCTGACGAACACGACGCTCGTCGGGTCCCCCATCGCCACGCGGGCCGACCTACCCAAGCGAGGATCGTCTGCGAGCCACCACAACAGGGCGTGGGTGTCGAGGAGCGCGATCACGCGTCGTCGTCGACGATGCCGGCCTCGACATCGGTGTAGAACGCAGCCAGGACGTCGTCGGGCAGAGGGTCGTCGAAGTCGTCGGCGATCCAGACCTTGCCCTTCCAGGCGCCGGGCACGCGGGGTTCGGTGGCCGGCTCGTAGGGCACCAGACGGACCATGGGCGCACCAGCCTTGGCGATGACGATGTCCTCCCCATCGGCTGCGCGCTGAACCAGGCGCGACAGGTGGGTCTTGGCCTCGTGGATGTTGACGAGGGTCGACATGGACTTAGTCTAGGCAGACCAAGCTGTCGACCGTCGCTCGGCCGCCCTCGCCCGCCCGCCGGTAGCCTCGGCGCCGTGAGCACCGTGGACGCCAACGACCGGTCCGACCGCTTCTACTTCCGCCAGCTGCTGGCCGGGCGCGACATCGCCCGCACCGACCCGTTGGCCCGGCAGATGGTCAACTTCGTCTACCTGGTCGGCGACCGGGCGTCGGGCGAGGCCGTCGTGATCGACCCCGCCTACGACATCCGGGGCATCCTCGACGTGGCCGCCGCCGACGGCATGAAGGTGACCGGAGCGCTCGCCACCCACTACCACCCAGACCACGTGGGCGGCGACATGATGGGCCACCAGATCAGCGGGGTGCGCGAGCTGCTGACGCTCAACCCGGTACCGGTGCACATCCAGCGGGACGAGGCGCCGTGGGTGCAGCGGGTGACGGGCGCGGGTGACGCCGACCTGGTGCTCCACGACAGCGGCGACGTCGTGCAGGCGGGCGACGTGAGCATCGAGCTCATCCACACGCCCGGGCACACGCCGGGCAGCCAGTGCTTCTTCGTCGACGGCCGCTACCTCGTGTCCGGCGACACCCTCTTCCTGGAGGGGTGCGGCCGCACCGACCTTCCGGGCGGCGACCCGGCCGCGCTGTACGAGAGCCTCACGCAGAAGCTGGCCAAGGTGCCGGACGACTCGGTGCTCTTCCCGGGCCACCTCTACTCGGCCGAGCCCTCGGCCTCGATGGGCGACACCCGCAAGTGGAACTTCGTCTTCACGCCGAAGTCCGAGCGCGAGTGGCTCGCCATGTTCGGCCGCTGACCTCCGGAGAGCGGAGCGGCGTCGGAGAACCTGCGCCTACCGGCGCGCGAGCACCGTCCGACCGCGGGGTGAGAGCCGGTAGCCGACGGGCAGGCTCTCGGTGAGGCCCATCTCCTTCAGCTTGCGCACGTCGGTCTTGAACGGCTGGGTCTCGCGCCCGAGCGACGCAGCCAGGTCGGGGGCCCGCACGGCAGGGCGTTCGTCGATGAGCCGGAGGACGGCGGTGGTCCACGGTCCGTGGCTGCTCGCACGGTCGAGTCGGTCGAGCCGGGCGGCGACCGCCTGCCACTCGTCGTCGGACAGATGCGCTCGCTCCCGCAGGGCGATGCGGGGATCGGGCCCGGCGAGGTGCAGCTCGACGCGGTAGAGCGTGCCGTCGGGGTGCCTGGCGAGCTCGGCCAGCAGCTCGGCTCGGTCGGCGTAGCCGGCCCGGCGCGCGTCACCCTCGGTGAGGTCGTCGAGGTCGACGACCTCGACGGCGTCGATGGCCAACTCGCCGACGGGCGTGCGCTGGCGGCCTCCGGCCTTGGCCGCGGGTCGCCGCCACCGGCGGAAGGCGAGCGTGACCGATCCGTCGGCCAGCCCCGGGTGGAACCGCTGCGGGAACAGCACGGCGGCACGGTACCCGACTCCCGGATTCCCGGACGTCGTTCGCGCACCGATCTGGTCGCCCCGGACCTCGTTCGCGCACCCGACCTGGCCGCCCCGGACCTCGTTCGCGCACCGATGTGGTTGCCACGCAACCACTCCTGAACACAGAACCGTCGCCGGAGGTTCGGCCGTTCCGCCGTCGCCGACGGCCGGAGGTTCGGCCGTTCCGAGCGCGGCTCTGCGCGCCGGACTGGTTGCTGGGCAACCACAACGGTTCACGGAGCACGGCCCTCGCCAATCAAACGATTGATCGGCTACCGTCTCGCGCCGTGCAGGAAGGGGTTTCCAGCGTCACCAGCGAACGCACCCGGCCCGGGCAGGCGAGCGGCGCAGCCGAGCATGCGCCGCAGGGTCGGGCCCAACGGGCGCGCATCCTGGCGGCGGCCACCGAGCTGATCGCCGCCCACGGCGTGCGGGGCATGACCATGCGTCAGCTCGCGGCCGCCTGCGACCTCAACATCGCCACGCTGTACCACTACTTCTCGTCGAAGTCCGACCTCGTCGGGGCCATCGTCGACGAGCGGCAGTACGACTCCGGCCTGCGTGAGCTCAGCCTGCCGGTCGATCCGGCGCTGCCCGCACGGGCGCGCCTCGAGGCCTTCTTCGTCCACCTCGCCACGCAGTCGCTGGGCGAGCTGCGCCTGTGGCGGTTGCTCGTCGGCGAGAGCCTGCGCGACGACGCCGTGGCGCTGGCCGAGGCCCGCCGCCTGTCGGTCGTGCTGGAGCAGGCGGTCGACCGATGGCTCGGCGAGCTGTTCCCCGAGCTGGACGACGGTTCGCCGGGCCACCCGGGCAACGCCGGCAACCTGGGCAACCCCGACGACCCCCGCAACGCCGGCAACCCCCGCAGTCTCGGCAACATCCACAGCGCCGGCGCCTCCGGTGATGCCGGCAGGCCTGGCAGCGGTGACGCCTCCGGTCGTGCCTGCAGACCTGGCAGCGGTGACACCCTCGGTGGTGCCGGCAGCACCGACAGCACCGGTGACACCGCCGCGTCCGCCAGGGGTGCGGTCACCACGGTCGTCAGCGGGCAGCTCCTGGCCGTGTTCCTGCAGGAGATGCTGCTCGGCGAGGACGACCGCGACGGCCGCATCGCACGCAGCGCCGCGGCCACCGCCGCCGTGGTCTTCCCCGCTCCTCCGTAGGACCCGCACACCCGCTGCGGGACCCCCGGCGCACCCACCACCGGCCACACCGCCACCCCGATCCACCGCCGTCACGACAGCCATCCACCGATCACCTGGGAGACAGGACATGCGCACCGAGATCTGCGAGAAGCTGGGCATCGAGTTCCCGATCTTCGCCTTCAGCCACTGCCGCGACGTCGTCGCCGCCGTGTCGAAGGCCGGGGGCCTCGGCGTGCTCGGCGCCGTCGGGTTCAGCCCCGAGGACCTCGAGGTCGAGCTCAAGTGGCTCGACGAGAACATCGGCGACAAGCCCTACGGCGTCGACATCGTCATCCCCTCGAAGTACGAGGGCATGGACATCGACGACATGTCGCCCGAGGACCTCGAGGCCGAGATGGCCAAGCACATCCCGCAGGGCCACCGCGACTTCGGCAAGAAGGTGCTGGCCGACCACAACGTTCCCGAGCTGCCCGCCGACGAGAAGCACCACGAGCTGCTGGGGTGGACCGCCGTCACCGCCGCGCCTCAGGTCGAGGCCATCCTCCGCCACGACAAGGCCAAGCTGGTCGCCAACGCCCTCGGCACCCCGCCGGCCGACATCGTCGACCAGATCCAGTCGACGGGGCGCCTCGTGGGCGCGCTGTGCGGGTCGATCAAGCATGCGCTGGCCCACCGCGACGCCGGCCTCGACTTCGTCGTGTGCCAGGGAACCGAGGGCGGCGGCCACTGCGGCGAGGTCGCCTCGATGGTGCTGTGGCCCCAGGTGATCGACGCCATCTCGCCCATGCCGGTGCTGGCCGCGGGCGGCATCGGCAACGGGCGCCAGGTGGCCTCCGCGCTCGCCATGGGCGCGCAGGGGGCGTGGACCGGCTCGCTGTGGCTGACGGTCGAGGAGGCCGACGTGCCGCCGGCGCAGATGCAGACCTACGTCGACGCCACCAGCCACGACACCGTGCGCTCGCGCTCGTTCACCGGCAAGCCGTGCCGGATGCTGCGCAACGACTGGACCGACGCCTGGGAGGGCGACGAGTCGCCCGGCACCCTGCCCATGCCGCTGCAGATGATGGTGGCGCTCGACGCCGTGCAGCGTGGGCACCGCTACCCCGAGGCCGCCAAGGACGTGAACTTCAACCCGGTCGGTCAGGTCGTCGGCCAGATGAACCGCATCGAGCGCACGTCGGACGTCGTGCAGCGCCTCGTCACCGAGTACCTCGAGGCCTGCGAGCGGCTGAACTCCCTCAACGACCGCGCGCTGGCCTGACAGCGCACGGGCCGCTCCCACCTTCCCTCGGGGCTACTTGCCCCAGGGGAGGTCGGGTTCGGTGGCGGACGCCCTGAGCTGGGCGGCGAGGGCCTCCGCATCCAGCGACTCGATGTCGTCGACATCCGACGGGCCGGACGCGCTGTCGCCCTGCTCCGTCTCGCCCTGACGTCGGCGTGGACGGGGCGGGTCCGTGGGGGGCCCGCTGGGCGGGCGGGACGCCGGCTCGTCGCCCTCGGCGCTGCGCCGGCGCGAGAGCCGGATGCGCTTCAGGCCGCGACCGAGGCCTGGCGGAGCGGGCTCGCCCGTCTGCTCCCACTTGGGGGAGATGGTGCCCTGCTTGGCCACCACCATGTCGACCACGAACTGGTTGAACTGCATCGGATCGCTGACGCCATCGAGATCGCGGAGGCCGGAATCTTCGTTGGCGGATTCGATGTGGAGCGTGGCGTAACCGAACAACCGGCCGGTCAGTGATTGTTCGATGGTGAGGTCGGTGACGCGGACCCAGGGGATCGAGTGGGCCCGCCGGCTGATCACGCCCGAAATGCGCATGATCCGCGTGTCGGTGACGACGTAGCTGGTGTATCGGTCACCGAGGCGCTTGAGCACGAGGACGAGAAGCACCACGCAGAGCACCAGCAAGAGGAACGCTGCCGCCAGCAGGGAACCACTGAAGGTGATGCCCAGGAAGAGCACGGCCACGATGAGGAAGCCCGCGAACAGCAGCGTGTTCTGGACCATGAATGACCTGAACGACGGGTGGTCGTTGTGGATCATCCGCTCGCCGTTGCCGAGATACTGGTCGATGACCTCGTCGGGCAGCGGGAGCACCCGGCGACGCATCTCGGCCAGGCCCTCGCCGAAGCGTCGCATCACGCTCGGTGGGCGTTCGACGAACTCCGAATCGTCCGGCACCGCGGCCGGATCCGGCGTGCGCCCACTGCCGGAGTAGGGATCGGAAGCTGTGTGCGGGGTGCTGGCGACCGAACCCGCGACGTCGTCCTCGCCGCGCCGCCGGCGCAGCGACCTCACGCCGTCAGGCCCCGGAAGAACTCGGTGAACTTGTCGATGGCATCTTCCAGGAAGCTGCCGACGTTGCCGAGGAAATCGCCGAACGCATTGGCGGTGCCCGTGGGGTTGTGCCACATGGACAGCACGAGGAAGGCAGCGGCGGTGACCATAAAAGCCTTCTTTGCATCCATGTCCACTTCGGCCTCCGTCTATGCCGTGCCCTACCCCAACAAGGGCCCAAGCAGCCCAAATACTAGCGATGTCATTCGTGCGGTGGCAATGACCTCGCGCCGCCGTGGGGGCCGCGTCGCCGTTGCTCGGATACCCTGGGCACCGGCGAACAGCAGGGCGTGGTCGCGGTCAGCGCACCACCGTGGGCAACTGGGACACGAGCGACGATGGCGGACCCGACGGGGCCGGGCGAGCACCGAGACGACGGGGACGACACGGGCGAGCACGCGCCCAGGCACCTGCCGTCCACGCCCCCGCCCGGCCGCTACCACCTGACCTACGGCGCCCAAGCGGCCGAGGGCAGGAACGGCACCGCTGTCCGCGTACCGCCGGCATCCGCACCGCCCCCGCCCCCGGCTCCGCCACGGCCACCGCCGCCGAACCTCGCCAACGGGCTGAACGCGGCGGAGGCCGACACCGGCCGGATGCCCATCGTCCATGCCCCCCCGCTCCCCGGTGCCGCCACCGACGGTCCCGGTGCGAGCGCCCCTCCAGCGACGGCGTCCGAGACCGCGGTGCACGCGCCCGGTCCGAGCGCACCACCGACCACGACCAGACCACCGACCCACGGGCCCGGCCCGAGCGCACCACCGACCGCGACCAGGCCACCGGCCCACCGGCCCGCGGCACCCGGTGTTCCGCCCGGCTTCGGGGCCGGCCTCGACCGGCCGGATGCCGGCCCGCGCACCCCCGCTCACGCTCGGCACGGACGCGACACCGGCGACGGCAGGCGCAACGACGACCTGGGGCGGAACCACCGGGCCCCGTACGGGTACGGCGATCCCGGCAGCTCCGGCGACGACGGGGACGGCTTCGACGACGTCCACTACGACGACGAGCTCGATGACAGGGAGCGAGGCGGGGTCGCCGGATCCGTGCAGGGCCTCGCAGCGGAGGCCGTGTGGCGCTACCGCTCCGCTCCGATGCGGGTGCGGGTCATCGCCGATGTCGTGGCCGCGAGCCTGGTGCTCCTGTTGATCGTCGGCGTGGCGATGGCGTTCCGCCAGGACGGCGGCTCCGAGCAGACGACGGCGAACACCCGTCCGATGCCCTCGACGACGGTGGAGACCACGACGACCACCACCGCCGTCCCCACCACCACGACCCTGCCCCCGACAACGACCACGGCACCCACCACGACGACGACCGCACCGCCGTCGACCACGACGACCGCCGCGCCGGCGGTGCCGCCGCCCACCGAGGCGCCCACCACGACCGCGCCGCCGGAGACCACGACGACGACCGAGGCGGTCACCTACCGCAGCTGCCGGTCGGCGAGGTCGGCCGGGGCGCTCCCCCTCTTCGCGGGCCAACCCGGCTACGGCGAGCACCTCGACAGCGACCGCGACGGCGAGGCCTGCGAGGACTTCGACGACTGGACGCGCCGGGGCTGAACGGCGGCGCCTCGGTGCCGGGAAGAACCTGGACGGCGCGCCCGTTGGAACGGCTGATGACCTCCACCGCCGCTTCCTCCCCCACGTCCGGCGCGCCCGCCGGCGCCATCCCCGAGACCGTCGAGTTCTACTTCGACCCCGCCTGCCCGTGGACCTGGCTGACGTCCCGCTGGCTGGTCGACGCCGCCCGACAGCGCGGGATCGCCGTCATCTGGCGTTCGCTCAGCCTGCTCGTTCTCAGCGACGGCGAGCCGGCCGAGGAGCACGCGGACCTGGTCCATGCCGCGGCCCGCGCCCACCGGCTCTTCGCCGCCCTCGACGCCGCCGGGCGCAACGATCTCGTGGGCGACGTCTACGCCGAGATCGGCCGGCGCTCGCACGACGGCGACGAGGACCTGTCCATCGACGTCGTGCGCGCCTCCGCCGAGGCCACCGGTGCCGGCGAGTGGCTCGCGGCCATCGACGACGACGGCTGGGACCCGATCGTCGAGGTGTCCACCAAGCAGGCCATCGAGCTCGCCGGACCCGATGTCGGGTCACCCGTGCTCGCCCACGGCTCGCCGCGCATCGGCATCTTCGGGCCGATCGTCAACCCGGGTCCGCGCGGTGAGGCCGCGGCACGGCTGCTCGACCTCGTGCTCGAGACGTCGGCCCTCGACGGGTTCTTCGAGCTGAAGCGGGGCCGGTCCGCCGGCCCGATGCTGCCCGCCCCGACCGCCGCCTGACGGAGCGGGCCAGCTCGCCGGCCGCTGCGTGGCCGGTGTCCTGCCCGACGCGCGCTCACGCCCTGCCGGGACGAACGTTCACGGACCGGGCGCCAGCTGGGCGACCACCTCGTCGATGCCGTACGCCCCCGGCGGGCGGCCCTCCGCGGCGAGCTGACGGGCCAGCCGCTGGAGGAGGTCGTTCGCGGGCGTGGGCACGCCGTGCAATCGCCCGAGGAGCGCGATCTCGCCGTTCAGGAAGTCGGTCTCGACCGTGCCCACGCCGCGGGCCACGCTCTGCCACGACGACCCGCCCTGCCGGCGGCGCCCGTCGATCGGCCGCATGCGCAGCAGGTCGCCCCGCCGCTCGGCCTCCTCCTCCACGCTGGCGACGTCGATTCCCGCGGCGGCCAGCACGGCTTCCCCCTCGGCGACGAGGCGGTCGGCGACCCGGGCGCGCGCCCCGTCCGTCCGATCGACCTCCCCGGCGACGACCTCGATGGCGTTGCCCAGGTTCAAGAGGAGCTTGCGGTACTTCCAGCGCATGATATCCGGCATCGGCTGTGCGCTGAAGGTCGCGTCCGACAGGGCGGCGGCGATGGAACGGGCCGTGCCGTCGACGCCGGCCGGGTAGCGACCGAGATCGAGGAGGCCGCTGACCGGTGTCGACCACACCTCGACGACACCGGGTTCCAGATGGCTGGCCGGCATCATGATCACCATGCCGTAGACGTCGGCGAACGAGCGGAGCACGAGCCGCTCGTTCTCGACACCGTTCTGGGCGCACACCACGCTGATTCCGGGCGGCGACGCCAGGGCGAGTTCGTTCACGGCGGCCGCGGTGTGGTGGGTCTTCATGGCGAGCACCACCACGTCGCCGGCTCGGAGCTCCGCCTCGGCCGGTGACGCGACCGCCGGCACCGGGAGCGTGACCGTGCCCCCTGGCGCGGCGAGCGTGAGACCTTTCCGCTGCAGCGCCGCGAGGTGAGCTCCTCTCGCCACCAGCGTGACGTCGTGGCCGGCCTCGAACAGCCGGCCCCCGATCGTCCCCCCGACGGCGCCGGCCCCGTAGATCATGAATCGCATGCGCCCAGGGTGGCACGCCCTCCTGGCACGCCAGGGCGCAGGGCCGATGGGCGCCGCCGCGGCCCCCCGGCTAGGTTGCTTACCGACGCGGGGGTCAGCAGGGTCGATCCCCCGAGCCACGAGGGGGACGCATGCGAGAGCAGACGGGACGCCGGCTCACGGCCATCACCCTGGCGGTCGCGCTGGGGTTGCTGAGCGCCGCCTGCTCATCCGACGACGACGCAGATGACGCCGCGCCGGATGCGGGGACGGCGTCCGCCGGCGAGGACGGCAACGGCAACGCAGGCGCCGACCCGGCCGATGTCGAGCTCCCCGATGGCTACGAGGGCTACACGACCGAGAACTACGCCGACGACGCCCGCTGGTTGTGCAAGCCGGGCATCGCGGACGACGTCTGCAGCCGCGACCTCGACGCAACGGCGGTCGCCGCCGACGGCACGACAGAGATCATCGAGCACGAGGTGGCGGACGACCCGCCCGTCGACTGCTTCTACGTGTACCCGACGACCAGTTTCGATGAGGGCCCCAACAGCGACTGGGAACCCGCGGAGGCCGAGGAGATCCACACCGTCTACAACCAGACAGCCCGGCTGACGTCGACCTGTCGGGTCTTCGCACCGGTGTACCGGCAGGCCACCCTGTCCGCCATCGGGGGTGGCGATCGCGGGGAGGGCGTCGAGCCGTGGACCGTGGCCTACGACGACGTCGTCGACGCCTTCAAGGAGTACGTCGTCAACTCGAGCGAGGGCCGCGGCTTCGTCCTCATCGGCCACTCGCAGGGAGCGGGCATGCTCACCCGACTCATCGAGGGCGAGATCGACGACGAGCCGCTCCTGCGCGACCGCCTGGTGGCCGCGTACATCCTGGGCTCCTCGGTGCAGGTCCCCGAGGGCGACGTCGTGGGCGGATCGTTCGCCAACGTGCCGCTCTGCGAGGACACCGACCAGACCGGGTGCGTGGTGTCGTACGTGACCTACCGCGACACCGCGCCGCCGACGTCGGAAGCCCTGTTCGGGCGCGCGGGCGATGGCACTCGCGCCGCCTGCGTCAACCCCGCCGACCTGACGGGCGGTCCGGCCCCGTTGCAGCCGTTCTTCATGGTGACCCGACCCGAGGGCAGCCTGCTCGGGGGCGATGTCGCCCACCCCTTCGCTGACCCGGCCCGCACCAGCGAGATCGAGACGCCGTGGGTGACCTACCCGGACTTCGTCGAGGGTACGTGCGAGGACGAGGGCGACTACACCTACCTCGCCCTGTCGGTGGACGGCGACCCGTCCGATCCGCGCACCGACGACATCGGCGGTGACCTCAACGAGCAGTGGGGTATGCACCTGATCGACGTCAACGTCGCGATGGGCGACATCGTCGACCTCGTGGCGGCGCAGTCCGCCAGCTACGTGGGCTGACCGGCGGCTACCCGGGCTGGTCGGCGGCCACGCCCCGGCCCCCCGGGCTGATCGACGAACACGCCTCCGGCTACCCGGGCTGGTCGGCGATCGCGGCCCGGCGGGCCAGCTCGACCTCGCGGGTCGGCACCCGCGCGCAGATGTACCAGGTGCCGACCGCGCCGGCGCCGAGGATCACCGCGGCGAGGATCGGCGCGCCGAGCGCGAGCGAGCTGAGCGAGCAGGCGACGAGCATCATCGTGATCGCCATCACCTTGGCCCGGCGCGGCATGCCCAGGCCGGCCCGGTGGTCACGCACCATCGGGCCGACACCCGGCAGGTCGAGGACCCAGCGCTCGAAGCGGGGGCTCGACTTGGCGAAGCACGCCGCGGCGAGCACGAAGAAACCTGTCGTCGGCAGACCCGGCACCACGATGCCGATCGTCCCGAGGGCGACCGCCATCCACCCGCAGGCGAACAGCCCGGCGCGGCGCAAGGTGGCCGACATCAGCTCACCAGTTTGGCGACGTCCTGGCCCATGAGCACGAGCAGCAGCGCGATGACCGCGAGCGCGAGCGCGGTGTAGGCCCAGCGCCAGCGGTGATCAGCTGCCCAGAAGCGACGGATGGTCGTGACGTTGAAGACGATGGCGATCATCCCGATCGGGATGCCGATCGCCGGCCCCACACCGGCCGCCAGGCCCAGAGCGGGCGCCAGGAACGGCAGAACGAGGTAGGTGAGAACGCACCGGACGGCCGACACCAGCACCGAGGTCGAGAAGGCGCGCTGGGCGGCGCCTTCCGTCGCGGTGCGCCCGTCGGGAATCCGAAGCAGGCGGCGCATGGCGACATCGGCGGCCGGTCGGGGGGCGGTGGCCACGTTCTGCACGCCCACGAGGCTACGCCGCGCCACCGGTTCCGACCCAAGTCACCCCGGCTGAGTCGGTGCCGATGGAGCGGCGACCGCCGGCTCCTCCGCGAACACGGCGACGTGGTAGGCGGTTCCCTTGCCGTCGCCGGTCAGCTCGGCGATCAGCTCCTGCCCCCTCTCGATGGCTTCCTGTTGCGAGATCCGACCGGCCGACACGTCCGCGTCGAGAGCGGTGCGCTCGGCGCTCAGGGCCTCCGTCTCGGCGGCTGTCGTCGAGTGCCACTCGGCGATCATGCGCATGCCGGGGCGGGTGGCCACGTTCGCGATGAACTCGTCCCGGGACACGTGGAGCACGACGACCTCCCGATCGGCGTCCTCGTCGTCCGAGAGGCCGTTTCCCCGGCCGCGGGACAGCGCCGCGGGGTCGACGACGCGGTGGCGGCCGTACTCGTGCACGCGCAACTCGGTGACGCCGACATCGAAGCCCTCGCGCTCGAGTTGCAGCAGGAGGCCGCGGGCGTGCCAGGCCCCGGAGCTCGACTGATCGTTGACGACGACGATGCCGTCGAAGCCGGACAGGTGGTCGATCACCTGGTCGGAGATAGCCCCTGTCGACACGCTGTCGCCGCTCTGCGGGGTGCCGGCCGTGGCGGCGGTGTAGACGTTGATCCCGCCGAGCAGGGTGAGCCCGGCCAGCGCGGCCGGGGGGAGGATCCGCGCTCCGGTCCGCGGCCAGCGCGCCTCGGCGAGCGTCCATCCCGCCCAGCCGATGACGACCAGGCCGATCATCCCGGGGATCAGCGTCCATCGGAGCCGGTAGTCGAAGGCGGGACCGATGGTGCGCGACACCGCCACGACGCCCATCACGAACGTCAGGGCGAGGGTGCCGACCAGGGCCGGGCCACCGGCGACACGGCGCCGCCACAGCACGATCCCTGCCGCGACGAGCAACAGGAGCATCCACGGGAAGGGGCTGCTGTAGACGAACGGCGACTGGCCGACGAACCCCGGCGGGTGCTTGGCGATCAGCCACTCGGGCGACCCGCCGAACTGGCCCGCCATGACGCGCCACCCCTCGACCAGCGTGTGCGCCGGCTCGTCGGGGTGACGGAAGTAGTCGATCACCTGGCCGAGGTTGCTGGGGGTGTTGCGCAGGGTGTCGTAGAGCACGGGCGCCCACCCCACGAGGAGCACCACCGCACCGATGACGCCCGAGCGCACCAGCGGCCGCCACGCGAGGGGTCGGTCCCCGTCGCCCGGCTCGGCGCCAGGAGGATCCTGTGCGGCCCGCCGGCTGGCCAGCACCGAGGCGACCAGACCGACGACGCCCCAGGCGAGCAACGGCGACGCCAGGGCGACGAACCCCACGTGCGTCTGCGCCAGGAACGTGAAGACACCCGCGCCGACCGGGAACGCCCACAGCTCACCCCGCCACATCGCCCAGGTGAGGAACACGAGCAGGCCGAAGGGCAGCGTCGTGACGAAGCAGTTCCACGGGTCCTGGAGGAACTCGCCGCCGAGCGCGCGCATCAACAGGGCGTTGGCCAGCAGGGTGATCAGCATCAGCCGCAGGCCACCGAGGCGACGGGCGACGAGGGCCATGCCCGCCACCGAGGCGCCGTTGACGGCGAGGGCCCCGATGCTGATGCTCACCGACATCCCGCCGGTCACCCAGTAGAAGGGGGCGAGCACGTAGAACAGGGCAGGCCCCGGGTGCTTCCACGTGCCGCGCGAGTAGAGACCGACCAGCACCTCGTCGTGGCCGACGCTGCGGGTCTGCAGCTCGATGAGCGCGTGGTCGGACCACGGGTGGTACTGACCGCCGACCGCGAAGAGCAGGGCGAGCGCACCGACGACGAAGGGCACCAGCGTGACCCCGAGGGCCAGCCGGCCGACCGCGCGTTCGCTCAGCCGTCCGGTGCCCCCATCGAGCTCTGGCTCCACCGCCGTCGCCGAACGGTCAGCGGAGGGCGAGGCCTGCGTCGTCACGGTCATAGCATCGCTTCTCCCCCACGACGTGGACCTCATCGAACGTCCGCGCCTTCCCGGGCATGTGCTGCGCCGACACAGCCGCGACGTGCGTCGACGAGGGTGCTCCATCGCGGTCAGACTGTCAACATGGCTGACATGTTCGTCAGCGACGGGACGATCAGGGTCGCCGAAGCCGTGCGGGTGGCGCGCGTCCGCACCGGCGACGTCGAGGGCGACGCCTCCTGAGGTCGCGGCGGTTCGGCTCGAAGCATGCGGTCGTGCAGGTCAGCCACCGATCTCTCGGGCGTGCAGACACTTCGCCGAATGCCCGGCTACGGTCGGTCGGACGGAGCAGAGAGTTGTCGACTCTTTCGAGAGAGGGCATCGATGAGCAACCGTCACCGCACGACCGAGGTCGTCCAGCCGCACCACGAGGAGCGGCGGACACAGGCTCGTTCTGAGCGCCACCGGGTCAACACCGCCCTGGCCGATGTCACCGGCCAGATCCTGGGTGGGGCCGAGCCCGATGACGTGATCGAGCCGGGGGTCGGCTTCCGGGCCGAGCGCCACCACGACCCGTCGAAGGCCAAGCCGTCGCAGCGACGTCGCCGCCACTGGAAGCTGAAGATGTGGAAGCGGCGCACCGCCGAGCGGCGGGCCAAGGCCGCCATCGAGCGCTCCACCGGCTGACCGGTCACGGACCGGCAGCGCCGTCCCGACCCGGTGCTGCCGGCCGGTAGCACCCGGACCCGACCTCGGCGCCTGGGCGGCTGGCTATCCGGGCGCCGCGTGCCCGGCGCCGGCCTCGCCCGGCCCGTACCCTCGGCCTGATGGACGAGGCACCGCGCGAGGTACCACCTACGATCGGTCTGCCCTGGGGCGCACCCCTCGCCGGCCGCCTCGACGAGCACGCCTTCACCAGCACGACCCTGCGGGACAACCGGCTCGGCGACCCACACGTCCGCCCGCTCTGGGTATACCTGCCTCCCGGGTACGACGACGCGCCCGAGCAGCGCTATCCCAGCGTGTACGTGCTGCAGGGCTTCACCGGTCACCTCGCCATGTGGCGCAACCGCGCACCGTTCCGCCAGCCGTTCCCGGAGACCGCCGACGCGGCGATGGCCGCCGGCACCTGCCCGCCGGTCATCGTCGTCTACGTCGACGCCTGGACGGCGCTCGGGGGCAGCCAGTTCGTCGATTCGCCGGCCGTCGGCCGCTACCACACCTACCTCTGCGACGAGATCGTGCCGTGGGTCGACGCCCGCTACCGCACGTTGACCGAACCCGCGCACCGGGGCGTGAGCGGCAAGTCGAGCGGCGGCTACGGCGCGATGGTCAGCGCGCTGTGGCGGCCCGATCTGTTCGGCGGCGTCGCCACCCACGCCGGCGACGCGCTGTTCGAGGTCTGCTACCCCGACAGCTTCCCGAAGGTGGTGCGTGCGCTGCGCGACGAGTACCAGGGCTCCTACGACCGGTTCTGGCACGACCTGCACCAGCGCGTGCCGCTGTCGAAGGAGTCCGACAGCGAGCTCATCGAGACCTGGGCGTACGCGGCCGCCTACTCGGGCGACGATGACGGCGCGGTGCATCTGCCCTTCGACACCGCCACCGGCGCGCGGTTGCCCGACGTGTGGGACCGCTGGCTCGAGCACGACCCGGTCGCCATCGCCGCGGCCCGCCCCGACGCCGCACGAGGCCTGCGCGCCGTGTGGATCGACGCCGGCACGCGGGACGAGTGGCACCTCGACCTCGGCGCGACCGCCTTCCGCGACGCCCTCCTGGCCGCGGGCCTGCCCGGCGAGCGCATGCGCTTCGAGCTGTTCCCCGCCGCGCACGGCGGCATCGACTACCGCTACCCGCTGGCGCTCAGCTGGCTCGCCGCCCGCCTGACCCCCTGATCGCGCAGCGGCCAGCAGGGACGAGCAGCGTCGAGGATCACGCCGGTCCACGTCCCGGGTCACGACGCTCCCAGGGGTCCCCCAGGAGACCCTGGGGGCCGACCCCGATCCCCGTGAGGCGGAGACGGCCGTACGGTCCGCCCGTGAGGAACGCACCGCCACGGCCACCGTCCCGCCACCACTGTCCTGATTGCGGGACCGACCTGCTCGGCAACCGCTGCCCGGCCTGCGGGCTGGTGCCCGTCGGGCCCGACGCCGAGACCCTCTGGCGCATCGACCACGAGATCCACCTGCTCGCCGTGCAGCGCGACGACGTGCTCCGGCGGCTGAGGGCGCTGTCCGCCCCCCGCCACGTTCCCGGCCGCAGCATCGCCCCGACCGGGAGCGCTGCGACAGGCGCCGTCGCACCGGCGCCCCAGCTCCCGCCACCGCCGCCGGCCCCGTGGCCCGGTGGCCCGGCTCGGGTCGCCGACCGACGGTCGGTCGCGGGCGGGGGCGTCAGCCTGGCGAACCTCCTACTCGGCCTGGGCAGCGCCCTCGTGGTGCTCGCCGCCGTCGTCTTCGTCGCCGTGTCGTGGGAGGACCTCACCGCGGTCACTCAGGGTTTGGTGCTGGCCGGTCTGACCGCAGCGGGCATGGCGGGCACACGGTCGCTGGTCCGTCGGGGGCTCACCGCCACGGCCGAGGCCATCGCGGTGGTCACGGTCGCGTTGCTGCCGGTCGACGCGGAGGCCGTGCGCGAGGCCGCCCGAGCCCTCGGCGTGGAGCTCGGTCCCGACGCCACGCTGATCGGCTGGTGCGTCGCCCTCGGCCTGATCGCGGTCGTGAGCCGGTGGTTCGGCCGATTCAGCGGCACACGGGCGCCGCTCGTCGCCGCCGCCCTCGCCGCGCAGGTACCGGTTCCGCTGTTCGTGATCGGCTGGCCGGTGGACGGCACGGTCGGTCTGGTCGTGATCCTTGCGCAGGCGGCGGTGACCCTGGCGGCCGTCCGCCGAACCCCGGCGACCGACCGAGCCGCCCGCTCCGTCGCCCTCGCCGGCGCCGGGCTGCTCTGGTCGACGGCGACGGTCGCCGCGTGCGCCCTCGGGGTGGACGGCGACGCCGCCGACCGGGGCACCGCAGCGCTCGTCGTGGCGCTCGCCGCCGCGGTGGCGGCGATGGTCGCGACCCTCTGGGCCGACGACGACAGCGTCCGACCGCTCGCGGCGGGCACCGCCACCGGGGTGGCGCTGTACTCGGCTGGACTCGCCACGTCGATCGTCGCCGCGGGAGCGGCCTGGTGGGCGGCGATGGCGGCCGTGGCGGTGACCGCGGCGGCGGTGGCGGTGCGGGCCCCGCGCCGGTGGGGTGGGCCGCCGGCCGGTGTCGCCGGGGTGGTCGCGGCGGTGCTGTCGCTGCCGCTCCTCGTCGCCACGGGGACGACGGTGGTCGCTGCGCTCGACGCGGTCGACCCCGCCTGGCACCACGACGCCTGGACCTCCACCCGGGAGGTCGCGGGCGGAGCGCTCGACATCGACGGCCTCGGCGGGGGCCCCGTCCTCGCCCACCTGGTGATCTCGGCGGGCGCCGCGCTCGCGCTGTCTCCCCGCCTGGGCCGTCGTGGGGCCGCCGCCGGGCTGGCCGCGGCCGTGATGACCGGCCTCGTCCTGTTGCCCCTGCTGGTCGACGTCCCGTTGGTCGCAACCGTGTCGGTCCTGGTCGCCGGAGCGGGCGCCGCGTCCCTCGCGTTGGTCCGTTCGACCACGACGCCTGCCGCCGCCACCGCCACCGCCCGAGCGGCGGGGACGGCGCCGCAGGCGGCGCCCTCGATGACGACTGCGCAGGTGACGACAGGGTCGGCGACGGCACCGACGGCACCGACGGGGCCGGTCGCTGCGGTCGGGTCGGTGTGTCTCGCCACCGTCGGTCTCGCCTGGGCGGCTGCCGCACCGGCGACGACCGTCGGGGCGGTGGCGGCGATCGGCGTGCTGGCCGCGGCTGTCGCGATCGTCGCGGTCCGCGGCGGCGCCGCAACGACCAACCCGATCGCCGCGGTCCGCGGCGCCGCCACACCGATCGACCCGACCACCGGACACGACGCCACACCGATCGACCCCACCACCGGACACGACGCCACACCGATCGACCCGACCACCGGACACGACGCCACACCGATCGACCTTGCTGGCGGGCTCGACGGCAACGCCGCGCTGGCCCACGCCGCGTCCGCCGTGGCCGTGCTGGCGTCCGTGGCCGAGGCGGGCCTGGTGGCCGCCGCTCTCGGCGCGCCGGCGGGCGGTTCCTGGACCGCCGCCGCCCTGGTCGCCGCGGGAGCGAGCGGGATCTGCGCCGTCCTCGACCCCGCCGGCACCCGCAGAGACCTGCCGGGCGAGGTGGGTCGCTCCACCGAGGTGGTGGCCGCGGTGCTGCACGTCGTGGCGGCCGTCGCCGTCGCGGGAACCGGCGACGGGACGCTCACGACCGTCGTGTTCGCCGTCGGCGCCGCCACCGCCGCGGTGCACGCGCTGCGTCCGGGCCGCCGCGCCGCAGCGGTCGGCGCGGCTGTCGAGGCCCTCGTGCTCGCCTGGCTGCGGCTGGCGTGGGCCCACGTCGCCGTCCCGGAGGCCTACACCCTTCCGGTCGCCGGAGTGCTGCTCGCCGCAGCGGTGGCCGCGTGGCGCGCGGGTGTCACCCGGGATCTGCCCTCGTGGACCGTGCACGGCCCCTGGCTGGTCGCCGCGGTCGCCCCCACTGCGCTGATCGCCCTCGACGACCCGGGCTTCGTCCGCCCCCTCGGCGGTCTGGTCGCCGGGGTGGCGGTCCTCGTCGCGGGGGCGGTCACCCGCACCAGGGCCGCTGTCGACGTCGGCGCGGTGACCGTCGCCGCTCTCGGGTTGCACCAGCTCAGTCCGGTGGTCGCCGCGCTCCCCAACTGGTCGACCCTCGGCACCTGCGGTCTGGTGCTGCTCGCGGTGGGCGCGACCTTCGAGCAACGGCGGCGTGACCTGGGCATCCTCCGCACCCACTACGCAGAGCTGCGCTGAACCTCCGCAAAGCACCACTCGGACCTGACGTCGACCTCAGCATCAAGGTGTCAGTGCGGTTACGATCGCCGCCGGGCAGGCGGACGAAGGCCCACCGCCACGGGGGATAGGTCGAGTATGCGCACGGATGACGAGGTCACGCCTCGCTCTGGCGGCCACCCACGGTCGCTCGACGCCGACACGTTCGTGTTCGATGTCAGACATCGGGTCGTCGGATCGGCCGCGCTGGCGGTCGCCGTCGTCACCTCCGCCGGTCTGTCGTCGCTGGCCGGCGACGACCGCGACGGCTACATCCTCGCCCACTCGCTCGCCAGCGCACCGTTCCTCGTCGGGGCCCTGCTGTGCACCCGCCACGTCATCGATCGGGGCCCGCGGCAGTACCGCACGTTCTGGCGGCGCTGGTTCAGCGCCAACCTGCTCGCCAGCGCGGCGACGATCGCCGCCATCGGGGCTGTCACGCTGCACTCCGATGCGCTGATGGTCGTGGACATGGCGCTGCTCGTGGCCGCCGTACCGTTCTGGACCTCCGCCGGGATCCAGATGCTGCGGCTGCAGGCCGGGCGGCGCAACGCCACCGTCGACATGATCGACGCCAACATGGCCCTGGTGGTGCTCAGCGCGCCGGGCGTGCTCCTGCTGGGTCAGGCCGTCGCGGACAGCGCAGACCTGATCTTCGCCGGCCCGTTCGCCCTGTTCCTCGTGCTCACGCCCGCTGGCATCTACGGCGCCATCCTCAACCTCGCCCGGGTTCCCTCCGAAGAACGGGTCACCCAAGGTCTCGGGGTGGTTCTGATGTCGACGTTCAGCCTGAGCGTCGCACTGCAGCTCGCGCACGTCGCGGGCGGCCTCGAGCTCCCGCTCCCGGTGTTCGTCGGTGCGTTCGCCGCCAACCTCGCCATCGTGGCGGCCCTCCCGCTGTGGGCGCACCGGATGACTTCGGGCGGTCTCGGCCGACTGCCGGTCGAACGCCAGATGCGGCGAGCCAACCCGATGCCGACGATCAGCGCGATCGTGTTGCCGGGCCTGGCGCTCTACGTGCTCACGATGCGCGCCGACGACCGATGGGCGGTCACCTACCTCGCGGTGGTGCTGCTCGTCGTGGTCGTCCTCAACGCCCTGCGCCACACGATGCTCAGCCGCGAAGCGGCCATCCTGTCGGGGGAGCTGGCCGGCATGGCCGAGGAGCGCCGCCAGCTGCTCGCCAGCATGGTGCACGCCCTCGACGACGACCGGCGGCGTACCGTGGCCGAGCTGCACACCCAGGCCGTGGGCTCCCTGTCGACGCTCGGCACCGTCGTCCAGACCGCTTGCGTGTCGCTTCCGCCGGCCACCGCCACCGTCGTGCGCGAGACGATCGCACAGCTCCAGGGCGACCTCAGCACCCGTGCCGAGGAGCTGCGCATGCTGATGGTCGCCATGCGTCCCCCGTCGTTCGGCGAGGCGGGCGCGTCCCGCGGAGGCGGCGCCGGTCGTGGGGACTCGGGCCCCGCCGACGCGACGACGCCAGGCCCCGAACGGCGCGATGACGCGCTGTCCGCCGCGCTGAGGGCCTACGCGTCCGACCTGTGCGCGGAGCGGACCGCGGCCATGCACCCGGAGGTGCACATCGAGGTCGACCCCCGGCTCGAGCTCGACCGCAGCACGATGACGATCGTGTACCGCGTCACCCAGGAGGCGCTGCTCAACGCCGTCCGCCACGCGAAGGCCGAGCGGGTCACCGTGGCCGTCTCGCCCGACGCGCACATCGGCGGCGCCATCGCCGTGGAGGTCGCCGACGACGGCATCGGCTTCGACGTGGCGACGACCGCCGAAGGCGCCGGCCTCGCGTCGATCCGGCTGTTCACCGACCTCGGCCGTGGGGAGGTGACCCTGCGCTCCGCCCCCGGCGAGGGCACGGTGCTGCGCAGCCTGTTGGGGATGCACGACACGCGGACCCAGTCGTTGGCCTCCGCCGGCGCGGGATCGGGGTCACCCGGCGGCGACGCCGGGCCGGGCGCGAGGCGCGACGACGTCGGGTCCTCCGCCCGGCCCGGACGCCGTCACCTGCGTCTCATCCCCCCGGCGGACGTGTCGCCCACCCCGACCTGACGCGGCTGCGACGCGCGCAGCGGGGGGCGAGGGCGCACCTCAGAGCAGGTCGAGCTCGCCGAGGCCGGCGGTGAGGAACCGCTGCGACACCTCGATGGCCTGCTCGCGGGTGATCTGATCACCCAGCCACAGCTCGCACAGGTGCAGCAGCGCGCCCATGGCCGCCGCACCGCCGGCCATGGTCACGGGCAGCGGCTGACCCGCCGGCGCGAGCAGGCCGTTGAGCTCGCCGGCCAGGCGCGCCCGCACCGCCATCGCCTGGGCCACGACGCTGGGGTCGCCCGAGCCCCACGGTTCGAGGATGATCAGGCGGTAGGCGTCGGGATGCCGTTCGAAGTAGCCGAACAGGGCGTTGATCAGGTCGGTGAGCCGGCGGTCCGGGGAGGTCGGGATGCGGACCGCGCCCCGCACGGCCTCGACCGCCTTGGTCACCAGGAGCTCCATGACCTCGCGGTACAGCTCGGGGCGACCGTCGGGGAAGTAGTGGTAGAGCAGCGTCTTCGACACGCCGGCGAGCGTGGCGACCTCGGCCAACCCCGCCTGCGTGTAGCCGCGTGCTGCGAACGTCTCCTGGGCCGCCTCGATGAGCAACGCTCGGCGTTGCTCCGGTGCGAGCCGTCTTGCCTGCGCCTCTCCCACGATCGGTCCTTCCCATGACCTGCGCCGCCGCCTCGACCGACGCTAACTTACCGGCGCGTCAATATAGCGGGGTCGCCGGCGCCGTGCATGACACCCCTGGGCGACCACCGGTCCCAAGCGTGCGGACAGGTGCTCGTAGCGTCGGGGCGGCGGGCGGAATCCCGCCGACCTCCGTCTCCCGCGTTGGTATCGTCCCGCGATGCGCAAGGCCGTGGCTGCCGCACTGGGGACCTTGTGCGCGCTCGTGGCGCTCTGTCCGGCCGACCGCCCGGACGCCGCGGCGAGCACCGAGGCCGCGGCACCCACGACGCCCTCGGCCTCGGGGGACAGCCTCGGCATCCGCGCCACGCTGCAGCGATCACGCCTGTTCGAGATGCAGCGTGGGGTGCGGGTGAACCTGCGCAACGAGGGCGCCGAGGACGTCCGGGTCGAGGCGGTCCAGCTCGACTCGCCGTGGTTCGAGACCGTGATGCCCGAGCCGCGCGACCCGGTCCTGCGGGCCGGCGACAGCCCGGTCGGCATGCCCGTGCCGTTCGGCGACGCCCGCTGCGACGGCGACACCGGCGACCCGACGCTCGTGGTCCTCACCATCGGCGGCGAGGACGTGGCGGTCACGGCCGAGGAGCGCCCGGCCGGGCTCCTCGCCGGGCTCCACGACGCCGAGTGCGACGTCGCCGCCGTGTGGGAGCACGTCGACCTGCGCCTCGGCGATCGTTGGACGCGCACCGGTCCCCGGACGGTCGTCGGTGCGATCGAGGTGTCCCTGCTCGATCCCGCAGCCACGGTGGCGGTGCTCGGGGTCGAGGGCAACGTGATCTTCGACCTCGACCTCGACGAGGACCTCGACGCCACGACCGACGCCACGATCGACGCCGCCGAGCGGTCCGATCCGCTGGTGGAGATCGACGACGACCGGCCGTCCGGCAGCATCGCGGTCGGTCTCACGGCCTCACGCTGCGACCCCCACGCCCTCATCGAGTACAAGCGGACGTTCACGTTCGTCGCCCTCGTCGACACCGGCGGGGACGAACCGGTGCGGGTCGACGTGACGGCCGAGGGCGCCGCGCAGGAGGCGTTGCAGGCGTCCCTCACCGCGTGCATCGGTTGAGGTGCGTCACGTGACCCGTTCCGGTCCAGACTCGACGTTCGGTCGCTCCACGAGGCGAGGTGTCGTGTGGGGATCCTGATCCGGACATCCGACCTGCCGCCCTCGCGCCGCCGCGAGGCCTGGCGCGAGCTGGTGTGCGAGGCGCTCGGACCGCTCGAGATGCGCATCGACCCGGACGCCCCGTTGCACGGCGTGGTCGAGGCCGCCGAGGTCGGCTCGATCGGTGTGGGCCGCGTGGCGACGACCACCCGCCACAGCGTCCACCGCACCTCCGCGCTCGTGCGGCGTGCGAGCCCGGAGGTGCACCGGCTGGTCCTGGCCGTGTCGGGCCGGCCCCGGGTGGCCCAGGACGATCGGACGGTGCGGCTGGAGGCCGGGCAGTTCACGATCTACGACTTCACCCGTCCCTACGACCTCGACTACGACGGCGCCGTCGAGCTCGCGGTGTTCACGCTCCCCCACGGCTCGCTGACCTTGCCGTTCGACGCGCTCACCCACCTCACCGCCGTGCCGATCGACGGCACGACCGGCACCGGCGCGCTGACCGCCTCGTTGCTCGGACGGGTGGCGACCGAGCAGAGCACCTACCGGCCGGCGAGCGCAGCCCGGCTCTCCACGGTGATGACCGACCTCGTCAGCGCGGCGCTCGCCGAGCGGCTCGACGAGCCGGACGTCGTGGCTGCCGACTCGCAGGAGCGCCTGCTCGTCCTGCGGGTCCGCGCCTTCATCGAGCAGAACCTCGGCGATCTGCGGCTCGACCCGCCCACGGTGGCCGCCGCCCACCACCTGTCGGTCCGGCATCTGCACCGGCTGTTCGAGCACGAGCACACGACGGTGGCGGCGTGGATCCGCGACCGGCGCCTCGAACGCTGCCGCGCCGACCTGATCGACCCGGCGCTGCGCGACCGCCCGGTCAGCGCGGTCGCCGCCCGCTGGGGGCTGACCGACCCCGCGCACTTCAGTCGGCTGTTCCGTCGCACCTACGGGGTGTCGCCGACCGAGCACCGCCGCGCCCACCTCGCCCCCGCCTGACCGGCCCGCCTGACCGGCCCGACCGACCGGCCCGACTGCGGGGTGTCGCCGGCCGGACCTGGCGCCCACGGTCAAGGCACCCGGCACGCATGGGCAAGACCCGGCGACGCGAGACGCGGATGATCATCGAGCGTCCCGCCACCACAGGGGTGGCGCCCAACGAGAGGACATCCGCCATGGCCAACCAGCTGTTCGTCAACGTCCCGGTCAAGGACCTGGCCCGGTCCAAGGCCTTCTTCACCGAGCTCGGCTTCGACTTCTTCGGCATGGCCCCCACCATGGCCTCGGTCGTCATCACCGAGACCGCCCAGGTCATGCTGCTCGAGGAGGACACCTTCGCCGGCTACGCCAGCAGGCCCGCGAGCGATCCTTCGGCCACCACCGCAGCGATCCTGGTGCTGGGGATGGACGATCCGGAGCAGGTCGACGCGCTCGTCGACAAGGCCCTCGCCGCCGGCGCCACCCCGGCCGGAACACCGCAGACGGGCGAGGGCCGCTACCAGCGCGGGTTCGCCGACCTCGACGGCCACCACTGGGAGGCGCTGTGCCTGGTCGCCCCCGACGCCTGACCACGGTGGCCGGGACGGCGCCCGTGACCGAGTTCGGGACCGAGTCCGGGGTCGTCCGCTCCGCCGATGGCACCGCCCTGGCGTTCGACCGCAGCGGCGAGGGCCCGGCGGTGATCCTGGTGCACGGCGCCTTCACCGACCGGACCCACCCCCTCGTCGCGGCGGTCGCGACCCACCTGGCCCCCTGGTTCACCGTGCTCAACTACGACCGTCGGGGGCGGGGAGCCAGCGGCGACACCCTTCCGTACGCGGTCGAGCGCGAGGTCGAGGACCTGGCCGCGCTCGTCGACGCGGCAGGTGGGTCGGCGATGGTCTTCGGCGGATCGTCGGGTGCCGGCCTCGTGGCCGAGGCGGCGGCCCGGCTGTCCGCCATCGCCGCCATCGCGCTGTGGGAGCCGCCCTACCACGTGGGCGACGGTGCGCCCCATGTGCCTGACGACTTCGGCGCCCAGCTCGACCGGCTGGTGGCGGCAGGTCGTCGGGGCGACGCGGTCGCCCGCTTCATGACCGAGGCCGCGGAGGTGCCCGCCGCGGTAGTCGCCGCCATGCGCGCCGAACCCTCGTGGGCCGAGCTGGAGGCCATGGCCCACACGTTGGGGCGTGAAGCAGCGGTGATGGGCCCGGGGAACGCCCTACCCGCGGCCCGGCTGGCGCAGGTGACCCAGCCCACGCTGGTCCTGACGGGCGGGGAGAGCCCGGCCTGGTTGACGCGGGCCGGCGAGGCGGTGGCCGCAGCGGTCCCGCGGGCGGTGCACCGCGTGCTCGCTGGTCAGACCCACGGGGTCGAGGCGGTGCCCCTGGCCTCGGAGCTGCTCGAGTTCTTCACGACGGTCGACGCCCCGCGGTGACCGCGTCGGTGGCGCGACGGAGCTCGCCGGCGAACTCGGCGACGGCCTCGTCCGCGACCTGGTAGCCGGGGAAGTAGGCGCAGATGCGGTCCGCCCAGTCGCCGTACCTCGCCACGATCTCCTCGGCGCAGTGGCGGGGCGTGCCGTAGACGGCGAGCGTGTGCAGCACCTCGTCGTCGACGAGACCCGCCATCGTCTGCCAATCGCCGGCCTTGGACAGCCGGTTGAGCTCCGGCTGCAGCTCGCCCCAGCCGTGGACATCGAGCACCGCCCGGTACGCCGGCGTCGAGCCGTAGAAGCCGAGGATGCCGGTGATGCGTCTCGCCTCCGCCAACTCCTCCTCGGTGCGGCCGAGCCCGACGATGACCTCGACCGTGATCTCGATGTCGTCGCGGTCGCGACCGGCGGCGGCGAGGCCCCGCTCGATCGCGGGGATCGTCCGCTCGGCCATGTGACGACCGCTGTTGAAGGGCATCACCAGGATGCCGTCGGCGACCTCGGCCGCCATCTGGTTCATCCGGGGGCCCAGCGCCCCGACGAGGACCTGGGGAACGCCGTGGGGGTTGGGGCCCGGGTCGAAGGCGGGGGTCATCAAGGTGTGGCGTGTGTACTCGCCCTCGAAGGCCAACGGCGTGCCGTCCTGCCAGTGGGCGAGGATCGCCTTGGTGGCCAGCACCCACTCCCGCATCTGTGCCACCGGTTTGCCCCACCGGCTGCCGTACCGGTTCACGACGTGCGCCCGCACCTGGCTGCCGAGACCGAGGCTGAAGCGGCCACCGCTGAGCTGGTGCAGGTCGTAGGCCGTCTGGGCGAGGTGCATGGGCGAGCGGGGAAAGGCGATCGCGACGTTGGTGTAGAGGTCGAGGGAGCACACGGGCGCCGCCGCCGCGAGCGGCAGGAACAGATCGTGGGCGTTCTCGAACGAGAACGCGCCGTCGACCCCCATCTCCTCCAGCACCCTCGCCCGGTCGACGGCGTCGATCACCGAGTTCGAGAGCTGCACGTCGAGCTTGAGCCGTCGTCGCCCTCGGTCCACGTCATCACCCACGGTCGTCCTCCCCGTTCCCCATCGGCGCGGAGACTACGCGGCGACGACCGTGACGGGGCCATCGGGGCCCGGGCGCGCCGGTGCCCTCCCGGTGGATCGGAGGGCATGGCCGGAGCCACGCCGCCCGATGCCGGAAGGGCACCTGGCGGACCGGTCAGGCCGTGTGGCCGTGACCGTGCGAACGATCGGGCAGGAGCCCGGCGTTCAGGGAGCTAGCACCACCACTCCCACCAGTTGCACTCGTCGTCCGGCGGCGTGGTCGTGGGCGGTGTGCCGCCCCCGCCACCGGGACCGGGGCAGGTGTCACGCCATTCCGAGTAGTCGGAGCTCGACGGAGCCGGGCACAGCATGGACTCGTAGCGGGTGTCGTCGTCGACGAACCGCTTCAGCCAGCTGATCATGGCGTACGCCTGGTCGTCCGGGTTGGTGGCGGCGGCCATGTGCGACTCGCCGCGCAGCTCGACGTAGGCCTGCTCCTGGGCACTCATGCTGCCGTAGAACCGCTCGGAGTGCGACGAGACCGACGCGATCGAGTCGTTCTGGGCACCGATGATCATGGTCGGCACGTCGATGTTCGACCAGCTCTTGGAGCTGTGCCAGGGCTGCAGCGGCACGGCGGCCTGCAGGTCGGGACGGTCGTTGGCGGCCTCGAGCGTGCCGCCACCGCCCATCGAGTGACCGGCGACGGCCAACCGCGACGCGTCGATCCGGGTGCGCACGGAGCTGCTCTCGACCAGGTAGTCGAGGGCTCGCAGCATCTGATCGCCCCGGCTCGGCGGGAAGTCGGATCGGGTGTTGGTGTCGATGGCGAACACCACGAAACCGTGCGACGCCACCCGCTCGGCCAGCCCGGAGTAGGTGCTGGCACCCGCGGTGAAGCCCGGGGCGAGGACGACCCCGCCGAACGTGCCGTCGCTCGTGCTGGTCGGGTAGTAGATCCGACCACCGCCGAAGCCGCTCACCGACAGCCCCGACACCGATGTCGAGGTCGTGGCGTACGGCCCGCTGCGCGCCCGAAGCGACGACGCCGTCGGGTTCGGTCCCCGCTCGTACGGGTTGGACTGCGCCTCGACCGGAGACCCGGCCACGAGACCGGACAGGACCAGCGCCGCAGCGGTGACCCCTGTCCCGATGGTTGCCTTCAATGATCTGACTCTCATGTTCCCCCCACGATGGAAACCACCCTCACGGGTGCAGCAGCCGGAACGGTCTGCTCGAGAGGCACCGTAGACTGACACGGCAGTAAATTACAACCAGGAGTCCGTCACCTGGCCGGGAAGTGTCGTGGGCATCTGCCGGGGGACTCGCCGTGGGCTACTTGCGAAGGGCCTTGATGAGCTGCTGCTTGTTCATCGACGAGCGACCGGAGATGTCGCGGTCGCGCGCCCGGTCGAGGAGCTGGTCCTTGGTCATGTCCTCGTAGTCGGACGCTCGTCCGCCCCGACGGGCGGCCGGCTTGCCGGCATTCGAGATGCGGGCCGCCTTCGACTTGCTCATGCCCTCGTCGCGCATCGCCTCGTACTGGCGGGGCCGCTTGACGCTCGGCCCGTGACTTCCACCTCGCGGCATCGTGCCACCTCCTGGCTGGAAACCGTCCCCCGATGGCTACCCACCGTGCCGGCACGGCATGCGCACGCCGGTGTGCGACGGTCACCCGGCGGATGTCATCGGGCTCAGGGGCGAGGTGGTGGACCTTCCGGGTGGGTGCGCGCCACGAAGTCGAGCATGAGCGACGCAGCCACGGCCGCGTGTGTCTCGAGCAGGAAGTGGCCGGCGTCGAGCACGTGGGCTTCCATCCGGGGCAGAGATTCCATCCACGACAAGGTCTCCGCGAGGTCGAAGAACCCATCGTGCCTGCCCCACAGCATCAGGGAGGGCGGCTGCCACCGGTCGAGGTAGTCGGCGATGGCGTCGAACCGGGCGACGTGGTTCCCGTAGTCCGAGATGAGCGCCCGCTGTGTGTCCATCCGGCCGGGCAGGCACATCACCCGCCAGTCCTCCTCCCAGCTCTCCGCCGGGATCCGCGCGGCCACCTCCGGCGGCACGGTCGCGACGTACTGGTCGCGCGTCCCCTCGAACGTCAGGTGCGCCGTGGCCGCGGCCTCGTTGTCGGGACTCGGATCAGACCAGTACGCCTTCGTCGCGGCCCATTGCGGGCCGATCCCCGACGGATGGGCGTTGGCGTTCTGGACGACGAGACCCAGGACCTGTTCCGGCGCACCCATCGCGATGTGGAGACCGACGGGCGCCCCGAAGTCGTGGAGGTAGATGTAGCGCGACCCGACGGCCAGTTGGTCGAGCACTTCCTCGACGGCCTGACCGAAAGCGGCGAACGAAGGCTCGGCCAAGACGTCGGACTCGCCGAAGCCCGGGAGGTCGGGCGCCACCACGTAGGCCGTCCGGGCCAGGGCGGGCACGACGTCCCGGAACGAACGAGCCGAGGCCGGGAACCCGTGCAGGAGCAGCACCGCAGGGTTGGACGGCTCGCCTGCCGTGACGACGGACAGCTCGCTACCACCGGACAGGCGGAGTCGTTGCCGGGTCGCCGGGCGCATGCCGGTCTCCTCTCCCGGGCCGGGCGGCCGACCCGTCGGGTCTTCGCCCGCCGCCGCGAGTACTTCCCGCCCGAGCGGCGATCGAGCCGCGAGAGCCGCGTGCGTGAGCGGGTCACCGCGCCTGTGACGGTTTCACCAGGGCGCCCGCCCGCGCACCTGCCCGCAGCGGACTGCGGACAGGCACGTCGGTGGATGGTCCGGACCAGCCGGCGTCCGGCACGGCCCGCTGGCGAAGGCCGGGTCAGGCCTGACAGCTGTCGACGCGCTCCCAGGTGCCCGGAGCGGTCTGGCGCAGTGCCGTCGTCTGGAAAGAGAAGCCGAGCAGGTCGTCCGAGCCGATCGCCCGGATGAAGATCAGCTGGCGCGCCGCCCGACCCGCCTGCAGGTGGGCGCCGTTCGTGGCCTGCACGCACTCGCCGGTGGGCGGCGCGGTGGTCGTGGTGGACCCGCCCGGGGTCGACGTCGTCGTGGTGGAGGGCGGAATCGTGTCCTGGAGGCGGGCGTTGGCCACGTACTCCCACTCCCCCGACGCGCACAGCCCGCAGTTCGCCCCGACGAAGACCCCGCGGCCATTGGTGTCGGCGGCGAGCTGCCAGCGCGCCCAGGCGGTCGCGGGACCGCGGAATCCGCCGGCATTGCCGACCGGCGTGAAGTGGGTGGCCCCGGCCAGTTCCGCGTAGGCGGCGGGGATGCCGCTCGACTGGTCGAAGCTGGCCCGCACCGTCGACGGCTGGATGATCGTGTCGGCCTCACCGGCGAAGTAGAGAGCGGTGGCCGTCGTCCCGCGGGGGCCGCCGTAGCCCTGGAGGGGGAAGACGGTGTCGATGCGGGCGTCACGGGTGACGGCGATGGCCCCGCCCGCGCCCTGCGAGTGCCCCGTGGCGCCCACGTTGTCGAGGTCGAGGTGACCGAAGAACCGGTTGCCGCTCTGACCGTTGAACCTCGTGAGGTTGTCGAGCCCGGCCAGCATCTCGTTGCCGCTGCCGGCGTTCGACGTGTTGGCCGCGGCCACGACGAAGCCGTGGGACGCGAGATGGCGGAGGAACCCGTCGTACACGCTGGGGCTGGTGCCCGTGCCGTTGCCCCACAGCACGATCGGGTGGTCGATGCCCCCCTGCCCCAGCGTGCTGGGGCTGTAGTAGGTGTGCGCCGTGTCGTTCTGCACCGTCACCTGGAACGGCCCGGTGGCGGCGAAGTCGTCGCCGACCGACGGGAGGCCTGGCGCTTGGGCGTCGGCCTCCTCCGGTGTGGCCGCGAACAACGCGGCCCCGAGCACCGAGACGAGCAGCAGGTACAGCAGATGGCGCAGTCGAAGGCGTGTCAGGGACGTGTCCATGGGTTTCCTCCAGCTCCCAGCGGCCACCCGCGGCCGCCATTGAACCAGAACATGAAACCGACCTCAAGGTCGGTAGCGGCCACGTTCTGGCCCACTCGCGTCGGCAACCGCCCGTCGCGACCTCCGGCGACCCGGGCGAGCGCGACCCGCGAGCCGGAGAGCCGCATCGCATCCCTCCTCGGCGTGGCCCCCGGAGTGTCGTCGTCCGGCTCCC
>CAYUXB010000005.1:0-18110 GCA_964448525.1 uncultured Acidimicrobiaceae bacterium
CGCCACCGCCCCGGACAGCCTCGTCCCACTGGAGACGGGTTGCGAGTGGCGATCCGACGAGCTGGGAGACAGCTACATCTTCCAGCTCACCGACGACCACGTCGCGGAGCTCGACGCCGCGCTGCTGGCCGCCGAGGCGCAGACCGACGACGTGCTCGACATCGCCCGCGAGCACTTCCCCCTGCCCACCCTCGGCCCCGAGCTCGCCCGCATCACCGACGGCCTCATCAACGGTCGCGGTGTCGTGCTGATCCGCGGGGTCCCCGTCGAGCGCTACGGCAAGGATCGGGCGTCGGCGATCTATTGGGGCATCGGCACCCACATCGGCCGCCCCTGGCCGCAGAACGCCAAGGGTCACCTGCTCGGCGATGTCACCGACCAGGGCAAGCGGGGCGACGACCCCACATCGCGGGGCAACGAGATCGGTGGCGTGCCGTTCCCGTACCACTCCGACGGGTCGGATCTCGTCGGGCTGTTCTGCCTCGACGCCGGGGCGAGCGGCGGGGCCAGCCTGGTGGCCAACGCGCTGGCGATCCACAACGAGCTTGTGCGCACCGAGCCGGAGGTGGCGGCCGAGCTGTACGGCCCGTTCCCCTACGACCTGCGGGGCGAGCAGGCGCCTGGCAGCCGCGGCTGGTACCAGATGCCGATCTTCAACCGGCGGGCCGGCCGGCTGTACGTGCGCTACATCCGGCCCTACATCGACTCGTCGCGCCGTCACGAGGACGCACCGAGGGTGTCCCCCGCAGCGAGAGCGGCGATGGACCGGCTGGACGCGCTGTGCGCGGACCCGCGGTTCCACACGTCGATGGTGATGCAGCCGGGCGACATCCAGTTCGTGAACAACTACCACGTGCTGCACGCCAGGGAGGGCTACACCGACGACCGTGAGCGGGGTCGCATCCGCCACCTCAAGCGGCTTTGGCTCGAGACCGACCTGCTGGCGGACGACGACAAGCCGGAGCGCTTCCGGCTCGGCCGCACCGACAGCTGGTGGTCGAGCAAGGGCCGCACCAAGAGCGAGCTCTCCGTCTGAGGGACACCAGCACACGAACATCCACGTTCGTGATTGAGGTAGCGTCCGGCGCATCGGCGACCACCTGGGGAACGGAACGACGATGACCGCTGACGCCGCCCGCACCCGCCGGCGGGCTCGCTCGCCGCGACTCCCGGCCCTGCTGGCCATCGTGCTGGCGGCGGCAGCGCTCGCCGTCACCGGCGTGCCGGGTGCGCCGGGCGTTCGCGGCGCGCCGGACTCACCGGCTGCGGCCGCGCCTGCGCCCGCGACTGCGCCCGTGCAGGTCACCGAGCGGTTCACCGGCACGCTCGACGAGTTCTACGTGGTGCCCGACCCACTGCCGCCCGGTGCCCCCGGCGAGCTGATCCGGGTGCAGGACGCCAGCTCCGGCGACGGCACGACGACGCTGCGGATCATGTACCACTCCCGGGACGCGGCGGATCGCGACCGGGCGGTCACCGGGATCGTCACGTTCCCGGACGGACCCGCGCCGGACGGCGGCTGGCCGGTCGTGTCGGTCGCTCCCGGCACCGTGGGCCTGGCGTCGCGATGCGCGCCCAGCCGGAACAGCGGTGCGCAGTTCAGCTTCGGCATCGAGGGCGTCGCCGTGCGCACCGACTACATCGGCATGGGGCCGGTGGGCGAGCACCAGGCGTACTTGTCGCGGCCGAGCGAGGCGCACAGCGTCATCGACGCGGTGCGGGCCGCCCGCAACCTGCCCGAGGCCCACGCGGGTGACCGGTGGGTGGCCCTCGGCAACTCGCAGGGCGGGCACGCCGCCATCGCCACCAACGAGCTGGCCGAAGAGTACGCCCCCGAGCTGGACCTTCGGGGCACCGTCGCGGGCGCGCCGGCCGCGCTGTTCGACCGCACCTACGGGCCACTCGACGAGATCGTGACCCGCATCGTCGGCGTGATGGCCCTCTACGGCGCGACGACCGAGCACCCCGAGATCGTGTTCGAGCACTACGCCGGTCCGCGCACCCTGGCCGCGGCGGAGGCGACGTTCCACGACCAGTGCCTCGATGCCATCATCAGCGCCTTCGCCGTGATCCCTGCCCACGAGTTCTGGTCGACCGACCCGATCGAGACCGAGCCGGCCCGGTCGATCATGCTGGCCAACGACGTCGGGGGCGTCGCCGTCGACTCGCCGCTGATGCTCGTCACCGGCACCGCGGACGACCGGGTCGTGATCGAGCGGGCCCGGGCCATCTACGACGTGCTCTGCGCTGCCGGCCAGGTCACCGAGTACGTGGAGCACGAGGGCGGCACCCACGGCGACATCATCGCCCGGTCGCTCCCCCAGATCACCGCGTTCTTCGAGGCCCGCCTCGCCGGCGGCGAGCCGACCGATTCGTGTCCCGACGACGGTCCGCCACCGACCAGTCCCACGACGGCGCCGCCGGAGCCGGTCGCACCAGACTCGCCCGATCCGGCCGCACGACCGGTGGCCCCTCCCGCCGTCGCGGTCGTGGCGACCCCCACCTATACGGGCTGACCCGCCGGGCCCGCCCGCACGGTGGCAGGGCCCAGGCCCCCGGGGTCGGCGGCGGAGCGGGACGCCCCACCCCGGGGGAGGGCCGTCCCCGGCAACGGCAGCCGCCGCCCTGTCCGCTCGGTCTCTCTCAGTCGAGCCCCGTCACCCGGAGCGTGATGTTCAGCCGGCCCGTGGTCAGGCCGGTCGCCGGGTCGCCGGTGCCCGGGTGCACGCGGGTCACGCCGTGGAACGCGAACCGGGACGGTCCGCCGAACACGAACAGGTCGCCGCCCTGCAGCTCGACGTCGGTGTACGGACGGCCCCGCTTCCCGGTGTTGCCGAACCGGAACGTGCAGGTGTCCCCGACGCTGAGCGACACGACGGGCGCGTCGACCCGCTCCTCCTTGTCCTGGTGCATCCCCATCCGCGCCGTGCCGTCGTAGAAGTTCACGAGCGCGGTGTCGGGCTCGTAGGTCGCGAGGTGGTCCGATCCGTCGGCTGGCGGACTGCCGGCCGTCGGTCCGCCGGTGCGTGAGCCGTCGGCGTCGGGGCTGCCGGCCGTCGGTCCGCCGGTGCGTGAGCCGTCGGCGTCGGCCAGCGCTCGACGGCCGAGGTCGCCCAGCCAATCGGGGAACGGCGCGACCGGCGCCCCGTCGACGTCGATGGCGGTGCGCGTGTAGCGGTACGGGCTCCAGTGCCAGCCGAGGCACACGGTCTGCACCGACATCACGCCGCCGCCCGGGGTGCGGGTGTGGTGCATCGGCGCGGGTGGGCGAGCCCACTGCCGGCACGCGTCCACCAGTCGCCGCTGCTCCTCCAGCGGCAGCCAGCCCGGCACGTGGACGGCGCCGGGAGCGATCTCGGATCGTGCGCGGGGCAGCAGGCTCGTCATGTGGCCCGACTGGCGATGCCCGGGTAGTCGAGCACGAGACCGGACGCGTCGTAGACGAGCAGGCCTTCGAAGTCGAACGTGGGTGCGCGGTACCGGTATCGCTGGCGGTCGTGGTCGCCGCCGTCGCCGTGGTCGTCGAGGCGTGAGTAGGTCTGGTCGAGCCGCTCGACACGCAGGTCGAGGGCACGGACGTAGGCGGCCGGCGCCTGGGCCGACTGGCCCACCTCGAGCGTCAGGCGGCGCACCGGGATGGTGTTCGTACACGCCGACGACTCCAGATCGACGTCGAGACAACCATCGAGCTCGGGCACCGGTGAACCGTCGATCTCCCAGTGGCCCGCCCCGTCCGCATCGAGGCGCATGGCGCGCTCACCGTCGACGGACCAGCAGACCACCCGGGCTGCTCGGGTCGCCCAGCGCTCATCGAGGGTGATCGTGTAGTGGACAGCCCAGACCTGGCCGTCCTCGACCGCTGCGGTGTGACCCTCCAACCGATGTCCGGAACGACCCGAGCGCATGAACAACGACTCGAAGCCGTCACGTCCCGTCTGATGTCGCCATGCAGCGCTCGCCGGGAGGTCGCTGAACGTCATCCGGTCTCACCAGTCCCTCTCGCCACCTGATCGGCGCGCGGTCACGGTATCCGGGCAGGCGAGACTCGCACGGTGACCACCCACGACCTGGATGCCGTCGTCGACCGCCTGCGCGCGGCCGGTTGCGTGGCTGCCGAGGAGGAGGCCGCCGACTACGTCGCCCTGGCTCCCGACGCCGCCACCCTGGAGGCGTGGCTGCTGCGACGGGAGCAGGGAGAGCCACCGGCGTGGATCACCGGGACCACCGTGTTCTGCGGGCGGAGGTTGCACGTGTCGCCCGGCGTGTACGTGCCGCGCGCCCAGACCGAGGAGCTGGCCCGCCGGGCCGCGGCGCTGTTGCCTCCAGGGGGCTGGGCGGTCGACCTGTGCACGGGAGGCGGGGCGGTGGCGGCGCACCTGAGGGCGGAGGTCCCGGATGCGGCCGTCGTCGGGGTCGACATCGATCCGGTGGCGGCGGCGTGCGCGCGGCGCAACGGCGTGCCGGCCGTGGTCGGCAACCTGGGCGCGCTGCCCCTCCGGTCGTACGCTCGGCTGGGCAGCAGCGGCCGCGCCCCCGTGCGGACCGAGGCTGACGGGGGCGCGGGCCCCGGGGGTGCCGGGTCCGACCGGCGCGGCTTCCGGTTCGACGGGTTCGACCTCGTCACCGCGGTGCCGCCCTACGTCCCGACCGGCAGGATCGGCGTCCTGCCGGCCGACGTGCAGCGCTACGACTCGCGGCTGGCGCTCGACGGCGGCGACGACGGTCTCGATCTGGCGCGCCGGGTGGTCGTCGCCGCCCGACGTCTGCTCCGCCCCGGCGGGCGGCTGTTGGCCGAGGTCGGCGGGACCCAGGACGAGGGCCTCGCACCCGTCCTGTCCGCCGCCGGCTTCGTCGATGTGGAGTCGTGGCGAGACGAGGACGGCGACCTCCGGGGCATCGGGGCGCGCCTGCCGATCGGTACCTGAGACGGGCGGGCCGCCGACGTGGGAACCATGCGGGCCTCCTCTACCGTCTCACCCTCATGCGCCTCGATTCGCCCTCCTCGCTCCGGTTCTCCCGGCCGTGGCTCCGCCGCGCCGTCGGTCGCTGGACCCCCGCGGGCGTGGTGCTCGCCGTCGTCGTGTCGGGCCTCGCCATCGGGGCCTGCGCGCAGGAGGCGGACGACGCGGGGACGTCGGCCGTCGACCCCGCCAGTGCCGCGGTCGAGTACCGCTACAACGACAGCTCCGTCCCGCCGGAATATCACCGCAGCTACACGATCACGGTGCAGGACGGCGAGGCCCGCATGGTCGTCGATTCCTACGGGAACGAGCTGCACGACGTCACCGAGCCCGTGGACGACGAGATGTGGACCGAGCTGGTGGATCGCGTCGCGGCGGTGCGCGGGCGTGCATCGGGGCCGTCCTCGGAGTGCGACGGTGGCACGTCGCGCCAGCTGCAGCTCACCGACGCCGACCACCCCGCGACCGATCCGGCGCTCCGTGTCCACGCCGAGGTGTGCGGCGGGACCGGCACCGACGACGCGCGCACGATCGACGCCGCGATCGAGCCCGTGCTGGGCCTGTTCGACACCGAGGAGCTGCTGGCCACCGAGTGACCAGCACCACGTCGTCGTCCGGGGGTGACGGGTCATAGGGTGGGGTCGATGGGAAAGCCGACGCGGTGGGTCACCGAGACGAGCGAAGGCCATTCCGAGTGGTACATCGACCGCTTCCGCGGCATGGCGGCCGACGGGGCCGACCTGGCGGGCGAGGCGCGCCTGATCGATGCGATGGTCCCCCGGGAGGCCCGCATCCTCGACGCCGGCTGCGGCCCGGGTCGCGTCGGCGCCGAGTTGCACGCTCGCGGCCACGTGGTCGTCGGCGTCGACGCCGATCCGGCGCTGATCGATGCCGCCAACCAGGACCATCCCGGCCCCCACTGGCTGGTCGCCGACCTGGCCGACTTCGACCTCGCCGCGCAGGACGAACCGGAGCCGTTCGACGCCGCCGTGCTGGCCGGCAACGTCATGGTGTTCCTCGCCCCCCGCACCGAGGTCGAGGTTCTGGCCCGGGTCGGGGCCCACGTGAAGCCCGACGGATTCGTCATCGTCGGGTTCCACGTCGACCGCAACCTCGCGCTCGACGACTTCGACCGCTACGTGGGCGAAGCCGGCCTGGTGATCGAGCACCGGTTCGCCACCTGGGATCTGCGGGCCTGGCACGGCGATGCCGACTTCGCCGTCACGGTCCTGCGCCACCCACCCGGCGCCTGACCCCGCGGCCCGGCGTCGACGATCCGGCGCTCGTCGGTGATCGCGCGCTTGTCGTCGGTCCAGCCCTCGTGGTCGATCCCGCGCTCGTCGCGGGTCCGGTGCTCGTCGGTGATCCCGCGCTCGCCGGCGGTTCGGGACGCTCGTGCGGCTCGTCCGGGAGCACCGGCATCTCCACTCCCATGTCGCGTCCGAGGTGGACCGCCCGGCCGAGCGCCCGCGCGCCGAACCGGGCGCGCACGGCGTCGAGCGCCTCGTCGAGGCCGCGCGTCCCGGCGCCGCCGAACGGGAGGGCGAGCTGCACGGCGGTGTCCGGGGCCAGGTTGCCGACGGCCACGCCGACGAGCGTGAGGCCCTGCTGCTCGATCAGCGGCGCGGCGTCGGCCAGCAGGTCGCGCGCGGCGGCGAGGATCGCGTCGGTGCGGCCGGTGGCCTGGGCCAGCGTGTGGGACCGGGTGGCGCGGCCGAAGTCGTCGAACCGCAGGCGGACGGTGATGGTGCGCCCGACCCGGCCCCCGTCTCGGAGGCGGCGGGTGACCCGGTCGACGAGCCCGACGAGCACGGCGTCGACCTCTGCCGCCGATCGTCGCCGTCGCCCGAGCGCGTGCTGCGCACCCACCGACCGACGACGGCGTCCGAGGGTGACGACACGGGGATCCCGGTTGTGCGCGAGGGCGTGCAGATGGCGCCCGGCGGCGGGTCCCAACGTGGCGACGAGCGCGGCCTCGGGGATCTGCGCCACCTCGCCCACCGTCGTGATCCCCCGGCCGTGCAGGGTGGCGGCGGTGACGGGGCCGACGCCCCACAGCCGTTCGACGGGCAGCGGGTGGAGGAACGTGAGCTCGGTCCCGGGCGCGACGACCAGCAGCCCGTCGGGCTTGCCGACGCCGCTCGCCACCTTGGCCAGGAACTTGGTCGTCGCCGCACCGACGGTGATGGCGAGCCCCACCTCGTCGCGCACGCGGGCGCGCAGCCGCACCGCGATCTCCCGTGGGGTGCCCGCCGTGCGCCGCAGGCCCCCGACGTCGAGGAACGCCTCGTCGATCGAGAGGCCTTCGACCAGCGGCGTCGTGGCCCTGAACACGGCGAACACCGCCGCGCTCGCCTCGCTGTAGGCCTCGAGGCGGGGTGGCACCACGACAGCGTCCGGACACAGACGCCCGGCCTGCGCCCCGCCCATCGCGGAGCGCACACCGCGGGCCCGGGCCTCGTAGCTGGCCGCCATGACGACCCCGCCGCCGACGATCACCGGTCGCCCCCGCAGCCGAGGGTCGTCCCGCTGCTCGACGGACGCGAAGAACGCGTCCAGGTCGGCGTGGAGGATCGACGCGGCCGGATGCACGAACACATGTTCGTTCGTGCGAAAGATGTTCGCAACTGGGGCCAGCCCGCCGAACGGTTGGCCGCCCGGGGCGCGCCGCTGGGAGGATGCGTTCCGTGACGAGCGACTCGGTCGATGCCGGGACCAACCTCGCGGCGTGCCCCTGCGGCTCAGGCGCCGCCGAGGAGCGTTGCTGCGGCCGATTCCTGCGCGGCGAGGCGCAGGCGGCGACCGCCGAGCAACTGATGCGCTCCCGCTACACGGCCTTCGCCCGCGAGGACGCGGCCTACCTGCTGGAGACGTGGCACCCTTCGAGCCGGCCCCGGCGGGTGCGCTTCGACCCCGGTCGCAGGTGGGTCGGCCTCGAGGTGCTGGAGACGACCGGCGGCGGCATGCTCGACAGCGAGGGTTCGGTCAGCTTCGTCGCCCACCACGAACGCGACGGGCAGCACCACGAGCTGCGGGAGGTCAGCGTGTTCCTGCGTGACGAGGGGCGCTGGCGCTACCTCGGGCCGGTCGACGCGTCGCTCAGCGGCGATCGAACGTGACGGGGCCCGCGGTCGTGTCACCCTCGCCGCCACGGCTGTCGAGCGTCGACGCTGTCGTGTCCGGCCTCAGCCGGCGGGGCTGACGGCGGAGCGCTCGTCCTCGACCCGCAGGACCGCCGGGAACAGCACGTTGTTCTCCTTGTGCACGTGCAGGTGCGTGTCGGCCTCGACCTCGGCGAGAGCTCGGTAGCAGGCTTCGTACGAGGCGCACCCGTCGTCGGGCACCTGGTAGTCGCCGGTGACCCGGCGCAGGGCGGCGAGCAGGTCGCCGGCCCGATCGTGCTCGAGCAGCATCATCCCGATCGGGTTGTCGATGCGCCCGAAGGGGAACTCGGGCACCGGTGACTCGGCGGCCAGGGCGCGGATGGCGGGGAACAGCACCCGCTCCTCCTTGGCCAGGTGCTGCTCGAGGTCGGTGCGCAGGTCGGCCACGAGCCGCCGTACCTCCATCAGCTCGGGGTGGCGATCGCCGTGCACGCCGGCGATCTTGTCGGCCAGGGCCTCGACGCGGGGCAGCTCCGCCCACAGGTACCGGTGGTGCGTGTCGACGATGTGCTCGGTGAGCTGGACGACCCCCATCGCGGCCCACGGGGGCGCCCCGACCCCCTCGCCCTCCTCGGCGACCGCGTCGGACAGCTCGGCCGCCACGACGATCGGGTCGAGGCCGGCCGTCCGGGCGGCGTCACCGAGCGTCCGGTGTCCGCCGCAGCAGTAGTCGAGGCTGCGGCGCTCCAGCTCGCCCGCCAGTTGCGGGTGGGCGGTGACCAGGTCACCCAAGGTGCTGGTCGTATCGATGATCGTCATCGGTTCTCCTCATCTCGTCGTGTCGTACGGCAGGTCATGTCGCGATCACCCCGGCGGCGGTGACGGCCACGAGCGCCAGGCCGAGGCCGAGCTGGCGGAAGCCCAACGTCCTGGCGGGCACCGGCGGGCGACGCACCCAACGGGAGTGCAGCGCCGTCACGGCGAGGACGAACACGGCACCGGCGATCACCGCCCGGTCGACCGCCACCGCCGCGAGCGCCATCGCGCCCCCGGCGAGCTGCGCCCGGTCGCTGACCACCAGCCGGCCGGTCCCTCGGCGCAGGCGGGTGATCTGCACCCGCACGAAGGGCAGCGCGGCGACCGAGCGGGCGGCGAGCACCAGCCAGAGGGCGGCCGCCAGGCGGGCCGAGGCGCCGCCGGCCAGCGCCACGGCGGCGACGAGTGCGGCCATGCCGACCGCACCGCAGAGCTCGGGCACGAGGCGTCGGCCCCGGCTGCGCATGTCGAACCACAGCTCGAGCGCGACCAGCGGCACCGCGAGGGCCACCGGAACGAGCCACGCCCAACCGGCGCGCACACCCGCGGCCGCGCCGAGCGCCGCCAGGACGGACAGTTCGGCGGCGGCGATCCGGGCGGCGAGCGTGGTGCGGGCCAGCCAGCGACCGCGCCAGCGGTCGACGAGAACGAGCTTGAGCGGTGTCCGCACGCAGAAGGCGACAAGGGCGGCCAACGACAGCGCGACCCCGGCCCACGACGGGGCGACGAGCAGGCCCAACAGCGCCGGCTCGGCCGTGAGTCCCCAGCCGCCGTGCTCGTCGGGGAGGGCGACGGCCCGCCACGCCGCTCGGGCTCGCGGCTCGGGCCGCGACGGGGAGGCGGAGGGGGCCGGGCGGTCGATCGTGGTCACGTCCGGAGGTTCCCGCCCGGCGGTCACCTCCTGCCAGGGCCGAAGGTCCCAAACCCCCCTTGACCTCAAGTCGGGTTGAAGCTCGGCGGCCGCCGTGAAGCTGCTCGACGAGCTGACCTGGTGGGCTGACGCCCTGCGCGCCGCCCGCCGATCGCGCGACCTCGCCGAGGTCACCTGGCGGGAGTGAGGTGGCGGTGGTCACCTACGTTGTCGCGATGGCCATGCGCATCTCCCTCACCGGCGGCGGCCCGTCCGTCGACCGCATCATCGACTCGGCTCAGAAGGCGGAGGCCGACGGTTTCAGCGGCATCTGGTTTCCCGGCGGGGGCGGGGCGCTCGACCCGCTCGTGCTGCTCGGCGTCGTCGGTCGCGCCACCGAGCGCATCGAGCTCGGCACCGCGATCGTCCAGACCTACACGCGCCACCCGGTGCTGATGGCGCAGCAGGCCGCCACGGTCGGCGCGGCCATCGGCGACCCGAGCCGCTTCACGCTCGGCGTCGGTGTGTCGCACCGCCCCGTGATCGAGGGCGTCTACGGGCTCGACTACGACACCAACGCCCGCCACCTCCACGAGTACCTCACCGTACTGAGCGGCCTGCTCGGCGACGGGCGCGTCAGCTTCACGGGCGAGGAGTACACGGCGAACGCCGACCTCGGCCAGGCGGGAGAGACCTCGGTCGGGCTCGTCGTCGCGGCGCTGGCGTCCCGCTCGCTGACCTCGGCGGGCGAGCTGACCGACGGCACCATCACGTGGATGGCGAACGCCGCCGCGATCGAGACGCTGGTGGCCCCGACCATTGCCGCAGCGGCGGAGGGCGCGGGTCGACCGGCGCCCCGGGTGATCGTGGGCCTGCCGGTCGCCGTCACCGACGACGAGGCCGCCGCGCGCGAGACGGCCGCGAAGCAGTTCGCGATCTACGGCACGCTGCCCAACTACCAGCGGGTGCTGGCTGCGGGCGGCATCTCGACCCCCGCCGACGCGGCGATCGTCGGCGCCGAGCAGCAGGTCGGCGACGCCATCACCGCCCTCTTCGCGGCCGGCGCGACCGAGCTGTGGGCGGCGCCCTACCCGGTCGGCGACGACCGGGAGGGCCGGTCGGCATCTCGCCAGCGCACCATGGCCCTGCTGCGCGACCTGGTCGGCTGAACCCGGGGCCGGCGGGCTGCTCGGGCCCGCCGGCCTACCCGGGTGTCAGAGGGGCCGGCGATCAGGCGCCCGAGGCGCCGGATCCGTCGGTGGGGCCGCCGGTCGACGTCGCCTCGATGGAACCGGCCGTCCCGTTGGCGCTGTCGGGGTCGGCCTCGGTCGACGGGTCGCCGTTGCCGCCGCTGCCGGCGGTGAAGCCCTGCACGAGCTGGGCCAGGTCGATGCCGAACAGCGACTTGGCCATCTCGTTGCCCTGCGCCACGGTCGACGCCACGCTGCGCACGGTCTGGCTGGCGCCGTCGGTCGAGATGACCGTCATCTGGTCGATCTGACCCATCGGTGCGGCGGCCTCGGCGACCACCTTCGGCAGCGTGCCGGCGACGATGTCGATGACGGCGGCTTCGCCGTAGTTCCGGTAGGCGTCGGCCTTCTTCTGCATCGCCTCGGCCTCGGCCTCGCCCCGGGCCGCGATCGCCGACGCCTCGGCGAAGCCCTCGGCCTTGGTGGCCTCGGCCAGCGCCGTGCGACGCTCCTGCTCGGCCGCACCCGACAGGCGGGTGGTCTCGGCCTGGGCCTCGGCGTAGGCGATGTCGCGGGCCTTGTCGGCCGCCGCGGCCTGCTCGACCGCGTAGCGCTGGGCGTCGGCCGGCTTGCGCACCTGCGTGTCGAGGTCGCGCTCGGTCAGCTCGGCCCGGCGGGCGGCCACGTGCTCCTGCGCGGCCAGGACCTCCTGGTCCTTGGCGGCCTGCGCCAGGGGACCGGCGGAGGCGGCGTTGGCCGCCGCCGCGTCGGTCTGCGCCTTGATCTCGGCCTGCTTGAGGGCGAGCTCGCGGTGGGAGACGGCGATCTCCTCCTCGGCCCGGATGCGCGCCTGCTCGGACTCGCGGCGGGCGATGGCCTCGGCGATCGCGGCTTCCTTCTCGGCGCGGGCGGCCTCGGGCCGGCCCAGGTCGGCGAGGTAGTTGCCCTCGGTCTGGATGTCCTGGAGCTGGAAGGTGTCGAGCACGAGACCCTGGCCGGTGAGGCTGTTCTCGGCCTCCTCGGCCACCGCGGACGCGAACGCGGCCCGGTCGCGGATGATCTCCTCGACCGTGAGCCGGCCGACGATGGCGCGCAGCGAACCGGCGAGCACCTCGCGGGTGAAGACGTCGATCTCGGTCTGCTGCCCGAGGAACCGCTGGGCCGCAGCCCGGATGAGCTCCTCGGTGCCGCCCACCTTGACCACGGCCACGCCCTCGAGCGACCCACGGATGCCGTTGAGCGCCACCGCGGCGGGCACGCTCACGCCGATCTGCCGGCTGGTCAGGTCCATCACGCCCAGCTTCTGGACGAAGGGCACGACGAAGACGCTCGCCCCCATGACGACCTTCTGGCCGGAGGTGTCGTTGCCGCCGCCCTTGCCCTTGCGGCCGGTGATGATGAACGCCTCGTTCGGCCCGGCCACGCGGATGCGGCTGATGACGAACAGGATGAGGAACAGGACGAGAGCGGCGATGCCGATCGCCGCGATGAGTGTCGGTGATGCTTCCATGACGTGGCTCCCTGTAGGAGTCGAGTGTGAGGGGACGCCGTCAGGCGTCGATTGCGGGCCGACCGAGGTCGTCGAACGGCGCCACCGAGACCAGGGTCGACGACAGGACGTCGACGACCACCACCTCGGCGCCGACGGGCAGCGGGCCGGGTGCGGTGCACGCGACCTTGAGCGGCCCGCCCGGCCGGACGAGCATGACCTCGCCGTAGCGCCCGACGGCGGGCGCGGTGACGATGCGTCCGAGCGAGCCCAGAAGGCTCGCTTGGGACTCGGTCGCATCGGTGGACATGAGCATGGCGGCGCGGCTCAGGCGCAAGGCGCCCCAGCCGAGCGCCAACCCGGCGGCGACGCCGGGAACGAGGGCCGCGGCGCCCAGCGAGCCCCAGAAGGCACCGGTGCCGAAACCGAAGGCACCGAGGAACGCCGCCACCGCGGGCAGCGAGAACTGCCCGGGGCCCATGTCCAGCGCGTCGAAGGCCTCGCCAACGCCGTCGAACACGATGGAGGCCACGAGCAGCAGAGTGCACGCGACACCGAGCCACAGGAAGCCGTTCATCCATGCACACTAGTTGCTCGGGAAGGTAACTCCGACCGTGTGACGCCAGCGGATTGTACGCAAGGTGCTCGATCGACCCGAATTGGACCCAGGTGAATGGACGAGCCCTTGACGACGTCAGGTGACGGTTGTATGCAATGCGCACGCCGGGATGGGGGGAGAGACCGGACATGACAACTTCGCGACCGTTCGACTACGAGGGCATCCACCACCTCGCCCTCGTGTGCAGCGACATGGCCCGCACCGTCGACTTCTACACCGACGTCCTCGGGATGCCGCTGGTCAAGACCATCGAGCTGCCGGCCGGCATGGGCCAGCACTTCTTCTTCGACATCGGGGGCGGCGACCACCTCGCCTTCTTCTGGTTCCCCGACGGGCCCGGCCCGGCCCCTGGCGTCGCCTCGCCTGCGGCGCGGCCGGACAACGGCGACCTGCAGAGCGCCGTCGCCTCGATGAACCACGTCGCCTTCCACGTCGCCGACGACCGGATCGAGGAGTACCGCGAGCGCCTGGTGGCCGCTGGGGTCGCATGCTCCGACGTCGTGGCCCACGACGATTCGGAGTGGACGGTCGCCGACCACGTGCACCCCGGCGTCTACCTGCGCTCGGTCTACTTCCAGGACCCGGACGGCATCCTGCTCGAGCTCTCGTCCTGGGTGCGCGGGCTGCGGCCCGACGACGTGAGCCACGCCCCGGCGACGGCCGCCGACAGGACCGCGCCTGCGGTGTCGGCGACCTCGGCCACCTCCGCCGGTGTCGGGGCTCCGGCTGCGGCGACGCCCGCTCCGGCGGGCTCCGTCGCCACCGACACCTGACCTTTCCGCCTGCGCCCCGCCACTCGCCGGCGGGGGCGGCGGTTCCGGTTCGCCGGCGCGGTGACGCGCCACCACGAGAGGACAGCGATGCCCCGTCTCCGTCAGGTTCCCCGCTCCGAGGTCGACAGCCCCGTCGTCCACGCCATGTACGACCTGGTCTTCGGCCCCGACGTCGACCCGGTCGCGGACGGGGGCGGGACGGCCACCGGCTCCGACGGTGACTGGTGGACGGTCTACGCGCTGTCACCGGATGTGATGGAGCACGCCGTCGACGGCTTCGTCCTCTACCGCAGCCCGACGCGCAAGCTCGATCCGGTCGTCCGCGAGCTGGCGATGACCCGGGCCGGGTGGGCGCGGGGCAGCCACTTCGTCTACTCCCAGCACGCCAAGGCGCTGCGGGGCCTCGGCGTCGAGGAGACCAAGATCGACGCGGTCGCGGCCGGCGCGGCGAGCTCGGTGTTCTCCCCGTTCGAGCGGGCGGTGCTCGCCTACGCCGACGCCATCGTCTACGACGGCGGTCGGGTGGCGGACGAGGTGTTCGCCGCGCTGCGGGACGAGCTTGGCGACGAGGCCCTGTTCGAGCTGACCTACCTCACCGCCATGTACGGCATGCACGCCACGATCTCGCGGGCGCTCAAGCTCGAGACCGACGACCGTCCCGAGCCGGTGGACGAACTGGAGTCCCCCGAGGACTTCGACGCCGAGCGCTACGTCCAGGTCGGGGCCACCGAGGACGCCAAAGCCCAGTTCAAGAGCCTGAAGTGAGCCCACGGTGAGGGCGGCGACGCCTGCGGGGTCGACCGCCGGCCGGGGCCGGGAGGTCGCCGCTGTGCCCGTCGGGCGACCCGTCGCGGTCGCCGGCCCGCAGGCGACCGACGCCTACCAGCTCATCCGGCGGGCGATCGTCGAGGGCGCCTACGCCCCCGGCCAGCGCCTGGTCGAGCAGCGCCTCGCCGAGGAGCACGGGCTGTCCCGCACGCCGGTGCGCGAGGCGCTGCGCCGCCTGCAGGCGGAGGGCCTGGTCGACGTCGAGCGGCACCGGGGGGCGGCCGTCCGCCGGCTCTCCGCCGACGACATCGCCGACATCTACGAGCTGCGGTCCCGGCTGGAGGGCTACGCCTGCGAGCGGGCGGCCATCCGCGCCACGCGTGAGCAGCTCGATTGCATGGCCGTGGCGGTGACCTGCTTCGCCGAGCAGGTCGCCGACCTCGGCTCGACCGCCGTCGTCGCCTCGACCGCAGGCCCGCCGCCGGTCGAGGCCTCGCACGTGCTCACGCGCTGGAACGACGAGCTGCACCTCACCATCCTCGACGCCGCCGGCAACGAACGCCTGACCGCGCTGTTGTTCCGCACGGTCGACCACCCGCTCGTGTTCCAGGCCCTCCGCCGCTACGACCGCGACCAGCTCGAGCGGTCCGCCCTGTTCCACCGGCTCATCCACGAGGCGCTGGCCGACCGGGCGGGGGACCGGGCGGGTCGGTTGATGGCGGAGCACGTGCTCCAGGGCCGTGACGTGTTGCTGCAGGACCGGCGCACCGCCGACGATGACACGTGATCGGGTAGAAAGCCACGAGCGAGGGAGGCCCTGGTGCCGATTCTGGATGCCAGCCACGATTTCGCCCACGAGGTCGAGGGCGACACGGCGTGGAGCGAGTCCTACTACTTCAACGCCTACGACCCGGGGGTCGACGCCGGGCTGTTCACCCGCATCGGCGTGCGCCCGAACGAGGGCACCATCGACGTGGGGCTGTCCGCCTGGCTGCCCGGCAACCGCATCGCCAACGTGCGGGGCGTGCGCACCCAGACGGTGATGACCGACAGCGACCTCGACGTCGGCGGCGTGCGCTACGAGCGCGTCGAGCCGATGCGCTCGTGGCGGCTCACCGCGGACGCCGACTGCGAGGTGCTCGACCTCGGTGGCGACACCACGCCGGGCACCGGCCGCCCCGGCCGGCTCGTGGTCGACCTGACGTTCACCTCGCTGATCCCCGCCATCGGCACCGACGGGCTCGGCCGCACCAAGCGCAGCGATGACACCGCCGCGTCGACCGCCACGACGGTCGGCAAGGGGCACCTCGAGCAGTCGGGCACCTGGGCGGGCACGATCGCGCTCGACGGCGAGACGTGGCGACTCGATCCCGCCTCCGCCCGGGGGAACCGCGACAAGTCGTGGGGCCCGCGACGCTGGGGCGGCCCGCAGATGTGGCGCTGGTTCTCGATCAACATCCCGGGGGAGGGCGACGACGCCGGTACCAACTTCGGGGGCATCCGCATCGGCACGCCGGCCGGCGACCTGCACCGCGGCTGGGTGTGGCACGACGGCGAGGCGGTGTCGATCCGGGAGTGGGACGTCACGAGCGAGCTGGCCGACGACGGCGTGACCCACGAGGTCACCCACGTGCGAGCCACCGACAAGCGGGGCCGGGTGCACGAGCTGCGCGGGGACATCCTGCGCGTCTACGGCGTTCCTCACCGCACGGGGGAGCGCCGGACCATCGTCAACGAGGGCCTCGCCCGGTGGACCTACGAGGGCCGCACCGGACACGGCATCAGCGAGTACCTCCACCAGCTCGACGACGACGGCAACCCGCTGGTGCCGATCGCATGACGGCGGCCGGCGCGTCGTCCGGTGCATCGCCCGGCGCGGAGTCCGGCGGGGCCCCCGGGGCGGGGGCCGGGACGTCGTCCGGTGTGGGGTCCAGCGGGTCGCCCGGTGTGACCGCCGGCTCGTCGTCGGGCCCCGAGGCCGCTCCGGGGTCCGCGGCAGCACCCGGATCCGGACGCGGCGACGTTCGGGTGGCGCGGGAGCAGGCGCTGGCCGCCGACCTCGCGGCGGTGCTGAGCGCGGACGTCGTCACCGGCTTGAAGCGCCTGTCGGGCGGCGCATCCCGCGAGACATGGGCGTTCGACGCGGACGGGAGGCCGCTGATCCTCCAGCGGGAGCGACCCGGCGGCATCCGCAAGGCGGGGATGGGCACCGAGGTCGGTCTCCTGCGGGCTGCGGCCGCCGTGGGGGTGCCCGTACCCGGAGTCGTGAGCAGCGACGCGGAGGTTCCCCCCGGGGTGGGCGGCGAGGCGCTGGGTTCCTCGTGGATGGTCGTCGACCGTGTGGAGGGCGAGACGATCGCCCGGAAGATCCTGCGCGACGACGCCTACGCCGAGGCCCGCCCCCTCCTGGCCGCGCAGTGCGGCGACGCGCTCGCCCGCATCCACAGCATCGCCCCGGCGTCCGTGCCGGGGCTGGCGGCGACCGACCAGGTGGCACAGTTCCGGGAGGCGCTCGACGCCGTGGGGGAACCCCACCCCGCCTTCGAGCTGGGCTTCCGCTGGCTGGAGGCCAACCGGCCTCCTTCCCACGCGGCCGGATCGGACGCATCGGTGCCGGCCGCGCCCGGTGGGTCGGGCGTGCCTGGCGGGTCCGGGGCGCCGCAGGCCGTGGTGCACGGGGACTTCCGCAACGGCAACCTGGTGGTCGGGCCCGATGGCCTGCGGGCGGTGCTCGATTGGGAGCTGGCCCACCTCGGCGATCCCCTGGAGGACCTCGGCTGGCTGTGCGTGCGGGCGTGGCGGTTCGGTGTCGAGCCCCGGGTCGGCGGCTTCGGCGACGTGGACGAGCTGGTCGGCGCCTACGAGGCCACCGCCGGCACCACGGTCGACCGGGCCGCCCTGCACTGGTGGGAGGTCCTCGGCACGCTCAAGTGGGGGATCATCTGCGTCGTCCAGGCGTCGACGCACCTCACCGGGGTCGTCCGGTCGGTCGAGCTGGCCGCCATCGGCCGGCGGGTGTGTGAGGTCGAGCACGACCTCCTGCTCCTGCTCCCCGGGGACACGTCGGTCGACCCTCCCCGTGCGCCGGACGGTGCAGGTGGTCAGGCGGAGGGGTACGGCGGTGCGCCGCACGACGCCCCGACCGCGGGCCAGCTGCTCGAGGCGGTGCGCGAGTTCCTCGAGGGTGACGTGATGGGTGCCACGGAGGGCCGCGTCCGCTTCCACTCGCGTGTGGCGGCGAAGGCGCTGGCGATCGTCGAGCGGGAGCTCGCCGCCGGCGGCGGCCCGTCCGTCGCCCACGCGGACCGGCTGGGCGCCCTCGGCTTCGGGTCGGATGCGGAGCTCGCCGCGGGGATCCGGTCCGGCGCGCTCGACGACCGCTGGGACGAGGTCGCCGCCGCCGTCCGCGCCACGGTCGCCGACAAGCTGGCCGTCGCCAACCCCACCTACACCGCGGACGTCCCGAGGTCATAGGTACCGATTCGACGAGCCCGAGGTCATGGGTTCCGGATCCGGAACCCATGACCTCGGGCTGGTTCG
>CAYUXB010000005.1:18210-27653 GCA_964448525.1 uncultured Acidimicrobiaceae bacterium
ACGAGCCCGAGGTCATGGGTTCCGGATCCGGAACCCATGACCTCGGGCTGGTTCGGGCGGAACCCATGGCCTCGGGCTGGTTCGGGCGGGGTGGGGGACGTGGTCCGAGAACGTCACAGGGCGTCGCTACGATCGCCCGGTTCGAATCGGTCGGCCGGCTCGGTGTGCGCCGGGTCGGCAGGCCCGTGCCCAGAAGCGAGCGGTGATGACCCTGGCGGTGACGGTGGTGTGCCAAGACGGCGTGGTGGTGGCGGCCGACAGCCGCACCACGCTGGCCAACCGCCACATGCTGCGCGTGGGCAGCGACTTCACCCACAAGGTGTTCGAGTCCGGGGGCGTGGCCGTCGCCACCTACGGCGAGGCGTTCGTGGCCGACCGCAGCATCGCCAGCCACATGGCCGAGTTCGCGGTGGTCGAGGCCGGCAACTGTGACCATCCGGGGCCGACGGCGGGCAACCTGGCGGCGTTCTTCGGCGACCGCTACGACGCCTACGTCGACGAGCTGCCCGGCGACGACAGGCCGCCGCCGGGTGTCGCGGCGCTCGGCTTCCTGGTCAGCGGGTACGACGACGCCGGGGTGGGCGAGGCGTGGGAGGTCACGCTCCCCGACCGGTCGGTCGAGCCCATCGCCACCACCGCCAACGGCGGTGGCGCGGCGTGGCGAGGCCAGTCCGACGTGGTGACGCGCATCGTGCGCGGGTCCGATCTCGAGCTGCTGGAGCGGCTGGCGGCGGCCCACCGGCGCTCCGAGGAGCTGCGGGCGCTCGAGCCGCTGCTCGACGCGTGCAGCTACCGCATCCCGTTCGACTCGATGAACCTGCAGGACGGCATCGACTTCGCGGTGCTGTGCATCCGTACGACGATCGACGTCCAACGGCTCACGCTCGGGCCGTTGGCGACGACGCCGGAGTTCTCGTGGCCGGGGGTGGGTGGGCCGATCGAGATCGCGACGGTCACGCCGCGGCGGGGCTTCGGGTGGGTGCAGCGCACCTCGGTGCAGGGCGAGCGCCCCGCCGGTATGGCCGAGGGCCAGGCGTGACGTCGACCGACGTCAGAACCGGGTGATGCGGTTGTCGCTGCCGGCGGCACCGACGGCGACCGGCTGCTCGTCGCGGGTGACGTAGGTGCACCGCTTGCGGTCGCTCGGAGTGACCCAGACGCGCCACAGGTCGTGCAGCTCGGCGGTTTCCTCGGTGGCTGGCATGTCGGACCCCATTGCCGTCCTCCGGTCGGGCGGCTCGCAGGCCGCTCGTCGTCGTCGACAGCGTACAGCGTGCGGGGGCACGATCGAGAGCCGACCTCGTCACACGCGTTCGGGCCCGCCGGCGTGTCCCGGCGCGCATGCCGGTGCGTCGGGTCGGGTAGTCCGGAGGGTATGAAGTTCAAACTAGGAATCGCTGTTGGGTTCGCCGCCGGGTACTGGGTGGCGACGACGAGTGCGGAGGAGCGCCGGGAGAAGCTCGATGAGCTGCTGTCCGGGGTGCGTGAGAACCCGCGCGTGTCCCGCGTGACCGAGACGGTCGCGAAGGACGCCCGCCGGCTGGGCGACGCCGTGGAGCATCGCTTCGCCAAGGTCGCCGACGGGGCGGTCGGCGCTGTCTCCGACACCGTCGAGCCGTCGGGTTCGTCACAATCGTCGTCCGGCTCGTCATCGTCGTCCGGGTCCTCGAGCACGTCGTCGGGCACCGCGGCCAACCGGTCGCAATCGAAGAGCGCCTGATCGAGTGTGTCGGGCGGGCGTCCCGTCCGCGAGCATCGCGCCATGGACGAGGACGCCGGGCCTGGCACCGATGACGCCGACACGCCCCGGCACGGTGCCGCGCGCCCGGGCACCGCTTCCGGTCGTGTGACCGTGCCGGACCGTGCCGGTGAGTCCGGCACGTCCTCCCCGGTCGCCCCGGGGGATGCCGATGGCTCCGCGTCCGGCTCTCCCGGCGAGGACGAGCCGCCGGCGGGCCACGTCGACGATCATGCGGACGCTGCGCCCTCGGACCACGGGAACGATGGTGCGGACGCTGCCATGCCGCGAGCGCGTCGTCGCGGCATCCGGGCCGGACGCCCCGGCCGCCTCGCCCGGTTCCGGGGGGCCGCCGCCGAGCTGATCGACGGCCGCCGCTGGCCGGGCTTGCGCGTCGTGGTGTTCGCGCTCGTGGGTGCGTCGCTCGCGGTGGCGATGTTCGGCAGCGTGCCCGCCAAGGTCGGGCCGTTCGAGACGACCATGGCGGCCCGGCCCTCGCTGACCGGGCACACCGTCGTCCACCTGGCGCCCCTCGGCACGATCCAGCTCGACACCCACGACTGGCCGGTCGCGCTCGAGCTGCGTCTCGACGAGATCGGGCTGGCCGACGCCGAGCGGATCGCGGAGAACCCGGCGGCCATCGACCGCCTGGGTGACGACGCCGCCGACCAGGTGCGTTCGGCCCTCGTCGGCCTCGCGATCAAGTGCACGGTCGTGGCTCTGCTCGGGGGCATCGCCGGGGCGCTGGCGGCCCGGCTGAGCTGGCGCACCGCGGCGGCCGGCGCGGGGGTCGCGACGTTGTTCGTGTCGTCGCTCGGCGTGGGAGCCGCGGCGACCTTCGAGCCCAACGCCGTGGCCGAGCCCCGCTACACCGGTCTGCTGACCCAGGCGCCCACCGCGGTGGGCGACATCGACGCGGTGCTCTCGCGCTTCGGCGAGTACCGGGCGCAGCTCAGCGATCTGGTCGACAACATGGCGGCCCTCTACCTGGCGGGCTCCGAGCTGCCGACGTTCGCCCCGGACGGCGAGATGATCCGCGTCCTGCACGTCAGCGACATCCACCTCAATCCCCAGGCCTTCGACATGATGGCCCGGTTGACCGAGCAGTTCGGGATCGACGTCATCGCGGACACCGGCGACCTGACCGACTGGGGCACCAATCCCGAGACGCAGCTCCTCGCCGAGATCGGCGACCTCGATGTCCCCTACGTCTACGTGCGGGGCAACCACGATTCGCGCCGTACGCAGGAAGCCGTTGCCGCCCAGCCCAACGCGGTCGTGCTCGACGGCGGGGCGGCCACGGTCGCCGGGCTGCGGTTCTGGGGCATCGGCGATCCGCGCTACACGCCGGACAAGAGCGAGCAGGACGGGAGGACCGAGCAGGAACGGGCCGAGGCGTTCGCCCCCGTGGTGCTCGACCGGATGACCGCCGACCAGCCTCCGCCGATCGACGTGGCGATGGTGCACGACCGGCGGATGGCGCTCGACCTCGGTGGCGAGGTCCCCCTCGTGCTCGCCGGCCACACGCACGAGCCGCGGGAGCGGACGATCGAGCCCCGCTCGCCCGAGGAGGACGAGTCGGACACGAGCGGGGATCCCGACGATGCGGACGGCTCCGACACGACGGCCGCCCGCGGCGACGTCTCCGTGACGACCGCCTCCGGTGGCGACGACGAGGTCGGCGGGGACGACGAGGTCGGCGGCGACGACGCTGCCCGTGCCGACGACAGCGACGTCGAGCCCACCCTCCTGCTGGAGGAGGGATCGACCGGCGGCGCCGGGCTGCGGGGCCTGCAGGGCGACGAGCCCGAGCCGCTCACGGCGTCGATCCTCTACTTCGACCCGGAGACGCGCCGGCTCGTGGCCTACGACCGCATCACCGTGGCCTGGCTGCAGCAGGCCGGCGCAACGATCGAGCGCCACATCGTCGACCGCGATCCCGACCTCGAGTCCGAACCGGCACGCTGACGGGGTGGGCCGGCGCCCGTCGTCCCGGTCAGGCCGCGTGTCGGTGACGTGCGTGGCGCACGACTCGCAGGGCCTCCTGCGCGGCGAGCACGACGAAGAACTCGCCGACGGCCAAGCCGGCGATGGTGGCGCCGCCCGCCGTGTCGTGGTGGTAGCTGATCACGAGGCCGAGCACCACCGCCAGAGCCGACAGGCCGACGGCGGTCACCATGATGAGGGGCACGCGCCGGACCAGCAGGCTCGCCGTCGCCGGGGGGCCGATGAGCAGGCCGAACACGAGCAGCGTGCCGATCGCCTGGAACGATGCAACGATCGCCGTGGCCAGGATCACCATCAGTGCGGCGTGGGCGACCCCGGGGTGCATGCCGAGCGTCGCCGCCTTGTCCTGGTTGAACGCCAGCGCCATGAACGGTCGGTAGAGCACGATCGACACGGCGACGACGACCGCGGCCGCCACCGCCTGGCCCCGCAGGTCCCCGGTGGACACGCCGAGGATGTCGCCGAACAGCACCGAGGTCAGCTCCGTGGCGAAGCCCTCGGCCCGCGAGATGATGACCACGCCGAGGGCGAGCATGCCGACGAACAGCAGGCCGATGCTCGTGTCCTCTCGCACGCGGGTGCGCCGGCTGACGACGGTCACCGCCCCGCTCATCAGCAGCGCGGCCACGAACGCGCCGGCGATCGGGCTGAAGCCCCACAGCACCGCCAGCGCGAGCCCCGGCACCACTCCGTGCGCCAGGGCGTCGCCGAGGAAGGTCAGCCCGCGCAACACCATCCAGGTGCCGACGACGGCGGTGGCGGCTCCTGCGAGAAGGCCGGCCAGGAGCGCGCGCTGCATCAGCTCCGGTTCGAAGGGCTGTGTGAACCAGTCGATCATCGGGGGGTGATCCTCTCAGGCCGGCGGGGCGAGGGCGTCTGCGATCCGGGTCGCGTTGGTGCGGGCCATGCCGATGTAGGTGTCGGCGTCGGAGCCCGGCTCGCCGAGCGTCTCGCCGTACAGCTCGACGACCTCGACGTCGCCCACCTCGTCGGCGACGGCGCGGGCCAGGCTGTCGTCGCCACCGGCCTCGATGAACACAGCGGGGACCCCGGCCTCCTCGAGGGTTGTCGCGAGGTCGTCGAGATCGCGGGCGCTGGGGGCGGCCTCGCTGGTGACCGAAGGGACGATCGAGCCGACGACCTCGAAGCCGAAGCGTTGGGCGAGGTAGCCGAACACCTCGTGGTCGGTGACGAGCTTGCGTCGCTCGTCGGGGATGGCGGCCATGGCGGCGTTGACCTCGCCGTCGAGCGTGGTGAGCTCGCTCACGTAGGCGTCGGCCTGCGCGCGGAACTCGTCGGTGTCGAGCCCGGGGAACTCGGTGGCGAGCGTCTCCGCGAGGGCGGCCGCGGCATCGGCCATCCGGTTCGCGTCGGTGGAGAAGTGGGGATCGACGTCGTGGTCGTGCCCGTCGTCCGCGGTGTGGCCGACGTCGGCGCTGTCGAGCGTGTCGACGTGGTCGATCGCCGAGAAGATCGGCACCCCGTCGTCCCCGGCGCCGTCGATGGCGTCGTCGAGGCCGGCTTCGAGGCCGCCGCCGTTGATGACGAGCAGGTCGGCCTCGCTCATCGCCACCACCTGGCGGGCGGAGGGCTGGAACTCGTGCGGGTCGGCGTCGCGGGGCATCAGCACCTCGACGGTGGCGAGGTCCCCGACCAGGTTCTCGGCGACGTCGCCCAGCACGGCCGTCGTGACCATCACCGTCGCCTCGCCCTCGGAGCTTCCGGCGCTGTCACCGCTCCCGCAGGCTGCACCGAGGAGGCAGGCGACCGCGAGTGTCGCGATGCGGGGGTGTCGTTGCACGGGTGACCTCGTAGTCTCGATGCCAAGCGAGAATCGCTCTTGATTCGTGAGGGCACAATAGAGAGACTGATTCTCAACGACAACCCGCCGCCCACCTCCTCCCCGCACCACCTCGACGCATCGAGACCGATGAGCGCCTCCGCTGCCACCGCTTCCGACCTCCTGCTCACCTACGGCACGCGGGTGGCGCTCACGGGCGCCTCGTTCGATCTGCCGGCCGGTGCGACGGTCGCCCTCATCGGCCCCAACGGGTCGGGGAAGTCGACCCTCCTGCGGGCGCTCGCCGGGTTGCTTGAGCCGCGCTCCGGCGCGCTCGACGTGCCGGCGGAGCGCACCCGGGGCGCGGTGGCGATCGTGCTGCAGGCCACCGACGTCGACCGCTCGCTGCCGGTCACGGTCCGCGAGGTGGTGGCGATGGCCCGCTACGCGGTCCGCGGGCCGTTCGGGCGCCTGCGGGCCGACGACCGCTCGGCCGTGCGGTCGGCGCTCGAGGCGATGGACGTGGCCGACCTGGCCGGCCGCCAGATCCACGAACTGTCCGGCGGGCAGCGGCAGCGGGTGCTGGTGGCCCAAGGGTTGGCCCAGCAGGCGGAGCTGTTGCTGCTGGACGAGCCGGTCACCGGGCTCGACGTCGTCTCCCGGGACCTGATCCTGGCGGCGATCGAGGCCGAGCGGGCGGCGGGGCACACGGTGGTGGTCACCACCCACGATCTCGACGACGCCCGCCGGGCCGACCTCGTCATGCTCCTCGCCAATCGGGTGGTGGCCTTCGGCCCGCCCGACGAGGTGCTCACCGACGAACCGCTGTGCGCGGCGTACGGCGGTCGTGTGCTGCGGGTGCCGGAGGGGGTCATCGTGATGGACGACCCTCACCACCACCACGCCGACCACGACGGCCGCCAGGACAACGTGGCCGACCGGGGCATGTGCATCCACGAGCCGGGGCACCACCGCGCCGAGGCCTGAACACATGTGCGCAGCACCCGGCGCGCCCAGGCGTCCGATCCGACCCGCGTCGGAGGCCCGTGGCTCGGCCGGCAGACCTGAGGGTGCCGCCGAGCGGCGAGCCGGTGATACCGGCCGTTCTCACTCCTTCTCAATTCGGTAGGGTGGGCGTCGTGCCCGCCCAGCCCACCGACCTGCACGAGCTCGCCGCCGCACGGCTGCGGGCCCACGGCCAGCGCTACACACGCAGCCGCCGTGCGATCGTCGGCGACCTGGCGGCGGCGGACGCACCTCTGTCGATCCCCCAGCTGCTCGAGCGCAACGGATCGCTCGCCCAGTCCTCGACCTACCGCAACCTGACCGAGCTGGAAGACGCCGGGGTCGTCCACCGCATCGTGACCGCGGACGAGTTCTCCCGCTACGAGCTGGCGGAGGACCTGACCGGGCACCACCACCACCTGATCTGTTCGCGCTGCGGCGATGTGCGGGACTTCACGGTCCCCTCGGCGCTCGAGCGCGATCTCGACCGCGCGCTCGACCGCATCGCGGCCGAGCACGGCTTCACCGCCGACAACCACCGGCTCGACCTGGTGGGCACCTGCGCGACCTGCATCTGAGTGCCACCGACGACCAGCCCCCCACCGCGGGGCAGACTGCTCGGCGAACGTCGACGGTCGAGCCGTCGTGAGGACGGGCGGCGCCGGGCGACGGAGGGATCGAGGAGGGGTCATGCTGCGTGAGATCGACGGGGTGCGCATCAACGTGCTCGACGAGGGGACGGGCCCTGCCGTGCTGTTCCTGCACGGGCTGGGCGGCTGCTGGCGCGACTGGGAACCGCAGCTCGACCGGCTGAGCGACCGCTTCCGCTGCGTGGTCGTCGAACACCGCGGCCACGGGCGCTCGCAGCGGGTTCCCGGCCCCTACAGCACCGATGGGTTCGCGGCGGACGCGCTGGCTGTGGCCCGCGACCTGGGCATCGACCACGCCTATGTCGTCGGTCTGTCGATGGGCGGGATGATCGCGCAGAAGCTGGCGTTGTCGGCGCCCGACTTCGTCGACGCCCTGGTGCTGTGCGACACGTCGACGCACACCGGGCGGCGTTCGGGAGAGATGCTGCACGCCGCGGCCGCGGCGGTGCAGGCGGGCGGGTTCGCGGCGCTCGCCGCGCACATGACCCCCGACACCACCGGCTGGGCGGCCCGCACGCTGGCCGAGCGGCCGCTCGTCGCTCGCAACAACGAGCGCGAGTCCCAGTCGAACGATCCGGACTGCTGGGCATGGGCCGTGGCGGCGCTGGTCGATCACGACACCCGGGCCGAGATCGCCAGGATCGAGGCCCCGACCCTGCTGGTGTGGGGAGCGGAGGACCGAGGCGTGCCGGCCGCCTTCGGCGAGGCGCTGGCGGAGGGCCTCGGCGGCGCGCCGCTGGTGGTGCTCGATGACGCCGGGCACGTCTGCAATCTGGAGCAGCCCGACGCGTTCAACGACGAGATCACCCGGTTCTTCGCCGCTCACCCGCCTGGCCGCGCCGCCTGCAGCGTGCCGTGATCCCGCTGGTGCCCGGTCCACGAGTCGTCTGCGCCCTCGCAGGCGACGTTCGTGGTCAGCGCACTAGCGTGCCTTGAATGACCGTTCAGGGAAATGACTCACCGCCCATGAACGAGCTGGGGTTCTACACCCTCGCCGGGCAGCCCCGCTCGCCCCGCGACCTCATCGCCGAGGTGGAGGCAGGCGAGGCGATGGGATTGGGCTCGGCCTTCATCTCGGAGCGGTGGAACATCAAGGAGGCCGCCACGCTGTCCGGCGCTGCCGGGGCCACATCCGAGCGGCTCGGCATCGCCACCGCCGCCACCAACCACAACACCCGCCACCCGGTGGTCACCACCTCCTACGCCACCACCATGCACCGGCTCACCGACGGGCGGTTCACCCTCGGGCTCGGCCGCGGGATCGACCCGTTGTTCGACGCGTTCGGCATCCCCCGCATCACCAGCGCCCAGATGGAGGACTTCATCGGGCTGGCCCGCCGCCTGTGGCGCGGAGAAGCCGTGTTCGGCCACGACGGCCCGGCCGGGACGTACCCGGTCCTCAACCTGGACTCCTCCTTCGACGAACACATCCCGATCGGTCTCACCGCGTTCGGGCCCAACACGCTGGCGCTCGCCGGGCGGCTGTGCGACATGGTCGTGCTGCACACCTTCTTCACCGACGAGACGACCGCCCGTGTCGTCCAGACCGTTCGGAGGGCCGCCGAGCAAGCAGGGCGCGACCCGGGGGCCGTGCGCGTCTGGTCGTGTTTCGCCACGGTCGGCGACCACCTGCCCCACGAGCTGCAGCTCAAGAAGACCGTCGGCCGCATGGCGACCTACCTCCAGGGCTACGGCGACCTGATGGTGCGCACCAACCGGTGGGATCCTGCGGTGCTGGCGCGGTTCCGGGCCGACGAGGTGGTCGGGTCGATCGCAGGGGCGATCGACGGCGTGGCCACGACCGATCAGCTCGAACACATCGCGACCCTGATCCCCGAGGAGTGGCTGGCGCCGTCGGCTCGCGGCTCGGCCGAGGTGTGCGCCGCCGCGGTGCTCGGACAGTTCGACCTGGGTGTCGACGGCGTGATCATGCACGGGGCAAGCCCTGGTGAGCTGGCCCCGGTGGTCGAGGCCTACCGGGCGGTGCGCCCGGCCGGTCGCTTCGACCACCTGCCCGCGAACCCCGGTCTGGTCGCCGCTGCCTGAGGTTCGCCGGTCGAGCGGCGCGCCCTCCCGGGTGCAGCCGCGGCCGCCGGGACAGAGCTCGGTCCTTCCGGCTCCGGCCGGCCGGAGCGCGACGAGGGCCGGTCCCTGTGGGGACCGGCCCTCGTGCCTGGGCTTCAGATCGCGGGCCTGACGAGGTCGGCGCGTGCGCTGTCCGCGCCCGCCGACCCTGTCGTCGGTCACGGGGAGTCGACGCTGG
>CAYUXB010000005.1:27753-31797 GCA_964448525.1 uncultured Acidimicrobiaceae bacterium
CGGGGCTGTCGACGCTGGCGGGGCTGTCGACGCTGGCGGGGCTGTCGACGCTGGCGGGGCTGTCGACGCTGGCCGGCGAGTCGCCGGGCGTGTCGACCGAGTCCGCGCCCTCGGGCGAGTCGTCGGCCGACTGCAGGGGCGAGTCCAGCGACTCGCCGTCGGCCGAGACCTGATCGTCGTTCGGGACGTCGACGGTGACCGTGTCGTCCAGCTCGGACGTCGAGGTCTGGTTCTGCAGCTCGATCGTGTCGGCATCGGCGACGCCGGCGTCGTCAGCGCCGATGGCGATCATCCCGACGGCCCCGAGGGCGGCGGCCGCCACGCCGGCGCCGGCGATCTTCCACTTGCTGGGGGTCGTGCTTCGCATGTCTCTTGCACCTCTGGTCTGGTTGGCGGGGGATCTTCCGTGTATGGCCTCACTCTGCGCCCGGCAGGTGAGGCCTCCCTGAGATGGGCGTGAGAGTCGTCTCATCTCGATCCGTCGTCTCGACGTCGCGCTGCGCCGCGACCCGGCGGGCCGACGCGGCCCACTGCTCGGCGAGCTCGATGCGGGCGTCGGTGCTGGCCGGCCAACCCGGCTCGAGCACCCTGAACGGCCCGGTCGCGAGCCCGAGGACGACCTCGGCCACCGCGTAGCGCAGCAGCACCGGGTCGACGACCTGGTCGAAGCCGTCGAGCAGGCGAGCGGCGTAGCTCTCGATCGTGGCGCGATGGGTGGTCGCGGTGGCGAGCACCGCCAGGTGACCGATCAGCGTCGCCAGGTCGTCGACGCGGCGGCCGAGACCGTGCGTGTCGATGTCGAGCAGCCCGGTGATGCGGCCCCGCTGCACGAGCAGCTGCGCCTCGTGGAGGTCGCCGTGCACGGGCACCAGCGGGTCGGTGCGGGCGGCGTCGACGGCGGTCAGCTCGTCGGCCAGCGACGTCAGCACTGCGGCCCGGCCGGGACGCACCCGGCCGAGCAACTCGGCCCACTCCTGCGAGCGCCATCCCGTGACCGGGCGACCGTCATCCGGGGCGGGCAGCCGGTCGAGCACGGCGAGGACGGCCTCGGGGCCGGGCAGCGACGCCCCCGGCACCGCGAGGCGGTGGCGGAGCAGCGTGCCGCCGAGGCCCTGGAGGACGACGATGCCCAGGTCCGGGTCGACACCCAGGCTGCGGGGGACGGGCACGGCGTCGGCCAGGGCGGCGTGGCTGTCGTGGAGGTCCTGCACCTTCCCGGGGCGGGTGACCTTGGCGAAGACGGTGACGCCAGCTCGTTGCAGGCGCACGACAGCTCGCCGGCCCGGCCGGTACGAGACGAGGCGCGTCTCCACCTGGCCCGGGTTCACGTCGAGGGAGTCGAGCAACGGACCGACGCGGGCGGGGTCGGTCACGGCGGCCAACCCGGGCAGCCAGGGATCGTGCGGCACCCGCCACACCGCGACCTTCACGGAATCGGCCTCGAGCACGAGCGAGTCCGGATGGAGCTCGCCGGTCCGCGCCACCAGCATCTCGTCGGTGGCGTCGCCGGAGGGCCACACGACGCGGGCGTCGTAGCGGACGGTCAGGCTGCGCCCGGGCCGCCAGGTGGTCTGGCGGGGGGTGACGGTGCGTATCGTCCCGCCGGCGGGGGCGAGCGCGGCGTCGAGCAGCTCGGCGGGATCGCGCAGCAGCACCGGGACGGCGGGCAACGCCGGGTCGTCGAGGGCGGCGAGCGCTGCGGCTTCGTCGTGGGGTGGGGGCACATCGGTGGCGACCATGTGCACAAGGATCGCGACACGAGGTGAGGCGATCATGAGAGAGCGATGAGAACACTCTCATCGGCATCTCAGGTGGGGAAGCGGTACCCCATCCCGCGGACGGTCTGGATGCGATCGCTGCCCAGCTTGCGGCGCAGGTAGCGCACGTACACCTCGACCACGTTGGACCCGGGGTCGAAGTCGTAGCCCCACACGTGGCTGAGCAGCTGCTCCCGGCTGAGCACCTGGCCGGCATGGCGCATGAAGGTCTCGGCGAGCGCGAACTCGCGGGCGGTCAGCTCGACCGACCGGCCGCCGACATCGGCACGCCTGGTGCGTAGGTCGAGGCTGACGCCGGCAGCCCGCAGCATCGTGGCCTCCTCGTTGCGGTCGTCGCGCAGCCGGGCGCGCACCCGGGCGAGCAGCTCCTCGAAGCTGAACGGCTTGGTCACGTAGTCGTCGGCCCCGCTCTCCAGGCCGGCCACGCGGTCGGGCACGGCGTCGCGGGCGGTGAGCACGATCACGGGCAGGTGCTCCCCCCGCGAGCGGATCTCCCGCAGGACGTCGAGGCCGTCGCGGCCGGGGAGCCCGAGGTCGAGGATCATCAGGTCGAAGTCCTCGTCGCGGGCGGCGGACGCCGCGGTCACGCCGTCGACCGCGATCGACGTGGAGAATCCGTTGGCCGCCAGCCCCTTCTCGAGAAACGACGCGATCTGGAACTCGTCTTCGGCGATGAGGATGCGGGTCACAGAGTGCCTTCCTGGCCCGCTGGGCGTCGGCGCCCGGCGGTCCCGTCGTCGTGGTCGTGCGGCTCACCGTCGAGCCCGTCGAGGTCGTCGTCGAAGTTGAGCCCGTCGAGGTCGTCGTCGAAGTTGAGCCCGTCGAGGTCATCGTCGACGTCGCTGTCGAGGTCGTCGTCGGCGTCCTCGGGGCAGTCCGCCGGGATGGCGACGGTGAACGTCGCTCCCGCCCCCGGCGTGCTGTCGACGGTGACGCGGCCGCCGTGGGCGCGGGCGATGCCGCGCACGATGGCGAGGCCGAGTCCGGCCGTGCCGGGCTGACGTTCCCCGTCGGCGGTGCGGGCGAAGCGTTCGAAGATCTGGTCCTGTTGATCGGGGGGGATTCCGGGTCCGCTGTCGCGCACCCACAGGCGGGCCTCGCCGTGGCCGAGCGTCGATCCGACCTCGATCGTGTCGCCCGGCTGGGTGTGCCGCACCGCGTTGTCGGCCAGGTTCATCACCGCTTGGGTCAGGCGCTGGGGATCGGCCTCGATGATGCCGAGGCCCGTCCCCGCCAGCCTCCAGTCACGGTCCGCGAGGGATCGGCTCTTCGCGAACAGGTCGCTCGTGAGCAGGTCGAGGTCGACGGCCTCGGGTTGCAGGAAGTCCGGCCTCTCGGATCGGGCCAGCACCAGCAGGTCACCCACGATGCGAGCCATGCGATCGAGCTCGTCCAGCACGACGGCCCGCGTCGCGCGCCGCTCCTCGGGATCGTCGGATTCGAGCTCGACGTGACCGCGGATGATCGTGATCGGCGTGCGCAGCTCGTGTCCGGCGTCGTCGAGGAAGCGACGCTGGTTCGCGAAGGCGCCGTCGAGCCGGCCGAGCATGTCGTTGAAGGTGCGGGCCAGCTCCGCGACCTCGTCGTTGGACGCCGGCACCTCGATTCGCCGGCTGAGGTCGGTGGCCGAGAGCTGCTGGGCGGTCTCGGTCACCGCCCGCACCGGGGCCAGCACCCGCCCGGCGACCAGCCACGCCAGCGCGAGGGCCATGAGGAGCACCCCGCCGTAGATGGCCGCGCCGACGCGCAGGTGAGAGGCGATCTCCTCGCGGGGCCCGTCGAGGAAGAACGCGACCACGAACACGCCGCGCACCTCCCCGTCGCTCGCCAACGGCACGGCGAGGTAGCGCACGTCGCCTGCGGGCGTCGAGATCTCGCCGCGCTCGGAGGTGGTGAGGGCGCTCCATCGCTCGACGAGCTCCGCTTCCTCCCACAGGGCGTGGGGGGCGGGTGTGGCCCGGGGCGGCTGGCCCTCGACGAGGGCGATCATCGTCTCGTCGGCGGCGGGGATGTTGCGGCGCAGGAACGTGCCGAGGATCGCCGCCGCGTCGCCCTCGAACGGCTCGCCCGTGTCGGGGTCGCGTCCCTGCGCCAGCCGGCGAACCTCGTCGACCTCCTGGGTGAGGTCGTTCTCGATGCGTTCGTCCAGGCGGTCGAGTAGGACGCGCCGTTGCAGCAGGAGGGCGCTGGCCCCGGCGAACGCCAGCAGCAGGGCGACCCAGGCCAGGATGCGGACGCGGGCGGACAACACGATCCGGCGCCGCGA
>CAYUXB010000005.1:31897-41519 GCA_964448525.1 uncultured Acidimicrobiaceae bacterium
CGGGGGAGACGGTCGGGGGCGGGACGATCTGCGGAGCGGGGCTCGTGGTGACGGTCGGCGCCGGGGACGGCGGGGCCACCGTCGTGGGGGCGGTCGACTCCGGCCGCGCGGTGGTGTCGTCGGGGGCATCGAGATCGATCACGGGCACCGGGTCCGGTGGCGACGACCAGGGTGAGCCCCCGACGGCCACCACGGCCAGCGCGCCGACCAGAAGGCCGGCGGCGACGGCGAGGGCGAGGCGGGACATGGCGGGGTCAGCATCGGAGCTGGCGATGAACCGAACATGAGATCTCGATGAGAACCTTCTCATACCACCACGCCGCCCGGGGTACCTGTCGGGCCCCAGCGGGGATCTAACCTCGGTTCCCCGCGTACGGCGCTCACCGTCCCGACCGACACCCATCCCCGACTGAACCACCCCGACCGACACTTTCCGGAGACTGCGTGACCAGCGACGACATCGAGGTCTGGCCAGGCGCCCCCTACCCCCTGGGGGCGACCTACGACGGTGCGGGCACCAACTTCTCGCTGTTCTCCGAGGTCGCCGACGGCGTCGAGCTGTGCCTCTTCGACGACGACGGCAAGGAGCAACGTGTCGCCCTCACCGAGGTCGACGCCTTCTGCTGGCACGCCTACCTGCCCCGCATCGGGGCCGGCCAGCGCTACGGGTTCCGGGTGCACGGGCCGTGGGACCCGGCGAACGGCCACCGCTGCAACCCCAACAAGCTGCTCCTCGACCCCTACGCCAAGGCGATCGACGGCGGGGTCGACTGGGATCAGGCGTGCTTTCCGTACACCTTCGGCGACCCCGACAGCCGCAACGACGAGGACAGCGCGCCCCACGTCCCCAAGGCCGTGGTGATCAGCCCCTACTTCGACTGGGCGACCGACCACCGGCCCGACGTGCCCCTGCACGAGTCGGTCCTCTACGAGATGCATGTCAAGGGCTTCACCGCCAGCCACCCCGGCATCCCGGAGGACCTGCGCGGCACCTACGCCGGCCTCGCCCACCCGGTCGCGATCGACCACCTGCGCCGTCTCGGCGTGACGGCCGTCGAGCTGCAGCCCGTGCACCAGTTCGTGCACGACTACTCGCTGGTCGAGCAGGGCCTCCGCAACTACTGGGGATACAACTCGATCGGGTTCTTCGCGCCCCACGACGAGTACTCGTCCGCCGGCGCCGACGGCTCCCAGGTCACCGAGTTCAAGGCGATGGTGCGGGCGCTGCACGAGGCCGGCATCGAGGTGATCCTCGACGTCGTCTACAACCACACCGCGGAGGGCAACGAGCTCGGCCCCGTGCTGTCGTTCAAGGGCATCGACAACCGGGCCTACTACCGCCTGGTCCCCGACGACATGGCCCGCTACTACGACACGACCGGCACCGGCAACAGCCTCAACATGGCGCACTCGCACACGCTGCAGCTCGTCATGGACAGCCTGCGGTACTGGGTGACCGAGATGCACGTGGACGGGTTCCGCTTCGACCTGGCGGCCACGCTGGCCCGCCACCTGCACCAGGCCGACCGGCTGTCGTCGTTCTTCGACCTCGTGCAGCAGGACCCGGTGATCAGCCAGGTCAAGCTCATCGCCGAGCCGTGGGACCTCGGCGAGGGCGGCTACCAGGTCGGCAACTTCCCGCCGCTGTGGACCGAGTGGAACGGCAAGTACCGCGACACCGTCCGCGACGTGTGGCGGGGCGAGCCGGCCGTCGTGGGGGAGCTGGCATCGCGGCTGACCGGGAGCTCGGACCTGTACCAGGCCGACTCGAGGCGGCCCGCGGCCAGCGTCAACTTCGTGACCGCGCACGACGGGTTCACACTTGCCGACCTGGTCTCCTACAACGACAAGCACAACGAGGCCAACGGCGAGGGCAACCGCGACGGCGAGAGCCACAACCGCTCCTGGAACTGCGGGGTCGAGGGTCCGACCGACGATCCCGGCATCCTGGCGCTGCGCACCCGTCAGCAGCGCAACCTGCTGACCACGCTGCTGCTGTCGCAGGGCGTCCCCATGCTGTTGTCGGGCGACGAGGTCGGCCGCACCCAGGGCGGCAACAACAACGCCTACTGCCAGGACAACGAGATCTCGTGGTTCGACTGGGCGCACACCGACGACGAGCTCCTCGAGTTCACGACCGCGCTCATCGCGCTCCGGCGGGACCACCCGGTGTTCCGTCGGCGGCGCTGGTTCCAGGGGCGTCCGTTGCGGGGCACCGCCGATCTCGTGTGGCTGCGGCCCGACGGCACGGAGATGAGCGAGTCCGACTGGAACGAGCACCACGAGACGTCGGTCGGCATGTTCCTCAACGGGCAGGCGATCCCGTCGCCCGGGCCGCGGGGTGAGCGGGTCGTCGACGACTCGTTCCTGCTGTTGATCAACGCGTCGCCGGAGCCCCGGCCGTGGACGGTCGGTGGGTGGTGGGGGCAGCGCTGGGCGCTGGTGCTCGACACGGCGGCCGACCCGGCGATGGTGCCGGAGCCGAACGGCGACGCCCCCGACGAGGTGGCCGGCGACCTGGTGGTGGCCGACCGCTCGATCGTGCTCCTCCGCCACCTCGACTGAACGCACCTTCCTGCTGGCCTCCCTTCCGAAGGCGGGGACCGTGATCGTCCGCGGTGACCTCGCAGCACCGAGGCGGGTCGCTCGGGTCCCCCGGTGGGTGGTCAGTCGGCGGGGACGAGATCGGGGTCGAGGATTCCGGAACGGGCCAGCCAGCGGCCGATCTCCGCGGACACGTTGCGGCCCGTGGCGATCGCGGGTGCGTCGTGGGCGGCGCGAATCTTCTCGTTGACGCGCTCGATCGCCTTGCGGGTCGAATCGCGTGACCGACCCAACCGGTGGGCGGCGTCGTCGTGGGCCCGAGGCTCCAGCGTGGCCGGCCGGGGCAGGCTCGCGAACGCCGAGTAGTAGGCGAGGAGCACCCGCCGCTCGAGCGACGTGAACGACAGCGCCACCGCCGTGTCGAGGCCCGCGGTCTGTTCGTCGTCGCCGCCGTCGCCGCCGTCGCCGCCGCCGGATCCGTCGCCCGTGCTCGCGAACGCGCCACCGAAGACATCTCCGACGGTGTCGAGCAGGTCGTCGCCCGGGATGACCGCCGCCGGCCCGAGGTGGTCATCGGTGGCGCAGATCACGTGGAACCGATGGTCCGGCCGGCCGATGGCGTAGCTCCACCGGTGCCGCACCGGCGCCCACTCGCGCCCGGGCTCGAGCGGGACCTCCTCGTACCCGGGCTCGTAGACCGACAGCAGGCCGGGCTTGTCGCTGACGTTGGCGGTGCGCCAGCGGGTCCCGTCCCACAGGATCTCGGCGTGGTCCTTCGACACCGTCCACCTGCCCTGCACGAGCTGGTTGCCGACCCGGATGTCACTTGTACGGCCACGGCCCACCAGCACGTGGTGGTCGCGCTCGAAGCTGCCCGTCCAGGCCTCGCCGTGGATGCGGACCCTGATCGTCAACGGAGGTCGATGTCGGCGACGGGACCGTCCCCGACCAACCCGTCCAGCGCATCCGGTGCGTGGCGGACGACCGCCACGGTCACGTTGTCGGTGGCGTCGCGGGAGAGCGCCGCCTCGACCAGGCGATGGGCGGCGACGCCGGCGGTGGGGGACCTCGACATGATGTCGGCCATCGTGGCCTCGTCGACGACCTCGATGCCATCCGATGCCAGCACGAGCCCGTCGCCGGGGCGCAGCGACACGGTGGTGGGGGAGGCGACCACCGCGTCGTCCGCTCCCATGGCGCGGGTGATCACGTGGCGGCCGGGATGGCGGCGCGCCTCCGCTCGCGAGATGGCGCCCGACCGCACGAGCTCAGCCGCCATGTTGTCCTCCTCGGACACACGTCGGACGCGTCCTGCGGCGGCGGCGAACAGCCAGGCGGGCGAGTCGCCGACGTCGACGAGGCTCCAGGTGCTGCCGATCGCTTCGACCGACCGCGCCACCGCAAGCGTGAGCGTGGCCACCATCGTGGCGACCTCCGGATCGGTCGAGCGTCGGGCTCGGACCGCCTCGTTGGCCTCCGTGGTCGACAGGCACACGGTGTCCTCGTCGAACGTCGCGCCCGGCCGGGTCAGCCGGGCGACGACTGCGTCGACCGCGAGCTGGGCTGCGAGTGCCCCGCCCGCGTGCCCGCCCGCGCCGTCGCTGACGACCGCCCACCGGGTCGACGTCGCGGCACGGTCCTGGTTGTCGGGGCGAGGGCCGGTGGCCGTGGCCCATCCCGCGTCGATCAACCGACTGTCGTTCCCCGTGGCAGGCGACTCGGGGGCGCGGGACGACGTCATGGAACGAGGAATACCGCCCCGGACCGCCGACGGAAAGGGCCAACCCTGGCCCGTGCCTTCGCAGCGCCCACCGGACGACGAGAGCGTCGGTTCGAGAGACCCCCGACCCCGAAGCGGACGCCGATCCTCGTCGGTGGCCGTGGTCCAGGCGTCAGGCCAGGCCGAGCACCTGTGCGAACGCCTCCTCCTCGCGGGCGCGGGCGGCGGCGACGGCGTCGGCCCGGCCGGCGAGCATGGTCGCCTTGATCGCACGAAGCGCGACCAGCGGGGCGGTTGCGATCGCCGCGGCGAGTGCCAGCGCCTCGGTGAGCAAGTCGTCGGCCGGGACGACCCGCAGAGCGATGCCGCATTCGACCGCCTCGGCGGCGCTGAGCCACGGGCTGGTGAACAGCACCTCGGCCGCCCGCTGCCAGCCCATGCGGGCGGGGAACAGCACGCTGCTCCCCGCCTCCGGGGGGACGCCCATCTCGGCGAACGGCGTGCGGAACCGGGCGGTCTCCGCCGCCAGCACGAGGTCGCAGTGGGGCAGCATCGTGAACCCGATGCCGACCGCCGCGCCGTTGACGGCGGCGATCAGCGGCTTGTCGAACGACTGCAGAGCGTCGAGCAGCACCGGAAAGCCCGAGTCGACCGCCTCGCCCGCGGCGAGCCGCGCCATCTCGTCGAGGTCCTGGCCGGCCGAGAACGCCCGGCCCGCGCCCGTGATGACCGCGACCTTGACGTCGTCGTCGTCCCGGGCCGCGCCGAGCGCGGCGCCGGTGGCTCGGTAGAGCGGCGAATCGAAGGCGTTGAGCGCCTGCGGCCGGTCGAGCGTGAGCACGCGCACGCCGTCATGGCCCTCGACGTCCTCGACGCGTACGAGCGGCCTGTCCCCGTTGCCTGACACCCCGTCAGGTTGGCATGCCGTGGACGGGAGCGCCCGATCGGCGGAGGACGGCGTCGGCCGGAGACGGCTGCGGTCATGCCGGCCACATGCCCGGAACGCACGACGCCCGGGTCCGTTCACTTGTGGAACCCACTCGCCCTCCGATTAGCGTTTCGTTCGTGAGCATCGACGCCGCCAACGAGTTCGACCGCGCCACCGCCGTGACCCTGCGCCACGCCGACGACGACGGCCGGGCTGTCCACGACGTCGAGGTCGACCGCGGCTGGACCATCGGCGACAAGCCGAACGGTGGCTACCTTCTCGCCGCGCTGGCCCGCGCCGGCGCCGACACGGTCGCCGCTGTCGAGGGCCCCGCGCACCCCCACGCCCTGTCCGCCACCGCGGCCTACGTCGGTCCGCCCGCCCTCGGCCCGGCGGAGGTGCACACCGAGGTGCTGCGCCGGGGCCGGGCGATGAGCCAGGCCCGCGCCCGCCTCGTCCAGGACGGCCGCACCCGGGTGGAGGCGACCTTCACCCTCGGCCGGCTCGACCCGGACGCCACGCCCTGGTGGGGTGGCGAGGCGACGCCGGAGCTACCCGAGACGCCGTCCGACCGGCGCGTGCCGTCGGCCGGTCGAGGCGAGGTGGAGCTGCCGATCATGGACCGCGTCGACATGCGCCTCGACCCGGCCACCGCCGGGTTCGCCGAGGGCCGACCCTCCGGCGTCGGGGAGCTCCGAGCCTGGCTGTCGTTCGCCGACGGCCGGGAGCCCGATCCGCTGAGCCTCCTGTTCGCGGTCGACGCCTTGCCGCCCGCCACCTTCGACCTCGCCGATCTCACCGGCTGGGTGCCGACGCTGTCCCTGACCGCGTATGTGCGGGCCCTGCCCGCGCCCGGCCCCCTGGTGGTCCGCCAGCGGGCGCGGCTTGTCGAGGCGCGCACCGTCGACGAGACGTGCGACGTGTGGGACAGCCGGGGTCGGCTCGTGGCGCAGGCGACCCAGCTCGCGGGCATCCGCACGCCGTGAGGGCGCGGAGGGTCGACCGGTGAAGCGCACGCCGTTCGCCGACTGGCCCTGCTCGGTCGCTCGCACCGTCGACATCCTCGGCGATTGGTGGACGCCGCTCGTGCTGCGCGAGTGCTACCTCGGGGTCCGGCGGTTCGAGGACTTCCAGCGCAGCCTCGGGATCGGCCGCAACATCCTCACACAGCGGCTGACCCGGCTGGTCGACGAAGGCATGCTCGACCGTCGCCCGTACCAGGATCACCCACCTCGCCACGAGTACCTGTTGACCCCGAAGGGGCGGGACTTCTTCCCGGTGATCGCGGCCATCATGCGTTGGGGCGACACGTGGCTCGGGGATGACGCAGGCCCGCCGGTGGTGCTGCACCACCGGAGCTGCGACCACGACATGCAGGCCGACGTCGTGTGCTCACACTGCGGAGAGTCGCTGACCGTGGGCGACGTGCACGGCCGGCCGGGCCCTGGCTCTCCGGCTGGCTGAGCGCTGGCATCGAGCCGTACCGCCGGTGGCCAACAGCGCGACCGCCGGCGTGCGGACCGGCACGTGCTCGGCCCTTGCGCTCACGACGGCGAGGTGGTCGGTGGATGTGGTCATCGTCGGCTCCGGGTGCGTCGGTGGGTCACGGGGGATGGATCTGGCGACGGCACGGGACTCATCGGTCGTCATCGCCTCCTGCGCGCGTCTGCCATTCGTTGCCGACGCCGGGTGCGGATGTGATGTGGGCCGAGGACCGGCCTGTCGAGCCAGATCCGAAGCGCCGGTTTGACAGCGGCTGCAGCGCCCGGAAGATTAAGGACGCCTAACAACTACTCGTAAGCATGGGGATACCGCGCATGGCCACCTCGCCCGCCGCTCCGCCCGCCACGTCGACCGCCGGGTCGGCCCTGCCGGAGGTTCCGCTCCCCGAGAGCGAACCCTCCCGTCCCCGACGCGGGCGCCGTCGCCGACGTGGCCCCTCGGGGATCCGCCTGGTCGCGGCTCTGGCCGTGCTCGCCGTCGTGGCGGGGGCGTGTGGCTCCGATTCGGACGACACCGCCTCGGACGACGACGCCACGGATGCGGCCGCCGACACCGATGCCTCGGGTGGCGAGGACACCGGGTTCCCGTTCGAGCTCGAGCACAAGTTCGGCACGACCACGGTCGAGCAGGTTCCGGAGCGGGTCGTCACCGTGGGCCTGACCGACCAGGACGCCTTCCTGGCGCTCGGCGTCGCGCCGGTCGGCATCACCGACTGGTTCGGCGATCATCCGCACGCCGTGTGGCCCTGGGCCCAGGACCTGCTCGGCGACGCCGAGCCCGAGGTGCTGAACGCCGACGAGGGCATCGACGCGGAGGCCATTGCGGCCCTGCAGCCCGACCTGATCGTCGGCCTGTACGCGGGGATCACCGACGACGAGTACGACCTCCTCTCCCAGATCGCGCCGACTGTCGCCCAGCCCGACGAGTACGTCGACTGGGGCATCCCCTGGCAGGAGCAGACCCGCACCATCGGCCGGATCCTCGACCGGGCCGACGAGGCCGACGCTCTGGTGCAGGAGGTCGAGGACCAGTTCGCGCAGGCCCGTGCCGACCACCCGGAGTTCGAGGGCGCCGTGGGGGTCACGGCCACGCCCTACCAGGGGACGATCTCGGTCTACGCGCCGGAGGACGTGCGGGGACGGTTCATGGCCGAGCTCGGCTTCGTCCCGTTCGAGGGCCTGGAGGAGATGGCGGGCGACAACTTCGCCCCCGAGCTCAGCCTCGAGCAGACCGAGCTGCTGGACGTCGACGCCCTCGTCTGGATCCTGGGCGACGACCCCGAGAGCGACCTGGCCGAGCTCCATGCCGAGCCGCTCTACGGGGGTCTGTCGGTGGTCGCCGAGGGGCGCGAGGTCGCGGTCGCCAACGAGGGCCCGCTCGGCGGGGCGACGTCGTTCCAGACGGTGCTCAGCCTTCCGGTGCTGATCGACGGCCTGGTCCCGCGCCTGGCCGCCGCCGTCGACGGCGACCCGGCCACGGTGGTCGAACCGGAGGCCTGACCGCCGGCCCGGCTTCCCCGTCGGTCGTGGGAGCCGCCGGGCTGAGTGGCGAGGCAATGGGTTCCGTTTGGACGGGCCTGAGGTGATGGGTTCCGGATCCGGAACCCATCACCTCGGCCGTGTCGGGATGGAACCCATTGCCTCGCCTCGGCGCGGGCGGATCGCGATGATGCGCCTTGACGGCCCGCGAAGAACGTTTATTCTTCGGACGTGACCGACGTCTCAGCCCCGGACGACGGGGCGCCCGTTGCGCCCGCCGACCGGCTGCGCGAGCAGCTCCTGCGGGCCGCGGCCGCCGTGTTCGCCCGGCAGGGCTACGACGGCACCAAGATCATGGACATCGTCCGCGAGTCGGGCCTGTCCACCGGCGCGGTCTACGGCCGGTTCCGATCGAAGAACGACCTGTTGCGCGAGGCGATCGTCACCCGGTCGTCGAGCGCAGCCCGGCTCGGCGCCGACGGCATCGACCGCGTGGCCGACCTGATCGCCGCCGGCGTCGCCCACCCCGACCGGCCGCTCGGCGACACCGAGGCCCTGCGCCTCGAGGCCTACGTCACCGCCCGACGCGAGCCCGAGGTCGCCCAGGCGCTCGCCGAGGCCAACGCCGCGTTCCGCGAGCGGATGGCGCCCCTCACCGTCGCCGCCCGGCGCGACGGCACGGTCGACGACGACATCGACCCCGACGCCGTCGTGTTCCTCGTACGGATCCTGCACCTCGGCCTGCTGCTCCACCGCGGCTCCGGCCTGCCCGGTCCCGACGAGGCGGCGTGGCAGGCGCTGGTCGAGCGTCTCGTCGCCAGCTTCGGCCGGCGCGGACCCGGCGAGCCCGCCCCGCACGCGGCACCCGGTGGGTCCGTCCGGCCCCACCCGACCGCCGCGTCCGGCGATCCCGCCGGCACCGAACCGGTCCCGGGCCTCGTGCTCGACCACGACGTCCATGATCCCCCTTACGGCCACCCGGAGGACTCCCGATGACGGCGACCGAGCCGGCCCCCGACCTGCCCAGCCAGGCGGTCGTCGACGAGGCGATCAAGATCGTCCACGACCACGCGGACCGCATCTTCCTGTGGAACTACGACCGGTCGCGCGACCAGCTCGTCACGCTCTACAACAAGGCGATGGCCTCCCAGTGGAACAGCGTCACCGAGCTGGACTGGGCGACCGACGTCGACCCCGAGCAGCTGGTCGACCGGTCCACGCCGCTGATGCAGCTCACCGCCGCGGCCCGCGAGGTCGACGGGTCGCCCATCGCCGGCTGGGGCGACAAGGAGCTGACGGCCCTCGGCGTCGAGAGCCTCAAGGCCCAGCTCAGCCAGTTCATGCACGGCGAGCAGGGCGCCATGATGACCGCGGCCAAGATCGTCGAGACCGTCCCGTGGATCGACGCCAAGTACTACGCGGCCACCCAGGTGATGGACGAGGCCCGCC
>CAYUXB010000006.1:0-8435 GCA_964448525.1 uncultured Acidimicrobiaceae bacterium
ACTTCTCCGACGCCATCTCCCGCCTCGGCATCGACGTCATCCGTGAGCGCTACGGCAACCTCTTCGACATGTACGAGCGCATCACCGACGAGAACCCCTACAAGGTTCCGATGCGCATCTACCCCGCCGTCCACTACACGATGGGCGGGCTGTGGGTCGACTACAACCTCATGTCCAACGTGCCTGGGCTGTTCGTGCTGGGCGAGGCCAACTTCAGCGACCACGGCGCCAACCGACTCGGCGCCTCGGCGCTCATGCAGGGCCTCGCGGACGGCTACTTCGTCATCAGCTACACGCTGGCCAACTACCTGGCCGGGCTGCTGGGCAGCTCCCCGGTGCCGACCGACGACCCGGCGTTCGCCCAGGCCGAGACGGCGGTGGGCGACACGGTGGCCCGGCTGCTGTCGATCAACGGCACCCGATCGGTCGATCACTTCCACCGCGAGCTCGGCAAGATCATGTGGGAGCACTGCGGCATGGCCCGCAACCGCGCCGGCCTCGAGAAGGCGCTGGCCGAGATCCCCGCGCTGCGCGAGGAGTTCTGGAAGGACGTCCGGGTCCTCGGCGGGTCGTCGCTCAACCAGTCGCTGGAGAAGGCCACCCGCGTGGCCGACTTCTTCGAGCTCGGCGAGCTGATGGTGCGCGACGCCTTGCACCGCGAGGAATCGTGCGGTGGCCACTTCCGCGAGGAGAGCCAGACCGACGAGGGCGAGGCCCTGCGCGACGACGACCGCTTCGCCTACGTCGGCGCCTGGGAGTGGACGGGCAAGGGCAGCGAGCCCACCCTCCACCGGGAGGCCCTCGAGTTCGACTACGTCAAGCTGACCCAGAGGTCGTACAAGTGACCGTCACCGACGACGCCACCCCCACCGCCACCACCGGCGCGGCTGCCCACCCGACCATGGACATCACCCTGCACGTCTGGCGCCAGGCGCCCGGCACCGAGGGTGAGTTGGTCACCTACGTGGACGAGTGCAAGGGCATCAGCCCCGACATGTCGTTCCTCGAGATGCTCGACATCGTCAACGAGCGACTCATCGCCAAGGGCGAGGAGCCCATCGCGTTCGAGCACGACTGCCGCGAGGGCATCTGCGGGTCGTGCGGGATGATGATCAACGGCCAGGCGCACGGTCCCGAGCGCGGCACCGCCACCTGCCAGCTCCACATGCGCAAGTTCCGCGACGGTGACGAGATCTACGTCGAGCCGTGGCGGGCCCGGGCCTTCCCCGTGCTGCGCGACCTGATCGTCGACCGGCAGCCGCTCGACCGCATCGTCGAGGCGGGCGGCTACATCACCGCCCCGACCGGCTCGGCCCCCGACGGCAACCTCATCCCCGTGCCGAAGGAGGCCGCGGACGCCGCGATGGACGCCGCCGCCTGCATCGGCTGCGGCGCCTGCGTGGCGGCGTGCCCCAACAGCGCGGCGCAGCTGTTCACCTCGGCCAAGCTGGAGCACCTCAACCTGCTGCCCCAGGGTCAGGCCGAGCGGTACAAGCGCACCCAGGCGATGGTCGACACGATGGAGCAGTTCTTCGGCTCGTGCACCATGCACGGCGAGTGCCAGGAGGCCTGCCCGAAGGAGATCTCGATCGACTTCATCGCCTACATGAACCGCGACTACGTGAAGGCACAGTTCAAGAACCGCAAGCTCTCGGGCCAGCAGTAAGAGGCCGAGCGAGCAGGGCGTTCGCCTCAGCCCACGCGTGGGGCTCTGGCGGTGGGTCCGCGGCTCCACAGCCGGCCGACCGGAAGCGCGTCACAGGAACGGGATGTCGACGTCCTGACCGGCGAGCAGGGCGCCGACCGGGGTCAGGGCGTCGGGCTTGACCAGGAAGTGCTGGGTCAAGGCGTGGATGTCTCGCAGGCGGCGTTGCAGCGGGCTGCTGTCGTACAGCGAGCTGCTGCCACCCGCGGTGTACGCGGTGTCCACCACCGACACGGCGGTGGACACCGCCCACACCCCGTCCGCCCGGATGCGGGCCCGGAGCTCGAGGGGCAGCTCCTCGCCGGCGACGGCCATCCGCCACACCGTCGCCGCGTCGCCGTACACGAGCGCCCGGGCCGCCCGCAGCTGGGCGTCGGCCGAGGCCAGCCGGTTCTGGAAGAGCGGGTCGGTCGCCAGCGTCGCGCCGGCGAACAGGGGCACCTTCGTCGCGGCCAGGGCGAGGATGTCGTCGAGGGCACCCTGCGCGGCGCCGATCGCCATGGCGGCGACGAGCGGCGTGTAGGGCGTCGGCAGCGGGATCCGCGCCATCGGCTCGTCGATGCACGACCCGGCGGTCATCACGGCGTACGTGTGGTCCGCCGGCACGACCACGCCATCGATCCGGACGTGATGGCTGCCGGTCCCGCGCAGTCCGGACACCGACCAGGTGTCCTCGATCTCGACATCCGCAGGGGAGACCACGGCGACGCGCATCGGGGGAGGCCCGCCGGCGGGCGCACTGTCACCGTCCTCCGGGGGCTCGCCGGTCCTGGCGCCCTCGCCACCGCCGTCCGCCGGTTGCTCGATGCAGTTCGCGAACATCCAGTCGCTGTGCTCGCACCCGCTGGCGAACGCCCACCGGCCGTCGATCCGATATCCGCCGTCGACCGGCACCGCCGTTCCCGTCGGGTTGATCGCCCCGGCGATGACGGCGTCCGGGTTCTCGCCGAGGATCGCGTCGAAGGTGGCGCGGGGCAGATCGACGAGGTCGAGCCAGCCGGCGGACCCGATGCCGACCGTCCAGGCCACCGAGGTGTCGGCCCGGCTCAGCTCCTCGATCACGAGCATCCCCGACGTCAGGCCCAGGCCCATGCCGCCATGGCTGGTGGGGCGCAGCATGCGGAAGCACCCGGCGGCGATCAGGTCGTCGAGCAGGTCGAGCGGCAGCCGCCGGGCGGCCTCGACCTCCCCCGCCCGGGTGGCGATGACCGGTGCCAGCTCCCGCACGGCGTCGAGCACGGCGGCAACCGGGCCGGCATCCGGGTCGTCGTCGGGTTCCCGCAGGTCGACCTCCGGGGTCGCCTGCGAGCCGGGCTGCAGCGTCGATGCGGACATGGTCGCCTCCTCCGGACAGCCCCGCCGGCCGCCTCACCGGCGACCGTACGGGTACGGCGCCGGCCCCGGCATCGGGCGAACCGTGCAACCCGCGCGCCAGCGCGCATGGGTCATCCTGTGTAGAGCGGACCGACCAGATCGTGCTCGTAGGCGTACGCCGTGGCCGCCGACCGCGACGTGACGCCCAGCTTGGCGAAGATGTTGCTCACGTGACGAGCGACCGTCTTGTCGCTGATGACCAGGTCCGCGGCGATCTCGCGGTTGGTCCGCCCCGTCGCCACCAGCGCCAGCACCTGGGCCTCGCGCCGGGTCAGGCCGCCGGACCGCACCGCCTGGCCCGGCGGCTCGTCGGCGAGGCCGCGGGCACGGGCCACGTCCGGGATCGCGCCGAGCCGCTCGAACTCGGCCCGGGCGGCGTCGAGCTCGAGCGCAGCTCCGTCCTCGTCGCCGTGGGCCCGGCACGCCAGCCCCAGCTCGACACGGGTGCGGGCGGACTCGTACGGCACGCCCAGCGCCTGCCATGCCGCGTGCGCCGACCGCAGCTCTCCCAGCGCGCCGCGAGGGTCGCCCTCGGCCACGAGCACCGAGCCGACCGCCTGGGAGGCCACCGCCCGCACGAGCGGCGTGTCGAGGTCCGCGGCGAAGACGACCAGCTCGTCGGCCGCGGCTCGGGCCGCCGGCACGTCGCCGGCGGCGAGCGCGATCGCGGTGTGGGCCGCGAGCAGCTTCGACCGGGTCAGCCGCTCCTGGCCCTCGTCGGTGGCCCGACGGATCGACGCCAGCGCCGCATCGACGCGGCCCTGGGCGAGCCGGAGCAACGACAGTCCCGGCTGAGGCGGTCGTCCCCAGTGGCTCGCCTGCCTGTAGGCCTCCTCGGCGGCCGGGAGCTCGCCCCGCAAGCGGTGCAGCTCACCTCGCTGGTAGCAGGCGTCCCCGACGGCCATCTGACCAGGCGGCTTGGACAGCAGGGCGTGAGCGCGCTCCAGCTCGACCATCGCATCCGCCCACGCGCCGTCGTACTGCATGATCTCGGCCCGGTGCACGAGGCAGTTGCCGCGGTACGGCTCCAGGTCGGGCTGGGCCGCGCACCAGCGGGTCAGCTGATCGGTCCACTCGCGGGCGCGGCGCAGATCGAAGGTGTCGTGGCAGATCTCGATGACGGCGCAGTACACGAGCCCGACGAGGATCGGCGAGACCTCCCCGGAGACGACGCCGACCATGGTCTCGTCGAGCATGGCCATGCCCGTCGCCTTGTCACCCAGCAGCACCAGGGCGTGGCCGGCCCCGAGGCGACCGAGCGTCACGAGATCCGCATCGTCGAATCGCTCACCGGCCGCGGTGATGCGGTCGAAGGTGGCCCGGGCGGCCTCGACCTCGCCCGCCACCATCAGGTCGTGGAGCGCGCCCGGCACGAGGGCGTAGCTCTGCTCGGCGCAGTCGCGTCCCACGACGCCGGCCAGGCGGCGCGCCCGCTCGTACCAGCCGGCCGCCGTGGGCTGATCGCCCGTGATGTCGACCGCGAAGCCCAACCAGAACGCGCAGCGGGCCGCCCGAGCCGGGTCGCCCGCCTGCTGGTGGCCGTGGTGCGCTCGCGTCATGGCCTCGGCGCTGGGCTCGATGCTCCCCACCAGGTAGAGCGCCACGGCCAGCCGTTCGAGATCGTCGAGGCCGAGGGATGATTCGCGGTCGGCGGCGTGAAGCGCGGAGCTGGCCTCCCCCCACTCCTGCCGCGAGAACGCCTCCCGGCCTCGATCGAGCGCGCCGGTCACCGACCCAGTCTCTCCCATCGTGCCGCCGGTGACACGGGAGCCGGATCAGCCTCGTCGCTGATGGCCCTGGCTCGGGTCGCTTCGCAACGCTCATACCCCGTCGGAACGCAGCGGTCCCCCACGGAGCACTGGGGGGATCGCCGGATCGTCGGCCCCCTAGCGTGAGACGACGATCGTGCCATGCGCTGGCAGCACCGTCTGGTCGTGATCACCCTGCTCCTCGCCACGCCGGTGGCGATCTGGTGGATGGTCGGCGATCTCTCGACGATTGACCCATCCCAGGTCGAGCCGGACTACGTGATCAGACCTCTTGGCGTGAGCGCCGAGGCGGAGCGGATGATCGGAATCTCCGCGTCGCTCCTGGTGCTGGTGGCGGCCGGCGGACTGGCGACGGTCACGATTCGGGCATCCGTGAACCCGCGATGGTGGTTCGTCGTTCTGCCGCTGCTCGTGGCCGGAGCCTTCTGTGGACTCGCCTTGCGTATCGGGACCGCTGCAGTGATCGGGGCCAACATCGGCTGGGGGCTGGTCGTCGTGGCCGGTCCACCGTTCATCTGCGCCATGCTGCTCACGTCGAAGAAGCAGTGGGAGAAGACGGCGTAACCTGGGCCGGCGATGGCGACGCGCAGGTCACGTGGCTCCGGTGACGACGCGGGGGCGAGGTCGCCGGCGCGCGGGCTCGACGAGTACGACGCCAAGCGCGACTTCGACCGAACCCCCGAGCCGGCCGGCGACGTGGCCGGAACCGAAGGCGGGTCCCCGCGGTTCGTCATCCAGCAGCACGACGCCACCCGCCTGCACTGGGACCTCCGCCTCGAGCACGACGGCGTGCTGCTGTCGTGGGCGCTTCCCCGCGGCCTGCCGTGGGACCCGGAGCGCAACCACCTGGCGGTCCACACCGAGGACCACCCGCTCGAGTACCTCACGTTCGAGGGCCACATCCCCGAGGGCGGCTACGGCGCCGGCGACATGACCGTGTGGGACACCGGCACCTACGAGCCCGAGAAGGTGACCGACACGAAGCTCACCGTCGTCCTGCACGGCGAGCGGTCCGAGGGACGCTACGCCCTGTTCCGGACCCGCGGGCGGGACTGGATGATCCACCGCATGGACCCGCCGGTCGACCCGGCGCGGCGTCACGTGCCCGACCGGTTCGACCTGCTGGACCCCGCGCCCGGCCCCGCTCCCGAGGGCGAGCGCTGGGCGATCGAGACCCGCTGGCACGGCATCCGCTGCGTGCTGGTGTCGAGCGGCGGCATCGTCGAGCTGCGGACACGGGACGGCGAGGGGATCGACCCGTGGATCCCCGAGGTCCGCCCGGTCGGCCGGGTGCTGGGCTACACCGAGGTGGCCCTCGACGGGGTGCTCACCGCGCCGGACGGGGGCGACGAGCGGCTGCGCCGCCGGTTCGACGCGGGGTCCGACTCGACGCGGCGGCGTCTGGCCCGCGACCAGCCCGTGGTCTTCGTGGCCGTCGACCTGCTGTGGCGCGATGGACACCCCACCGGCGGGCAGCCGTGGGCAGACCGGCGTGCCCAGCTCGAGGACCTGGGGCTCGACGGCCCCGCCTGGACGACCCCGTCGGCCTACACCGGCGACCCCGCGCCGATGCTGGCCGCGGCCACCGAGGCCGGCGTCACCGAGCTGGTGGCCAAGCGCGTCGACGCCCTCTACGACCCGTCGCTCGATCCCCCGCCCTGGCGGACCTTCGGCCCGTAGCGGGCGCGCACCCGGCGGGCCGGCGATGCTGTCGGCGCTCGCGTGGTCACCTCACCGCCGGTTCTCCGGAGGTTTGTGCCCCGACGTGGTTGCCCAGCAACCACTCCTGAGCACAGAGCCGCGGCGCCGGCCGTGGTCACCGCGGCGCAGCCCTTGCGCGCGGTGAGCCCGCGAGCCCGCGGGCGGTCACGGTGGCACACAGCGCGGGGACGCGAGATACTCCCGGCTGGTGGGTGAGAGACAACGCAGATCGATGATGCGCAAGGTGGTGTGGAGAGCCGCAACCCGTGTGCTCGACATGGGCGTGGCCGCGTTCCTCCTGGTCGTCACCGCGCCGCTGCAGCTGGCCGTGGCGCTGGCGATCAGGGTGACGATGGGCTCCCCGGTCCTGTTCCGGCAGGAGCGGGCCGGTCGCGGCGGCGTCCCGTTCGAGGTGGTGAAGTTCCGCACCATGCGCAACGCCAAGCCCGGCGACGACGGCCCCGACACCGACGAGGCCCGCCTCACCTGGCTCGGCAAGCTGCTGCGGTCGACGAGCATCGACGAACTGCCGACCATGCTGAACGTGCTCACCGGCGACATGAGCATCGTCGGCCCGCGACCGCTCCCCGTGCGCTACCTGCCCCGCTACTCGGCCGAACACGCCCGCCGCCACGAGGTGCGGCCCGGCATCACGGGTTGGGCGCAGATCCACGGGCGCAACACCCTGACCTGGGACGACCAGCTCGACATGGACGTCTGGTACGTCGACAGCAAGGGGGTGCGGCTCGACGTGCAGATCATCCTGGCTACGGTCACGAGTGTGCTGAATCGTGAAGGCATCAGCCAGGAGGGCCACGCGACCCGCGCCGAGTTCCCCGGCTCGGGCATCGACCGGGCCCAGTCCGCACCGTGACCCGCCCGGTCACGGTGCTGGTCTCGTCCGCCGGCAGGCGGGTCGAGCTGCTGCGCGGCTTCCGTCGCGCACTCGCGTCGCTCGGGCTCGACGGGCGCGTCATCGCCACCGACGCCTCCTGGTACTCGAGCGCGTTCCACGACGCCGACGAGGGGTTCCTGGTGCCCCGGCTCGACAGCGGCGACTACATCCCGGCGCTGCTGGCACTGTGCGAGAAGCAGCAGGTCGACCTGGTGATCCCGACGATCGACACCGAGATGGCCGCCTGGATCGAGGGCCGCGACCGGTTCGCGGCCATCGGCACCACCGTGGCTCTCTCCGGCGCCGGTGTGGTCGACATCGCGGCCGACAAGCAGCTCACCCACGAGTGGTTGGACGCCAACGGGTTCCCCACGGTCCGCCAGGCGAGCCCCGCCGACGTGCTGGCCGACCCGGCCGCCTGGCCGTTCCCGCTCATCGCCAAGCCCCGCTTCGGCAGCGCCGGCATCGGCGTCGGCATCGTGCGCGACGCCGACGAGCTGGCCGTGGCGGTCGGCCGCCCCGAACTGGGCGAGATGGTCGTGCAGACCCTGGCAGGCGGCGCGGAACACACGATCGACGTGCTGGCCGACCGGTCTGGCCGCTGCGTGTGCGCGGTGCCCCGGCGACGCATCGAGGTGCGCTCCGGCGAGGTGAGCAAGGGCGTCACCGTGCGGTCGCCCCGCCTGGAGGAGCTGTCGGCCCGCATCTGCGCCGCCCTCCCCGGCGCATTCGGGACGATCACCGTGCAGGTGTTCGTCGACGGCGAGCCGGACGACGAGTCCTCGGAGCTGGCGGTGATCGAGATCAACGCCCGCTACGGCGGAGGCTTCCCGCTGGCGCTGGAGGCGGGCGCCGACTTCCCCCGCTGGCAGCTCGAGGAGCTGCTCGGCCTGCCGTCGACGGCCACCCCCGACGCCTGGCGCGACGGCCTGGTGATGCTGCGCTACGACGCCGCGGTGTTCGTCGACGAGGCGGACGCCCCCGCATGAGC
>CAYUXB010000006.1:8535-40910 GCA_964448525.1 uncultured Acidimicrobiaceae bacterium
TGCTGCGCTACGACGCCGCGGTGTTCGTCGACGAGGCGGACGCCCCCGCATGAGCCCCGCCTCCGACCTCCCCGTCCCCAGCCGTCCCGAACCCGACGGTCACGACCCCGAGCGTCCCGACGCCGAGCGACCCGAACCCGACCGTCCCGGCAACCCGCCCGACTCCGAGCGTCCCGGCGTCGACCCCGGTGACCGCACGCCGCCGGAGATGGCATCGCGTCGGCTCGTGGTGCTCGACATCGACGACACCCTCTACCTGGAGCGCGACTACGTGCGCAGCGGCTTCGACGCGGTCGGTGCGTGGGCCCGCGTCGAGCTCGGCGTCGACGACCTGGGTGAACGGGCGTGGGCCGCGTTCGAGGCCGGCGTGCGCCGCACGATCTTCGACGACGCCCTCGCCGCCGCGGGGGTCGAGCCGACGGCCGACCTCGTCCCCCGCCTCGTCGAGGTGTACCGGGCGCACGCCCCCGCCATCGAGATGCTCCCCGACGCCCGGGCCTGGCTCGACGCCCTGGCCCCCGGCGACGTGGCCGTCGCCGTCGTGACCGACGGTCCTCTGGCCAGCCAGCAGGCCAAAGCGGAAGCCCTCGCCCTCACCCGATGGGCCGACCTGGTCGTGTTCACCGAGACCCTCGGGGCGGGGCACGGCAAGCCCCACCCGGCCGCGTTCGAGCACCTCGAGCGCGAGCTCGGCCTGCGGGGCGCACAGTGCGCGTACGTGGCCGACAACCCGGCCAAGGACTTCGTGGCGCCCCGGAGCCTCGGTTGGCGAACGGTCCGAGTTCGCCGCCCCGGGGGACTGCACGCCGAGGTGCCGAGCGGCGACGACGTCGACGCGGAGATCACCTCGCTCGCCGACCTCGACGACGCGCTCGGCTGGCACCCATCGCCGCCCTCGGCATCGACCGCAGCCGAGGGCTCCGTCGCACCGGCCTCCGCCACCGCCGCCCCTCCGGCCGGAGTCGACCTGACCCCCGCCACCGACCCGCCCGGGGCCCCCGTCGCCGACGCGGGCTCGGGGCCATCGTCGCCCACCGCCGCCAGCGACCGGACGGGCGTCGACCTGAAGGTGGCGCACCTCACCACCGTCGACTCCAGCCTGCGCTACCTGCTCTACCCGCAGCTCACGGCCGTGCGTGACCTGGGCGGCGACATCCTCGGCATCAGTGCCCCCGGCCCGTATGCGGACGCGCTCGCCCGCGAGGGCATCCGCCACGTCCCGCTCGGCTCGTCGACCCGCAGCATGAACCCTCTGGCCGACGTGAAGGCCGCCGCCGAGCTGTGGCGGATCGTGCGCCGCGAGCGGCCCGACGTGCTGCACACGCACAACCCCAAGCCGGGCCTCTACGGACGGATCGTCGGGCGTCTCGCCGGGGTGCCGATCGTGGTCAACACCTGCCACGGCCTGTACTTCACCGAGACCGACCCGTGGCTCAAACGCACCCTCCTGTTGGTGCTCGAGGGCATCGCCGCCCGCTTCTCCGACGCCGAGCTGGTGCAGAGCAGCGAGGATCTCGACCGCCTGGTGAGCCGCCACGCCTACCCGCGTCGCAACACCCGCCTGCTGGGCAACGGGGTCGACCTGGGCCGCTTCCATCCCGGCGTCCTGTCCGCCTCCGAACGCGCCGAGCTGCGCGCCCGCGACCTCGGCGCCCGCGACGACCAGATCGTCGTCGGCATGGTCGGGCGCCTCGTCGCCGAGAAGGGCCTGCTGGAACTGTTCGAGGCCGCTCGCACCCTGGACGACCGCTACGTGGTGGCGGTGATCGGACCCGACGATCCCGAGAAGCCCGACGCCCTCGATCGGGCCACGGTGCGCCGCGCCGAGGCCGACGGAGTCCGTTTCCTCGGCATGCGCGACGACGTCGACCGCCTGTACAGAGCGATGGACCTGTTCGTGCTGCCGTCGTGGCGCGAGGGCTTCCCTCGGGCGGCGATGGAGGCGGCGGCGACGGGCCTGCCGGTGATCGCGACCGATGTGCGGGGCTGCCGCCAGGTCGTCGACCACGACGTGTCGGGCCTGCTCGTTCCCGTCCGCGACCCGGGTGCGCTGGCCGAAGCCATCCGCACCCTCGGCGACGACGCCGAGCGGCGCAAGCGCATGGGTGAGGCCGCGATCGAGCGGGCGGCGTCCCACTTCGACGAGAACCGGGTGGTCGAGATCGTGCTCGACACCTACCGACGAGTGGCAGGCCGCAAGCGCCTGACCAAGGTCGTCACGGCCCTCGACCTGCCCCCCACCGGCGCCTGACCCCCAGCGCCACGCGCGCCCCGTGGCCCACCCACCCGAGGCACGGGTCGCTCAGCCCACCGCGGCGCGATAGCGCACCCGGTTGACCGCCCGGCGGATGCTGTCCTCCAGCGCCATGCCGCCGCGGGCCTTGCGCACGAAGAAGTCGTTGCCGTCGCTGACCTGCACGGCCGTGCGGGACAGGCGGTGCACGTCGGTGCGGCCGAAGGGGTTGGGGCGGTTGCCGCCGAGCGCAGCCGACCGGTAGCGCTCGCGCACGAGCGGCTCGACCTCGGGCGACGCGGCGACGGCCTTCGGGTAGGCGAAGTGGTGGGCCGGCGCACCGATCTCGTCTTCGACGAGCTGGCGCGAACGGTCGAGCTCGTCGATCGCCTCCTTCGGCGAGACGCGATCGAGCAGCAGGTGGCCGTGGGTGTGCGACCCGAACGTCACGAGGCCGGTGGACGCCATGTCGCGCGCCGCCGACCACGACAGCGGCGTGCCGTCGTCGGGGAAGGCGATGCCCTCGTCGATGAACTTGGTGGCCAGGTACACCGTCGCCGGGATCCCGTGGCGCACGAGGAGCGGGGTGGCGAACTCGGCCAAGTCGGCCGTTCCGTCATCGAACGTCACGACGATCGGGTCGTCCACGGGCGTGGCGCCGTCCGTGCTGCCGGCCGTCCCGGGAGCGCCGCGCGGCGCCGATGAGGCCCCACCCGCCGCCGGATCGAGGAGGTCGACCGCGGCGTCGAGGCCGACGACGCGCCCGGTGGCGGCGAGCCACGCCATCTGCTCGTCGAAGGCCTCGGGCGACAGATCGACCTCGGTGCCCGACCCGCCGCCGACCCGGTGGTAGATCAGCACCACCACGCCGTCGGCGGGGGGCCGCACGCGATCGCCCGCGGCCGCCACCGTCTTGATCGTCCGCAAAGCGAGAGATCGTCCGTCCGCCATGCGCCCAGCCTACGAGGGCGGTCACCGCTCGTGCGCAGTCGCCTGCGGGCTGGCACCATGGGTCTCATGCCTGGAATCGCGAAGATGCGGGCGGTCGTCCTCGATTGTCCCGAGCCCCGCGCCCTTGCCGAGTTCTACCGCGAGCTGGTCGGTGGCGACATCACCCACGCCGAGGACGACTGGGTGAACCTCCGCGACGGCGAGACGGTGCTGCTCAGCTTCCAGCAGGCGACGGACCACCAGCCTCCGGTCTGGCTCGACCCCGATCGACCCCAGCAGTTCCACCTCGACGTCACGGTCGACGCGGCAGGCGTCGAGGACGCCGAGCGCCGGGTGCTCGCCCTCGGTGCGACGAGGCACGAGCTCCAGCCCGGCGACAACTGGCGGGTCTACGTCGACCCCGCCGGCCACCCGTTCTGCCTCTGCTGGGACTGATCTGCCTCTGCTGGGACTGCGAGGTCCAGCCGTCGCATCTCGGCACGGCGAGGCGGTGTGCGCGACGGGCCGTGGTGTCGCCGCCGGACCGGGCCCTGCTGTCGTGCCGTGGCGACCGCGCCACTACCCTGACCGTCGGTGGGCACAGACAGGCGACCTCAGGCGGACGGCACCCGGTGACGGGCGCCCCCTCGACCCTCGACGTCCGGCGGGCGACCGACGCCGACCTGCCGGCGGTCCTCGAGCTGCTGCAGGCCTCGCTCGGCTGGGTGCCCGACGACGCCTACGCGCGCTTCTTCGCGTGGAAGCACCACGAGAGCCCGTTCGGGCGCTCCCCCGCCTGGGTGGCCGCCGACGCAGCGGCCGACGGGCGCATCGTCGGGTTCCGCACGTTCTCGCGCTGGGAGTTCGACAGGGGCGGCGACACCGTCGCCGCGGTGCGGGCGGTCGACACGGCCACCCACCCCGACCACCAGGGCCGGGGCATCTTCTCGCTGCTCACCCGCCAGGCCCTCGACGAGCTGGCCGCCGAGCACGTCGGCTTCGTGTTCAACACGCCCAACGACCGCAGCCGCCCGGGCTACCTGAAGATGGGCTGGCAGCTGGTCGAACGCCTGCCGGTGGCGGCCACCCCTCGCTCGCCGCTGTCCCTCGCCCGGCTCGCCCGGGCCCGCACGCCCGCCGACAAGTGGTCGGCCCCCACCGAGGCCGGCGCGCCGGTGGTCGACGTGCTGGACGACGCCGCGGCGGTCGACGCCCTGCTGGCTGCGGCCCGTCCTGCCGACGGCCGGCTCCGCACCCGGCGCACACCCGCCTACCTGGCCTGGCGCTACGGCTTCCCGCCGTTGCACTACCGGGCGGTGGTCGCGCCGGGGGGCGTGGAGGAGGGCCTCGTGGTCTTCCGCCTGCGCCGCCGGGGCGCGGCGCTGGAGGCCGCTGTCTGCGAGCAGATCACCCCGGTCGGCGACGACCGCACGGCGCCCCGCCTCGTGCGGCGCCTGCTGCGCGAGACCGGCGCCGACCACGCGGTGCAGATCGGGCGAGCGAAGCCGGCGGCCGGGCTGCTCCCGGTGCCGGGGCAGGGCCCGACGCTCGTGTGGCGCGACGTCACCGAGACCACCATGCCACCGGCCGACCGGTGGGCGCTGGGCCTCGGCGACATCGAGCTGTTCTGACGACCGACGACGGGAAGGGAGGAACGATGGATCACCCCGGAGAAGGCCAGCCCCGCGGCGACGCCCCCGACCAGAGCGACCTGGGCGGTGCCGACCGCCCCGTCGGCGCCGACCGTCCGAGCGGCACGCCCGAGACGACGCCCCCTCCAGGCCCTGCCGGTGTGCGGCGCTTCAGCCGGCGCCAGGTGCTCGGCATGGCGGGGGCGGGCGGCCTGGTCGGGGCCGCCCTGCTGGCCAACCGGTGGATCGACGACGAGCCGACCAGCGCCACCCGCGCCGCGCCGCGCCCGTCGACGACGTCACCCCCCACCACCGCGGCCGAGACCACCGCCCCTCCGGCACCCGAGCCGCCGGCGGTGGCGCTGTGGAGCGACCCGGCCACCTGGGGCGGCACGGTGCCGGGAGAGGCCGACCTGGTCGTCATCGACAAGCCGATCACCCTCGACATCGACGCCCGGGTGGCCGGCGTGCGCATCGGCACGGGCGGCGAGCTCACCTTCGACCCGGCGCAGTCCCGTTCGCTCGAATCGACGGGCAACGTCGAGGTGTCCGGCGTGCTGCGCGCCCGGCCCGAACGGGCCGACGTCGTGCACCGCCTCGGCTTCCCCGGCATCGACGAGTCGCGCTTCGTCGGCGACCACACGATGGCTCCCTACGAGACCGACGTCGGCCTGTGGGTGCTCGCCGGCGGCGCGCTCGACCTGCAGGGCACGCGCAAGCGCCCGTGGACGCACCTGTCCGGCGCGGCCGACGCCGGCGCCAGCTCGATCACCGTGGCCGACGCCGCCGGTTGGCAGATCGGCGACGAGATCGTGGTCACCCCCACAGAGCCCACGTCCGTCGATGGCTACGCGGAGCACCACGACCGCCGGGTCGTCACCGGCATCAGCGGCTCGACGGTCGACCTCGACGAGCCTCTCGCCTTCCCCCACCCCGAGGTGACGGTCCGCCCCGGGGTGGTGCACCGGGCCGAGGTGCTCAACCTCACCCGCAACGTCCGGATCGAGGGCACGCCCGAGGGGCGCACGCACGTCATCGTGGTCGGTGCCGGCCGAGCCCAGAACATCGGGTTCGTCGGGCTGCGGCACACCGGCCCGCAGCAGGACGGCACGCCGGTGATCGGCCGCTACGCCATGCACTTCCACATGGACCAGGACGCCAGCCAGGGCACGATGCTCGAGGGGCTGGTGGCGTTCGAGGGCGGAAACCACGCCTTCGTGTCGCACACCTCCCACGGCATCACGATGCGCGAGTGCATCGCGCACGACCAGTTCGAGGACCCGTTCTGGTGGGACCAGAGCGACGAGGACAACCCCTCCGACATGATCCCCACCAACGACCTGGTCTACGACCGCTGCGTGGCCTCCCACGTGAAGTCGACGGCCGACTCGCGCTACAGCGTCTCGGGGTTCACGCTGGGGGCGGGCTCGGGCAACATCGCCCGGGGTTGCGTGGTCACGGGCGTGCTCGGCGGCGACGAGTCGACGTCGGGCTTCAACTGGCCCAGCCACTCGCGCGACGAGAACACCTGGACGTTCGAGGACTGCGTCGCCCACAACTGCGACGCCACCGGCATCTACTTCTGGCAGAACGAGGTGCCCCGCACGATCGTCGACCGGTTCACCGCCTACCACGACGCACGCGGCATCCTGGCCGGGGCGTACTCCAACCTGGTGTCGTACCGTGACACGACGGTCTACGCCTGCGCCCACCAGGGTCTCGTCGTCAGCGCCGTGCCCGAGGAGCCCCGCAACGGCCCGGACGAGACGATCACCTACGAGGGCATGTACGTCGACCAGGCGGGGCTCACCGACTTCGCCGTGGAGGTCACGGGTCACATCGTGACCTCCGAGCGGCCCACGCTCGTGACGGGTGGGCACTTCCGGGGCGGCAACGTCGCCCAGGTCGGCTTCCCCGAGCCCGACGAGTACCCGCAGGTGTACACGTTCACCGACTGCACGTTCGAGGGCAACGCGTTCTGGCTGGCGGACGGGCTGACCGAGGTCGTCGACATCCGGGTCAGGGACGCCGCGCACGGCTCGATCGTGCTTCGTCCCGCCGGCGGCGAGGGCCAGCTCAACGACGCCTGGAACGCGGCGGTGTCCCCGGCCTGACCCCGTGGACCGAAGTGGTCGCTCAGCAACCACTTCCGTCCACAGAACCAGATCGAGCGGTGGCGGGCGTCAGCCGCCGGTGGGGGCGGCGGCGAGTGTCAGCCGCCGGTGGGGGCGGTGCGGGTGGCGTCGAGACGGGCCGCCAGGGCTCCCATGGTCACGACGTCGAGTCGTCCATCGTCGCGCAGGCGGGCGGCCGCGGCGCAGATGCGGTCGAGCGCGTCGAGCGACCGTTCCGGCGCCGCCGTCACATTGTAGGGGTGGAACCAGAGGTGGAACAGCGACCGGTGGCGCGCCGCCTGCCGCAGCCGGGCCAGGGGACGGCGCACCCACATCGCGGGGGGCAGCCGGCGACCGCTCGTGGCCGGCGCGAACAGGTAGGTCTGGGGCACGTTCCACACGCCGCCCGGGTGCCACGCCGGACGCACGGCCGAGCCCGCCAGCGGCTGCACCTTGTCGAGGGTCGCCAGGGCACGGCGACGCCAGCCCTGCTCCCCGGCGAAGGCGGGCGTGGGTCGCCCGCCGCGGTAGCAACGGAAGCCGTGGTCGGCGAGCCGGTCGATCTGCGCGATCGAGTTGCGCGGGTAGACGAACGAGCGCATCGGGTCGAGCCCGGATTCCCGTGCCACCGCCTGCGAGCCCGCGAGCTCGGAGGCGAAGACCTCGGGCGTGCAGGCGGGGTCGTCGACGATGACGTGAGAGAACGAGTGGGAGGCGATCTCCTGGCGCGTCGGGCATCCGGAGATGGCCGCCACGATGTCGGGCCCGTACCAGTAGGGCGCGGCGTCCACGTCGGAGCAGGGATCGATGTCGAACCAGTCGCCGTCGAGCCACGCGTAGTCGGGCCTGGCGGCATCGGGGTGGGCGCGGCCGTCGGCGCCGCGCTCGCAGGCGTCGAGGAACAGGTGGCCGACGATCGCCCACGTGGCGGGGATGTCGTGGCGCGCCAGCACCGCGAGGATGCCGTCGATGACCTCGCGCTCGGAGGCGAAGTCGTGGCCGCCCCCCGAGCCATCGCGCCGGTGCGCCTCGCCCCAGGCCATCTCGGTGTCGATCGAGATGACGAACGCACCCCGATCGAGGGCGGCCTCGCCACCGGTGGCGTCACCGGATTCGGCAGATGCCAGCGGTTCGACCGACGTGGACGACGTGACGTTCGGTGGGACTTCGGTCACGGATCGACCACCTGCTCGGCGTGGGGCTGGTGGGCTCCGGCGCGGGCCGCCGGGTCGGAACCCGCCGCTCGACTCTCCAGGAGATCGCCGAGCCGGCGAGCCACCGCGGACAGGCTGTAGCGCTCGGACGCGTGCCGGCGGCCGGCGGCGGCCCGATCGAGGCGGTCGGGGTCGCGCAGGGCGCCCAGCATGGCCGCAGCCAGCGCCTCCGCCGAGCCCGGTTCCGCCATCCAGCCGAAGCGATCGCCCTCGGTCAACTCGGCGACAGGCGGGATGGCGAAGGCCGCCACCGGGGCGCCCAGGGCCATCGCCTCGACCACGGCGCCCGGGGAGCCCTCCGAGATCGAGCTGAACGCGAAGACATCGGCCGCGGCCACCAGGTCGCGAGCGTCGTCGCGGAAGCCCAGCAGGTGCACGACCTCGCCGGTGCCGGTGCGCTCGATCGCGTCGAGCACCGCAGCCTCGGCCGGGCCGGGGGCGCCGGCGATCGCCAGGCGGGCGTCCGGCTCCTGCTCGCGCACGAGAGCGAACGCGTCGACCAGCAGGTGCTGGGCCTTCTCGGGCACCAGGCGGGCCACGTTGGCGAACAGAGGCACGCCGTCCGGCACGCCGAAGACCCCCCGGTCGGGCACGGCGGCGGCACCGTCCGGGACGGATGCCAGCGCCACGCCGCGCGGGACGACGGTGGCGCGGTCGAGCGGAAGCCCGAGCGAGGTGCAGTTCGTCTCGCGGGCATACTCCCCGACGGCCCGGTAGTGGACGTCGCCGAGGCCCGTCGCCCGCCGGCCGATCGACTGCATGACCCGGCCCTTCCACGAGGCCACGCCCGCCTGCAGCTCGCGCTGGAGCGACAGCTCGCCCGTCCGGTTGAAGGTGGACACCACGGGGACACCCAGGCGCCACCCGGCGAGCTGACCCACGAGGTTGCCGGTGAACAGCGAGGTGTGGATCACATCGGGCCGCAGGCCGCGCAGCTCGGCGGTCAGGCGCCTGGCCACCAGGGGCCAGGTGCGCCCGGCCCGCCCGGCGAGGAAGCCGAGAGCGACGACCGGGATGCCCGCCGCGGTGAGCCGGGTCTCGAGGAAGTCGCGCTCGAACAGCCGCACCACGGTCTGATCGAAGCGGTCGTCCAGCGCGATCACCTCGTCGACCAGGCGGTTCTCCGCCCCGCCGGAACCGGCGAGTGAGTCGATGACGTGGACGACGCGCAGACGGGACGTGCTCACCGGATCGTCTCCTCGTCGGGCTCTGTCGCAGGCTGCAGCCTGGCCGCGAGCCAGGAGGCCGTGAGGTCGACCAGCGGGCCTGCGTCGTCGATGGGTGTGGGCACGCCGTCGTCCTCCTCGTGGCGGGGCACCGTGGCTACCTCGACCGGCAGGCCTCGCGCCCGGCACTGCTCGTCCAGGGACCGGGCCCGCTCGGTGGCGGCGCGACCTGCCGTGGTCTGCACCAGCAGCACCTCGCCCGAGCCGCTGCGCAGCTCGTCGGGGAGGCTGCCCACCACCACGCCGTCGACCAGGTCGGCGGCGAGCGGGAGGTCGAACAGGTCGAGGTCGCGTCCGGCACCGCCATCGGCGGGCCACACGTCGACGCCGGCATCGAGCTCTCCGCCTGACCGCGGTGCGGGACCGCGGTCGAGCACGGGATGCTGCGCGGCCCGGGCGCGGGCCGCGGCCTCGAGCACCGGGCGTGCGTCGGCGACCGGGGACCACAGGGCGACCGGGGCTCGGTCGAGGGACGCCGCCAGCCTGGCGGCCACGAGAGCACCGAGGCGCACGCCGACGACACCGACGACCACGGGCAGCCGTGCGGCGGTGCGGAGGCGTTCGAGCGCGGCCCGGGCATCGGCGACCATCCCCGGAAAGCTCAGGTCCTCCGGTGCGCCGTCGCTGGCCCCGGTGCCCCGGTAGTGGAAGCGCTGCACGGTGACCCCGGCCCTGGCCAGCGCCCGTCCCAGCCGGGCTTCGGCGCCGTAGGAGGCGGCGGCGTCCGGCCCGACCGACGAGCACACGACGACACCGGCGGACATCCGGTTTCGGGCATCGGCGGCGGCGTGCCGGCAGCCGAAGATCGCCTCCGGCCCACCGAACAGCTCGACCTCGTCGCGCATCAGATCGTGCTGGCGTCCCACGAGGCCTGCACGTGCACCGGGGCGAGGCGCACGATGCCGGCCGGCCCGGCGTCGAGGTCGGGCCCGATGACGTCGAAGTGGGTCACCGGCTGCCACCCGAGCCCGTCGGACTGGCGCCCGAACACCCCCAGCCACAGGTAGTAGCGCCCGCGGGCGAGCGGCAGCCGGTCGATGCGACACCGCACCTCGACCTCCCGGTCCTCCGCCAGCGACATCGAGTAGTCGAGGAGGAAGATCGGCGACGCCGGGCCCTCGCTCATGCCGATGCTGATCATGCCGCCCGTCTGGTACTGGCTGTGCAGGCGGACGGTGACGTCGCAGGGTTCCTGCGTGCGGGGCCCGTAGCCGTCGGGCCCGCGCACGGTGGCGTCGAGCACCTGGATCGGCCCCTCCTGGGCACCCAGCTCGGCCACCTGTTCGAGCGCCTGGCGGTAGGAGTTGAGCACGTCCCGGACCGGGCCGTCCTCGGACACGGCACCGTTGTGCAGCCACACCGCCCGGTCGCAGACGCCCTCGACGGTGGCGAGGTCGTGGCTGACGAACACCAGCGTGGTGCCCTGGTGGAGCACCGCGCGCATGCGGTCGATGCAGCGCTGCTGGAAGGTGGCGTCCCCGACGGCGAGCACCTCGTCGACGAGCAGCACCTCAGGCTCGAGGAAGGCGGCGACGCCGAAGCCCAGCCGCATCTGCATCCCCGACGAATAGAACTTCACCTGCCGGTCGATCGCCTCTTCGAGCTGGGCGAACTCGACGATCTCGTCGAAGCGCTCGGCCACCTGGCGGCGCTGCAGGCCGAGCAGCGTGCCGTAGAGGTGGATGTTCTCCCGGCCGGACAGCTCGGGGTGGATGCCGGCGCGCACCTCGATGAGGGCGCCGACCCGCCCGGACACGGCCAGGTGACCGGCGTAGGGGTACATGACCCGGGTCAGGATCTTGAGCAGCGTCGACTTGCCCGAACCGTTGATGCCGATGAGCCCGACCGACTCGCCCGGCGACGCCTCGAAGTTGACGTCGCGCAGCGCCCAGCGCCAGTCGCGCTTGACCTCGCCCTTGAGCTGCTTGCCCAGGTGGGTGACCCGGTCGCGCAGGAGCTGCCGGGTGGGGTCGGCCCGGAACCGCTTCCAGATGTCGGTGGCGGCGATCGTCCCCTCAGGCAACGTCTGCAAAGCCGGTCTCCAGACGCTTGAACAGCAGGTAGCCGACGACGAGCCAGACGAAGCTGACCCCGGCGGCGATGGCGAGCAGGTCGCCCTCGGGCGCCTGCCCGTAGAGGACGGTCCGCCGGTACGAGTCGATGATCGGCGCCAGCGGGTTGACCGCGGAGGCCAGCGGCTGCCACTTCTGGTCGAGCACGTCGAACGAGTAGGCGACCGGCGTGGCGAACAGGGCGAACTGCAGGGCCATCGGCAGGATCTGGCGCACGTCGCGCAGGTACACCACCAGGGCCGACAGCAGGAGGGTCACCCCGATGGTGAAGGCCAGCTGGATGGGGAGCAGCACCAGCACCCAGACGGATTCCGGCTGGGGGGCCTCACCGAAGATCACGAACAGCAGCGCCAGCATGAACAGCGAGATGAAGGCGTCGACCGCCGCGATGCCGATCGACGACAGCGGGAAGACCTCGCGGGGGCAGTACACCTTGTTGACCAGGGAGAGGTTCTGCGTGATGCTCACCGCCCCCGTCGACACGCTGTTCGAGAACAGCGTCCACGGCACGAGGGCGACGAACGAGAACAGCGGGTAGGGGATGTCGCCCGTGTCGATGTCGGCGGCCGTCTTGAAGAACAGCGAGAAGGCCACCATCAGGAGCAGCGGCGTGAGGATCGCCCACGCGAAGCCGACCTTGGTCTGCTTGTAGCGCGCTCGGAAGTCGCGCTCGGTGAGCGCGCGCACCAGTTCGCCGGCGCCGAACAGCTCGCGCAGCATCGTGAACGGGCGCATCCGCCGCTTGAAGACCAGGTCTGGCGACGGGGCGTCGGGCGGCTCCGGCGGGTGGATGGTGGGTGGCACCGCCCCTCGCGCCCCGCCCCGAGGCGGCACGGGATCGACCTCGCGCGGGGGCGAGGTCACGTTCCCGCCTGCGGCCACAGGGGCGGGCGCCTCGGGCGGTGGGGCCCACCGCGCCGATTCGGCTCCCCAGCCGGGATCGGGTGCGGGAGGGCCACCGGGTGTCGGGGCCCCGACAGCCGTCGCCGGGACGTGTCCGCCGGCACCGTCGTGGCCGTTGCCGGCCGACGCGCCGTCGAACGTACCGGCCGACCCGCCGTCGAACGCCGGGCGCGGGAACGCGTCGTCGACCGCCGGCGGGCGGGGTCCCGACCGTGACGCCATGTGGCGCGGTTCGTGTCGCTCCGAGCGCCTGAGGGGCGACCTGGGGGTGATGTCACGACTCTCTTGACGCTCTCGCGCCATATGCGATGTCCGCCTTCGGTGCCTGCGTGCTGGCATGCTCCGCCAAGCATGCGCCACGATCCGGGCTGATCTTCCACTGATCTCGACCACGGGTCGTCGACCGTCCGGAGCAGTCTACGGCCCGAGAGCGACAGTAGCGACAGCGAGGCACCCGTGAGTCAGGCACCGACAGATCCCCAGCTCGGAGAGCAGGCGCCTCCGCGCGAGCTCGACGTGCTCCACGTCATCACCTCGACGCAGCGCCGCGGGGCGGAGACGTTCGCCGTCGACCTCGACGCCGCACTGTCGGACCTCGGCATGGCCTCCGCCGTGGTCGCCCTGACCTCGGGCGGCCCGGTGAGCGACCATGCCATGCACGGCGTGCCCTCCCTGGGCTCGTCCACCCTCGGGCCCGCTACCCTGCGTGCGCTGCGGCGGCGGGCGGAGGGCGCCTCGGTGGTGCTCGCCCACGGATCGCGCACGCTGCCCGCGTCCGTGCTGGCCCTGGCCGGCAGCCGTGTGCCGATCGTCTACCGCAGCATCGGTGACCCCACCGCCTGGGCGGTCGGGCCCCGCCGGCGAGCGACCACCCGGTTGATGCTCGGCCGCACCCGGGCGGTGGCTGCGCTGTGGCCGGGGGCGGCGGACGACCTGCGGGCGATGCACGGGCTCTCCGCCGACACGGTCCACGTGGTGCCGAACGCGGTGCCGCGCGCCCGCTGCCCCGTGCCCGACGCGGCGACCCGGGCCACCGCCCGCGCCCACTTCGGCGTGCCCTCAGGCGTCCCCCTGCTGGCGTGCATCGGCGCGCTCGCCCCCGAGAAGCAGATCGGCGTGGCGATCGATGCTGTCGCCCGCCTCGACGGCGTCCACCTGCTGGTGGTCGGCGACGGCCCGCAGGCGACCGCGCTGCGCGAGCAGGCCCGCAAGGCAGCACCCGACCGCGTCCACCTGGTCGGCGCCATGCCGGGGCCGACCGAGGCCCTCGCGGCCGCCGACCTCGTGCTGCTCACCAGCCGCACCGAGGGCATGCCCGGCGTCCTGATCGAGGCGGGCCTGAGCGGGCGCGCCGCGGTCGCCACCGACGTCGGCGGCGTGGCTGAGATCGTGCAGGACGGCGTGACCGGCGTGCTCGTCCCGCTCGACGACGTCGGTGCCCCGGGGGCCCTCGCGGCCCGGGTCGCGCACGGCGTCCGCCGTGCGCTCGGCGTGCACCAGGACCTCGGCGCCGCTGCCCGCGAACGGTGCCTCGCGGAGTTCGAGATCGAGCCGGTCGCCGCCCGGTGGCAAGCCCTGCTGACCTCGGTGTCCGGTGGCTGAACGAACCTCCGGCGCGGCGTCGACATCCCCCCTCGACGTGGATAGCCTGGGGACGCTTCTCACGACGGCGCCTCGCGGGCGCGACGGGCGGAACCCTTCAACGTGACCTCCGAAGCGGACAACTCCGAGCAGGCGCGCACGGGCGTGCTCATGCTCACCAAGGGCCTCGGCCGTGGCGGAACCGAGCGCCTCCTGGTCGGCGCGGCGCGCCACCTCGACCGCGCCCGCTTCCGCCTCGAGGTGGCCTACCTCCTGCCGTGGAAGGACGCCTTCGTCGGCGAGATCGAGGCGACCGGTACGCCGGTGCACTGCCTGAACGCCCCCCGACCGACCGACGTCCTCTGGCTCCGCACCCTGCGGCGCATCGTCCGCGAGCGCGAGATCGACATCGTCCACACGCACATGCCCTTGCCGGCCGCGTACGCCCGGGTGGCGATGCCCGGGCGCCGTCCCGCCTTCGTGCACACCGAGCACAACATGTGGACCCGCTACCGGCTGCCCACCCGGCTGATCAACCAGATCACCTACGGGCGCAACGCCCGGGCGATCGCGGTGTCCGACCAGGTGGCGGCGACGATCCGCTCGTCGGTGCCGGTCGAGGTCATCGTGCACGGCACCGACCCGTCGCTCGTCGTCACCGGCGAGGGCGCCCGCGCCGCCGCCCGCACGGCCCTCGACCTGCCGACCGACGCCAAGGTGGTCGGCACCGTCGGCAACTTCACGGCCAAGAAGGACCAGGCCACGATGCTGCGCGCCTTCGCCGGTCTGGCCGGCGGTCGGAAGGACGCCCGGCTGGTCCTCGTCGGCCTCGGCCCCCTCGAGGAGACGCTGCGCGGCCTGGCCGCGGAGCTCGGCATCGGGGACCGGGTGGTGTGGCCCGGGTCGCGCGACGACGTGTTCGCGCTGCTGCCCGCCTTCGACACGTTCGTGCTCAGCTCGCAGTTCGAGGGCCTGCCCATCGCCCTGCTCGAAGCCATGGCCACCGGTGTCGCTCCCGTGGCCACCCGCGTCGGCGGCATCCCCGAGGTCATCACCGACGGCCGCGACGGGCTGCTCGTGCCCGCCGGCGACCCCGACGCGCTCGCCGTCGCGCTGGGCAAGGTGCTCGACGACGACGACCTCCGCGCCGATCTCGGCCGGCAGGCCGCCGTGCGGGCAGGCGAGTTCGACCTGGTCCAGGCGGTCCGGCGCACAGAGGCCCTGTACGACGCGGTGGCGCCGTGAACGTCATGACCCGGCGCCTGTCCCTGCCGTCCGGGGGCGACCGGAAGGGCGTGGTCTGGTTCGCGGGCGCCGCCGCCTACGTCGTGATCATGGCGCTCAGCGCGTCGGTGCTGTCGTGGGACATCTGGGCCGCGCTGGTCATCGCGCCGATCCTGTTCACGCTCACGATCCCGATCGTGCGGCGGGGCCTGCGCAACGACCCCGATCCGCGCATGGCGCGTCTGGTCATGGTCGCCCTCGTCGCCAAGATGTTCGGGGCGTGCGCCCGCTATGCGCTCACCTTCCAGGTCTACGAGGGCCGGGCCGACGCCGAGGGCTACCACGGCTCGGGCGCCCGGCTCGCCAAGGCGTTCTGGGAGGGCAACCTCGCCGAGCAGATGCGCTGGGACGCCCCGGAGCTGACGGGAACCCCGTTCATCAACATCGTCACCGGGGTCGTCTACGCCTTCACCGGGCCCACCAAGCTCGGCGGCTTCCTGATCTTCGCCTGGCTCGCCTTCCTCGGCATGTTCTTCTTCTACAAGGCGCTGGCGGTCGGGTTCCCGGAGGCCAACCTGCGGCGCTACGCGCTGCTGCTGTTCTTCATGCCGACGATGCTCTACTGGCCCTCCAGCCTGGGCAAGGAGTCGTGGATCATCTTCGCGCTGGGGCTCGCCACCTTCGGCGTGGCGCTCATCCTGCGCCACCAGCCGCTCGGCTACCCCCTGGCCGGCCTCGGCCTGATCGGCACCGCCATGCCGCGCCCGCACATCACGGTGCTCTGCTTCGGCGCGCTGGCGCTCGCGTACATGTTCCGTCGCCAGGCGTGGAGCGACGCCCGCATGGGGCCCGTCGGCAAGGTCGTCGGCATCATCGTCCTGCTCGGCGCAGGGGGGTTCGCGGTCGGCCAGGCCGCGTCGTTCTTCGAGCTCGACGAGGTCAGCTCCGGCTCGGTGACCTCCGTGCTCGACCGCGCCACCCGGCAGTCGGGCCAGGGCGGCTCCGAGTTCTCGCCCGTCCCCGTGAAGACCCCGGCGGACTTCCCGATGGCGACGATGGCGGTGCTGTTCCGTCCCTACCCGTGGGAGGCGAACAGCGCCCAGGCACTCGTGTCGTCGCTCGAGGGCATGATCCTGCTCGTGCTGTTCGCCGCGTCCATCCCCAAGCTCGCGCGCCTTCCCGCCCTCATCTTCCGCGTGCCCTACGTCGCGTACGCCATGGGGTTCGTGATCATGTTCGTGATCGCGTTCTCCTCGATCAGCAACTTCGGCATCATGACGCGCCAGCGCACCCAGGTGATCCCGCTTTTCCTGGTGCTGCTCGTCCTCCCGGACGTGCGCCGGGAGAGGGCCGACCCGACGCCCACCCTCGAGGAACGCACGCGCGAGCTGGCCTTGCGCCAGCGCCCGAGCTATCGCACCTGACGTCAGCCGGGGCCGCCGCGGCGACCCGCTCGCACCGCGAACTCGTCCAACGCCGCCAGGACCTCACTGGCTGCCCACTTGCGGTTGCGCTCTCGGCCCGACACCTGGGTCAGCACGTCCGCGCGCACGAGTTGATCGATCCCGTTGTTGACCGCTGGTGCCGACAGGTCGAGAGCACGTTGCGCAGTCGGGGAGTCGATGACCGGCTGGCGCACGACGAGGTCGACGAGCCGCCACACGGCGGCGTCCTGCCGAGCGTCGATTCGGTCGGACCACGCGGTCCGGAGCCGCTCGAGGTCGCCCGCGAGACGACGACCGTTGCCGATGGCGGCGAACGACGCGGTGGCCATGAGCTCGACGATGACGCCCGGGTCGCCGTGCCGGTAGCGGCCGAGCGCCTCGAAGTAGGCGCCCGTGTCGAGCAGCAACCCCCCGGAGACCGGCACCGTGACCGTCCGGGTGAGGCCCTTGTTGCGCAGGATGCTGTGGACGAGCGCTCGACCCGTGCGCCCGTTGCCGTCGGGGAACGGGTGGATCGTCTCGAACTGGGCGTGGGCGATGGCCGCCTGGACGAGCGGGGCGAGGTCGGTTCGCGCCATGAATGCCACCAGGTCCTCCATGGCATCCGGTACGCGCTCGTGGTGCGGGGGGACGAACGTCGCACGGTGTGGCCCGTAGGCTCCGCCGCCGATCCACACTTGTTGGCTCCGCCAGCGACCGGTCCACTGCGGATGGCTGTGCTCCATGAGCGCTGTGTGCATGTCGAGGATCGCCTGTTCGTCGAGCCGCTCGGCCAGCTCGATGGCGGATCGCATCGCCCGCGTGTTGGCGACGATCGCCATCGCGTTGCGGCGAGACGTGTCGCCGAGCTCGGCGAGCGCGACCGCCTTCGCGGAGGCGGTCAGCTGCTCGATCTGCGACGAGGCAGCCGATTCGGACCGCAACAGCAGGGCCTCGAAGGGCGCCACGTGGACGGTGTCGGCGTCGTAGCGAGCGATCTCCGTGGAGGCCTCAGCGGCGAGGGTGATCACCTCGTCGGGGATCGCCGACAGGCCGAGATCCGCGATCGGTGGCACGACTGCCGACTCGTAGGAGCCGAGGTGGTGGACCCGTTCGCGCATCGGCACCGGCGACTGGGGGTCGAGGTCCCAGTCCCGTTGCTCGAAGACGACCGTCGGCCACGGCTCGACTGGGGAGTGATCCTTACGCACGCATGCATGCTAGTGAAGGAAGCGAGGCTATCCTTTACTTATGCCGTCATCGTCGCAAGGCTCGTTGCTCTGACCCCGGCTGGCCGTCAGTGCCAGTATGCCGACCGCGGGCGATCGACGATCACCGGCCGTGGCTACAACGTTTCGCCGGAGAACTCGCGGGGGCGCATGACGCCCTTGGTGTCGAGCAGCAGGCGGGCGTGCCGGGCGAGATCGTCGAGCGGGAAGTCCGGGTGGTCGACGAGCAGCACGACCAGATCGGCCGCCGCCACCTCTTCGTTCGTGCACTCGACCACGGGGGCGGGCAGCGCCGGACCGCCGGCCTCCGGCAGGTACGGCTCGCACGCCCGCACGTCGGCCCCCATGGCGAGCAGGCGCTCGACCACGGCGATCGACGGGGACTCGCGCCAGTCGGACGTCCCCGCCTTGTAGCTGAGCCCCAACACGAGCACCCGGCTGCCGTTGAGCGCTCGCTGCTGCCGGTTGAGCAGCGCCATCGCCCGCGTGACCACGTAATCGGGCATGTGCTCGTTGACGTCGTTGGCCAACTCGACGAAGCGGAACGTCTGGCCGAGCCGCCGCTTGACCCGCCACGACAGGTACGACGGGTCGATCGGCAGACAATGCCCGCCCACACCCGGCCCCGGCGTGAAGCGCATGTACCCGAACGGCTTGGAGCTGGCCGCGTCGATCGCTCCCCAGATGTCGATGCCGAGCGAGTCGGCGAACATCGCCAGCTCGTTGACGAGGGCGATGTTGACGTGGCGGAAGGTGTTCTCGAGCAGCTTGACCAGCTCGGCCTCCGCGGTCGAGCCCACCGGCACGACCTTGTCGACCAGCGCGCCGTAGAACGCCTCGACGCACCGCCGTGAAGCGTCGTCGATGCCGGACACGACCTTGGGGGTGTTGACGAACCCCCAGCGGGCGTTGCCGGGATCGATGCGCTCCGGCGAGTAGCCGACGAAGAACTCCTCGCCGCCCTTGAGGCCCGACTGCTCGAGGATCGGCCGCATCAGCTCGTCGGTCGTGCCCGGGTAGGTCGTCGACTCGAGCACGACCAGCGCACCCGCCCGCAGCCGTCGGGCCAGGGTGGCCGCCGCGTCCTCGACGTAGGTCAGGTCGGGGGCGCCGTCGCGCAACGGCGTCGGCACGGTGATGATCGCGACGTCGAACGGGCCTGTCTCGGCCGGGTCGTCGACGGCCCGGTAACCGGCGTCGAGTGCTCGCTGGAGCTGGTCGTCCGGCACGTCGGCCACGTACGAGCTGCCGTCCGCCAGGGCCGCGGCCCGCTCGGGCGACGCTTCGAGGCCGACGACGGGGAACCCGACCTCGACCGCCCGCATCGACACGGGCAGGCCCACGTAGCCCTGGCCGACGATGAGGACCCGGGCCGTGCGGTCGTGGATGCGCGCCAGCAGGCTGGCCGCCAGGTCGTCCGGACCGCCCCGCTCCCCGGAGGTGACTGCGGTGGCGTCGGCGGCCGGGAAGGACGGGGAGGACGGGGCGTCGGTCATCGCGCGGTCTCCTGGTCGGTGCCCTGCTCGCCGCCACCCCCCGCACCGACCGAGAGCCGGGAGCGGAACCAGTCGAGCGTGCGCCCCAGGCCGTCCTCGAAGGAGACGGCAGGGTCGTAGCCGAGGTCGCGCCGGGCAGCGGTGATGTCGGCGTGCGAATGGCGGATGTCGCCGGGACGAGGATCGGTGTGCTCCGGCGTCACGGTGACACCGACCTCGGCCGCGAGGATGCCGAGCAGGTCGAGCAGGGAGGACGGCGCCCCGCGGGCGATGTTGAACGCCCGCCCTGCGCACCGGTCGGCCGGCGCCGACCCCGCCTTGAGGTTGGCCTGCACGGCGTCGGCCACGAAGGTGAAGTCTCGGCTCTGGCCGCCGTCGCCGTGGACGGACGGCCGGCGGCCCGACAACAGCGCGTCGATGAACAGCGGGATGACCGCCGCGTACTGGCTGTCGGGCCGCTGCCGAGGCCCGAACACGTTGAAGTACCGCAGGCAGACGGTCTCGAGGCCGTGCAGCTCGTGGAACACCCGGGCGTAGTGCTCGCCCGTGAGCTTGGTCACCGCGTAGGGCGACCGGGGGATGAGCGGCACCGACTCGGGGGTCGGCACCTGCTTCGCGCCGCCGTAGACCGACGACGAGGAGGCCATGACGACGCGCCGCGCCCCGGCGAGGTGGGCGCCCTGGAGCACCGCCAGCGTGCCGTGGATGTTGGCGTCGTCGCTGAGCAACGGCTGCTCGACCGAGCGGGCGACCGAGCCCAGCGCGGCCTGGTGGTAGACGACCTCGCAGCCGGCGACCGCCGTGGCGACGGTGGCCTCGTCCGCGATGTCGCCCTCGATGAGCTCGGCGGACGGCGGCACGTTGTCGAGGCGGCCGGTCGACAGGTTGTCGAGCACGACGACGTCGTCGCCGCGCGCGATCAGGGCGTCCGCCAGGTGCGAGCCGATGAAGCCGGCCCCGCCGGTCACGAGGACGCGCATGCGCCGACCTCCTCGCCGGAGCTGCGCGTGGCCGCGACCTCGTCGGCGTGGCCGTGGAGCCGGGCCAGGGCCTCGGCGATGGTGGCGACCGCTGACGTGGGCATGTCGCGCCAGAGTGGCAGGCTGATGACCCGGTCGGCCACCCAGTCGGTGGCGGGCAGCTCGGGCGTGCCCAGGTCCACGTAGGCCTGCTGGCGGTGCACCGGCGGGTAGAAGTACGGCCGGGTGTCGGCACCTTCGGCCTTGAGCGCGGCGGCCACGGTGTCGCGGTCGAGCCCGAACGCGGCCTCGTCGACGATCACCGTGAAGTCCTTGTACGTCGACTCGTCGCCCGCGTCGACGTGCTGGGGCGTGATGCCCGGCACGTCGGCCAGCGCCGCCCGGTACCGGTCCGCGAGATCTCGTCGGGTCGCCAGGTGGTCGTCGAGGTCGACGAGCGACTCCAGCCCCACCGCGGCGTGCAGCTCGGACATGCGGGCGTTGAGGCCGGCGAACAGGGTGTCGTAGTCGCCGGGGTTGCCGTAGTCGACGCCGAGGCGCACGCGGGCGGCCAGCTCGTCGTCGCGGATGGCGACCAGGCCACCCTCGCCCGAGGTCATCGGCTTGGTCGGGCTCAGGCTGAAGACCTCGGCGTCGCCGAAGGTGCCGAGCGGACGTCCGCCCCGCGTCGACCCGAAGCCGTGGGCGGCGTCGAACAGGACCGGGATGCCGGCGCCGGCGGCCAGCTCCTCGACGGCCTCCGGCGTGCAGGGCGACCCGAACACGTGCGTGCCCACCAGCACCGATGCACCCTCGAGGCGGGTGGCGGCGTCGGCCACGTCGAGCTGGCAGGTCGTCACGTCGCACTCGGCGAACCGGGGCACGGCACCCGCCCACCGGGCGGCGTGCGCGGTGGCCGAGAACGTGAAGCTCGGCATCACCACCGCCGTGCCCGGACGGGACAGGGCCTGCAGCACCAGCATGAGCCCGGACGTGCACGAGGCGACGGCGACCACGTGCGGAACCCCGAGGCGCTCGGCAGCAGCGGTCTCGAACTCGCGCACGAGGGGACCGTTGGTGAGGACGCCCCGGTCGTAGGAGGAGGCGAGCCGCGCCGTCACCCGGTCGAGCGACGGTGTGGCAGGACGGAAGAAGGGCAGCCCGTCGGCGAAGGCCGGCTGCCCGCCCAGCAGGGCAGGGCGTGTCATGGCGATCTCCTGGTCGACCGGACGGACCTGACGGGCCCGCTCGGCGAGGCCGTGGTGGTGGTGGTGGACAGGGTGGGAGCGCCGACACCGCCGGCGGGAGCGGGTTGCCGGCGGCCGAGAACCCGCTGGGCGAGCCCGGCACGGGCGAGCGGCGGCGCGGCACGGCGCGGGGACGGCCGGTGCCGCGAACCGCTGCGCCGCAGCGCCCACACCGAGAGCTCGGTCTTGTCGGCGAGATCGAAGCGGTCCCACGCGGTGCCGACGGCCCCGCCGAGGGCGGCGGCGACACCGGTCGCTTCGGCCAGGCGCCGCGCCGCGGTGCTGTCGAGATCGGCGCACAGCGCGATCTCCGCGACGTCACGGACCAGAGCGAGCGACGGTGCCGGCTGTGCTGTCAGCTCGAGCGAGGCGACGAGAAGCTGCTGTTCGAGTGTGAGCACCGACACCTGCGTCCCGCCGAGCTCGAGCACCGTCGCGGCACCGAGGAGGTCGAGCGCGTCGACCTCGGCCGGCGCGGCGGCGGCCTCGGCCGCACGGGCCTGGCGCGCGTCGCGGGCGTCGCCGGCGACCGGTTCGAGGCCGGGGACGTCGGACCGGATGACCAGCCGCTCGTGGCGCTGGACCGGGCGAGCGCCGACCGCGGAGGGAAGCGGGCCGCGCAGCGCCCGGGCGGCGTCGAACCGGCGGGGGGAGACGAGCACCTGCACCTCGCCGAAGTGGCGACGGGCGGAAGGGCCGTACGCGAGTCGGCGGGCCGGGCCGTCCATGACCCGATGCTCGATGCCGGCCGCGGCGAGCATCCCCGCCATCGTGACGGCGCGCCGCTCGACCAGCACGCACAGACCGGCACGCTCGGCCTCGATCACCGCGAGCTCCTCGGCCTGCCCGGCCGTGACAGGCATGTGCCCGGTCGCGACGGCCGCAGCCAGGAACCCGGTGAGATCGGCGGCGATGCACCCCTGGACGAGATCGAGCCACTCGGGCTCGCTCAGGGCGGCCGAGGGAAGATCGGTGCGGCTCCCGGCGAGGCCGTGGGCGGCGACCGCGGTGAGCCGCGCGGATGCGGGCATCAGGTCACCTCTCGCAGGAGGCCGAGCCCGGCCAGAGCCGCGAGACCCGCCTGCGCCACCTCGGCGCCCACGAGCGACGCCAGCGTGTCGACCGTCACCGGCTCGGCCGTCGCCTGCCACAGCACGCCCTCGGCGCCCGAGAGCGCCACGGCCGCCCCGCCTCCGGCGGGTGCCACGGTCGCGCCGGCGCTCGTGTCGTACACGAGAACGTCCTCGCAACGCGCCCACCGTCCGGCCTCGGTGGCGGGCGTCGTGGTCACGATTCTGGCCCGCGGTGGTGCATGCCCCCGCCCGGCGACCGCTCGGACGACCGCGGGGGTGCCCCGTACAGGTCGTCGGCGTCACCGAAGCCGTTGCCCCGCGAGTAGCGCGGTTCCCGGCGGGGCTCGCTGCGGCCGAGCACCGAGTTGCGCAGGCGGTCAGCGCGCGACGGCGGGTTGCCGTAGTAGTCGCTGAACATGCCCGTGGGCAGCCCGACGAGGACGACGCCCAACGTGGGAGCCCCGAGGCGCTCCAACAGCTCGGCGGTGCGCTCCGCGGCCGGGCTGGTGGTGCGGCCGGCGCGGCTGGTGAGCACGACGACATCGGCCATGGTGACCAGCTCGCGGGTGACGCTGGCGGCCAGCAGCGGCGCGGTGTCGATGATGACGACGTCCGCGAGGCTGCGGGCCTCCTCCAGCAGGCGCAGCTCGGCGTCGAGCTGGGCGCCGGGCTGGTGGCCGAGCTTGCCGGCCGGCACCAGGTGGAGGCCCGGCACGGAGGTCGACTGGACGAAGCGCACCAGCGAGGCGTTGCCCGCCTCGAGGAACTCGCTGACGCCGGGGGCGTCCTCTGCCTCGAACACCCGGGCGGGCACGGGGCGCCACAGGTCCCACTGCACGAGCAGCACGGACTGACCGGCCTCGGCGTAGGCCATGGCCAGGTTGGCGGACGTCGAGCTCTTGCCGTCGCCGGCCTCGGGCGAGGTGACCAGGATGACCTGACGAGCGGTGGCGGCCTGCGCACCGCTCCGACCCGCCTGCAGGCGGCCGGACAGCTCGGCCGCCTCGACCTCGAGGGGCAGGCGATCGCGGAACAGCAACAGGGCGGTGCGCAGCGAGCGGTAGGCCTCGGCGAGTCGCGAGTCGTTCTGGTAGCCGTAGACCGCGGCACGGTGGCGGAGGCGCATCGGCAGCAGCGGCACCTCGGCCAGCACGGGAAGGCCGAACTGGCGCTCGGCCTGCTCCTTCGTGTGCAGCCGCGAGTCGGAGCGGTCGAGCATGATGGCGACGCCGAAGCCGAGGAGGGCTGCGACGATGCCGGCGAGCAGCATGCGCTGGCCGGTCGTGGCGCCGGAGACGAAGTCGTCCTGCAGGGTGCCGGCGGTGGCCGCCTGGAGGGTCACCCACTTGGTCGTGGCGCCGGTGTCCTCGAGGGTGGCGATGCGGGCGGTCATCGTGTCGACGTCCGACTGGGCGGTCACCGCATCGGCGCCCCCGGCGGTGATCACCGGCGCCCGCTCGGCGATGCGTGCCCGCAGCTCGTTGGCCTCCTCGAGGTTCGCCGCCTGTTCCGCCTCGATGCCCTCGTCGATGAAGGCGAGCAGCTGCTCGGCGAAGGTGTTGACGAGGACCACGGCCTCGTCGGGCGAACTCGCGGTGGCGGTGATCTCGACGGTGTTGACCTCGGGGTCGGCCATCACCGTGATCGACTCGATCAGCTCGTCGATCGGGCCGTCGTAGTTGAGGATCTCCGCGACGCGGGCCGGCACCTCGCCCTTGGAGGCCCACAGGCTGACCACGCTGGCGTTGTCGGCGCCGGATCCGGCATCCTCGTCGGACGAGGCGCGCTCACGCAGCAGCGTGTGCTCGGCGCCGTAGACCTCGTTCGCCTTCGCGGGCGCGACGAGGTAGATGAGGGCGAGAGCCAGCACGACCAACGCCGCGGTGACCTTCCAGTGGCGCTGGAGGACCTTCAGGTAGTCGACGGGCTCCATGCTTCCCTCCCATGCACCTCGGCAAGGTCGTGGACGACGAATGCGCGGTTGCGCACGTCGACAGCGGGGGCCACGGGCGTGGCGGGTGACCTGGCGAGCGTAACCATCAACTGGGCGGCATCCTCGTCGAGCCGCTCCGAGACGAGGTGCTCCATCTCGCGGGTGCTCGACGCGAGCTCGTCCGCGTCGATGCGGGTCGCCGTCAATCGCACGATGGACGGATGCCGGGTGGGGTTGGCCTGCTCCTCGGGGTTCTGCAGGTCTTCCGCGAGCTTCTCCCCCGGGCGCATGCCGGAGAAGCGGATCGGGATCTCGGTGCCGACCTGGTGCCCGGACAGGCGCACCATGCGCTCGGCGAGCTCGAGGATGCTGACCGCCTCGCCCATGTCGAGCATGAAGATCTCGCCGCCGTCCGACAGCACCGACGCCTGGAGCACCAGCTGCACGGACTCGCGCACGCTCATGAAGAACCGCGTCATCCGCGGGTCGGTCACCGTGACGGGGCCGCCCTCGGAGATCTGCCGGGCGAACGTCGGGATCACGCTGCCGCGGCTGCCGAGCACGTTGCCGAAGCGCACCGAGCACCAGCGCGAGCCGGCGGGTGCCAGCAGGAGCACGTACTGCTCGCCGAGCCACTTCGAGTAGCCGAGCGCGTTGGAGGGCCGGACCGCCTTGTCGGACGAGATGAACACCAGGCGGTCGACGCCGGCCTCGGCCGCCGCGGCCGCCACGTTGAACGTGCCGAGCGCGTTGGTGCGCACGGCCTCGGTCGGTTGGGCCTCGAGGAGCGGCACGTGCTTGTGCGCCGCCGCGTGGAACACGACGTCGGGCCGCAGCTCGCGCATGAGGTGCGCGATGCGTCCCCGGTCGCGGATGTCGGTGAGGTCGAGCTCGGCCGGCGAGCGCAGCTGGCCGTTGACGTCGTGCAGGTGGGTCTCGTCGTGGTCGAGCAGCACCAGCCGCCCGGGGCCGAGATCAGCGACCTGCTTGGCGATCTCGGAGCCGATCGACCCGCCGGCACCGGTGATGAGCACCGTGGCGCCGGCGACGACCGCACGGATCTCCTCGATGTCGGTGGCGACCTGGGCGCGACCGAGGAGGTCCTCGATGTTGATGTCACGGGCGTCGCGCACCGACGGACGGTCGTTGAGCAGGTCGCCGACCGGGGGCAGCACCTTGAGCGGCACACCTGCCAGCTCGGCGCCGTCCATGATCTCGTTGATCAGCTGCTGATCCGCGCTCGGGATGGCGACGAGCACCTCGTCGGCCTTGAAGTACTGCACGACCTCGGGCAGGTTGGCGATGTCGCCGACGACCGGCACGCCGAGCATCGAGCGGCCCTGCTTGCGCGGGTCGTCGTCGACGATGGCCACCGGCACTCGGTCGGTCTCGGTCTGGCGGCGCATCTCGCGTACGATCGTCGCTCCCGCGTCGCCGGCGCCGACGATGGCGACGCGGGTGGCCGATGCCGTGTCCGGCGTGGCCGAGCTGGAACGCCGGCGCAGACGGCCCTGGAAGCGGGCCGCGCCCATCACCATCGTGGCGACGAAGGCACCGATCAGGGCGACGGAGCGCGGCACCGGGAAGGCGCGGGTCGGGTTGACGAGGAAGATGAGCGCGCCCGCGGTGGCACCGGCGAAGACGATGCGCCGGGCCTCGGCCACGCTGGCGTGCTTCCAGATCTGCCCGTAGAGGCCCCACGCCAGGTTCGAGCCCAGGTGCACCAGGATGATCACGGGGAGGAAGGCGAAGAGCCGCGACTGGTACTGCGAGGGGATGTTGCCGTCGAACCGCACCGCCAGCAGCACGAGGAAGGACCCCGCCACCAGCATGATGTCGACCAGCGCGAGGGGAAGATCGCTGCGGAGGCGGCTGATGACCCTCCGTCGGTTGGTCCCCGTCATCTCCGAATCCCCAACGTTGCGCGCCCGCACGCAGTTCTCGCCGACGCACTCGCTCGCGAGCGCGTCGGAACCCTAGTTGCCCGCCATGTGATCATTCTCAGATAACCGCCCACCTTGTGGTGCCTTCACAGGGAAAGCACCGGTCCAGTCCCGTTCGGCGCTGCCGCCACGCATCTCCGAAGGGGTTGCGAGGCATTCTGTCGTCCCGGCGTACAGATTGCAACGGCACCCGGGAGATGCGCGGCACGACAACCACCCGCACGCTGGGCGATCACTCTTCGCGACATGACGGATGGCATAGCAAATCACCCCATGGCACCGTCGCAGTGCGAGGTCCCGGGCGTTTCGGACGTCAGCTCTGGACGTCGGTGTGCTCGGTCGACGCCGGCGGGGCGGTGGTCGCCTCCGACGAGGCGGTGGTGGCCTCCGCCGCGGCGAGTCGGCGCCGAGCTTCCTCCCGGCCGCTCGGGGAGACGAAGCGCGTCCACACGAACCACAGGATCGCGCCGAGGATGGCCGCCACGACCACGTACTGGACGTACCCCATCACGTCCTCGATGGTCTTCCAGCGGTCTTCCTCGCCGAGCACGTATCCGGCGGTGATGAGCCCGGTGTTCCACACCAGGCTGCCGATCACGGTGTAGACGAGGAACGGCACGAGCGGCATGCGCCGAAAGCCGGCCGGGACCGACACCAGCGAGCGGATCAGCGGCACGCACCGGCCGATGAGCACCGCCACGATCGCTCGCCGGTCGAACCATCGCTCGGCGCGCTCGATGTCGTCGTTCGTGATGCGGAACCACTTGCCGTACCGGACGATGAAGTTGTGGAGCCGTTCGGGGCCGATCCACGCGGCGATGCCGTAGAGCACCAGTGCGCCGACCACCGAGCCGATCGTCGCGGCGACGATCATGCCGGGCAGCGTCGCCCCACCGCGGCGGGCCACGACACCGGCGAACGGCAGCACGATCTCGGACGGGATCGGCGGAAAGACGTTCTCCAGCGCGACGAGCAACGCCACGCCCAGATAGCCGAGCGCGTCGATGACGTCGATGACCCAATCGGTCAGGTCTGAAAGCATGTGCCAGCCGTCCCCTTGTCCTGCTGGTGCACGAAGCGAAACCGCGAGGGTAGCCCCACGGCACACCTCACCCCGGATCGGCGTGAGGCTGGTTCCACTCCGTCCACCCCACGCCCCCGCGGCCGCCGTCCACGTCCCGAAAGCGGCACAGCGCCCGGGGGAAGCGCGCCACCCGGCCCGCGCCGTCCTCCAGCAGGACGGGGGCGAACGCGACCGGCTCGACCTCGAGCCGCATGTCGCCGATCTCGACCACGTCCGCCGTCGGCAGGCCGTGATCGCCGAGGGTCGGGCGCGAGGCGGTGTGCTGGACGCCCGCCAGCGGACCACCCGGCGCCTGCACGTAGCCCGGGTGGTACGGCACCGTGTCCGCACCGAGCCGCACCGCCGTGCCGTGGAAGCGGGTGTCGTCCTCCAGCCAGCCGGCCGTCCAGGTCCACCCGAGCGTCCACCAGTCGCGCACACCCCAGGAGTGATCACGCTGGCCGATGGCGTCGAGCGCGATCACCTCGTCGCCGACCAGGACCTCGCCGTGCACCCGGCACGGCACCTCGTACCGGGTGGTGCCCGGCGGGTAGGCGTACGCCTCGCCGTCGGTGTCCCACTCGAGGTCGAAGCCGAAGGGCAGCCGGTCGCCGCGGGCGCCGCGCCCGACGTACATCTCGGCGGGGTCGTCGACGCCGAGGGCGAACGCCTCGCAGCCGAGGGTCATGTGATCGAACGGCGCCTCGACGGTGTGGTCGGCCCAGAGACCCTCGGCCCGCACCTCGAGCGACCCCGGCCGCGGCGGCGAGACGTCGTGATCGACCACGACGACCAGCGGACGGTTCTCCCCCACGAGGCAGGCCCAGTACCAGGCCTCGCCCCTGTTGGGGTACAGGCCGAGGCGCACGTAGCCGCCGAGCGAGCCGTCGGTGGTGGCGAAGTCGAAGTACCACGACTCGTTCCACCACTCCTCGTCGCCCCGCGGATGGGGACGCTCGTCGGCGGCGGACATGCCGTGCGGCGGGCTGGCGGTTCCGGGGGTCACTCGCCGAGCATGGCACGCTCCGGCGGTAGGTTGCCCCGGTGCGGTACCTGAGCCCCGAGTGGATGGACGAGGCGAGCCGGGCCGTCGCCGCCGACGACTCGCCCCGACCCGCGCTGGCGGGCGTCACGCTGACGATCGAGCAGACCGTCGTGGACGGCCCCGACGGCCCCACCTCGTGGCACGTCACGATCACCGACGGGCGCCTCGCCTTCACCGCCGGCCCGGCGGACGAGGCGGACGTGCGCATCACCACCGACCGGGCGACCGCCGTCGCCATCGCCGGCGGGGAGCTCGCCGCTCAGCGAGCGTTCGTCGAGGGGCGGTTGCGGGTCGGCGGCGACCTGTCGCTGCTCATCGCCCACCAGCGCGCCGTCGCCACCGTCGACGACGTCCTCGCGCCCGTGCGCGCCCGCACGACCTACCCGTAGCCCCGCCACCGAGCGCGCCAGGAGACGCAGCGCCACGAAAAGGGAGGCCACCGTGCCCGAGATGCCTGAGGTGCAGGCCCACGCCGAACGGTTGACCGACGACTTCGCCGGGGCCGTCCTCGACAGGTTCCGACCCCTCGCGTTCACCGCGTTGAAGACCGCCGTCCCCGCCCCCGAGGCCGCGGCCGGCCATGCCCTCCTCGCCGTGGGCCGGCGGGGCAAGAACCTCCTGCTGCAGTTCGAGCCGATCACCTTCGTCGTCCACCTGATGCAGGGCGGACGCCTCAAACCGGACGACAAGCAGGCGGCCAAGCCCCGGGGCGGCCAGGCCCGCTGGGTGTTCGCCGACGGACGGGCGCTGCTGCTCACCGAGGCGGGCACCGAACGCAAGGCCGGCGTCTGGGTCCTCGAGGGCGACATCGACGCCCAGGAGCCGCTCGCCCACCTCGGGCCGGAGGCCGACAGCCTCGACCGCGCCGCGCTGGCCCGGCTCCTGGCGGAGCACCCGATGCGTCTGCACGGCTGGCTGCGCGACCAGCGCGTGCTGTCCGGGCTGGGGCGCCGGTTGGCGAACGAGATCTGTCACCGGGCCCGCATCTCGCCCTTCGCCAACACGGGGAAGTTCGACGACGACGCCGTCGACCGCCTGCACGCCGCGATGCGGGCGTGCATCGACGAGTCGCTCGCCTACGAGCGCACCCGGGCCGACATGTCGTCGTCGAAGGAACGGCCGGGCGCCGTGCACCACCGCACCGGCGAGGCGTGCCCCGTCTGCGGCGACGACGTTCGTGCTGTCGAGTACCGCAGCTACACGGTCAACTACTGCCCGACGTGCCAGACCGACGGCAAGGTGCTCGCCGACAACACCACCAGCAAGTTCCTCAAGTAGCACGCCCGAGCCCGACCGCGCCGGCGGGACGTCCGGGACCCTGCGTCAGACCGCGACGTCGACGGCAGCGAGGGTCGGGGCTCCGGTGTCTCCGGTCACGACGAACGCCTCGAGCTCGTGGTCGCCGTCGTGGAAGGCCCAGGGCACCAACATGCCCTGGAGGAGGAGCCCGTCGCCCTCGCGATGGTCCTGCACCTCGCCCACCGTCGCGATGACCCCGTCGAGCGCGAAGGCCACCACCGTGCCCGCGGGCAGGTCGGTGCCGGCCACGACCTGGAGGGGCAGGGGTTCGGCCATGTCGATCCCGTCGAAGCCGGTCGGCCACGTGACGGTCACCGTGCCGTCCACCGGCTCGGCCGCCGTGTAGGCATCGACCTGCTCGCCGACGATCGACCCGTGGTCGGTGAGCCGCCAGACGGCGTCGGGACCGGTGGCCCGGACGGGGTCGTCGGCCAGCACGTGGGAGAACATCTCCTCGGTGTCGATCTCGACGTAGGGGGCGCCGTCGACGGGGTCCGCCGGTTCGGTCGCGCCCTCGGGCACGTACGTCGAGGCGTAGGGCTTCCGGTGCTGCGGTCGCTCGGCGGCGGCCGTCCCCACCGCCAGGCCGTCGACGCTCCAGGGCAGATCGATGCCCAGCTCGTCGGCGATCGTCGGTGCCACGTCGATGGTCAGCACGTTGCTGTCGTCGACCGCCCCGCTGGTCTGACCGGGAGGCTTGAGGAACAGGGGCGTCCACAGGATGTGCTCCTCGTTGCCGCCGACCATCTCGCGCGTCGGGGTGCGGGGCGCGAACGAGACGCCGTGGTCACCGGTCACGACCAGCAATGCATCGTCGTAGACGCCCTCGTCGCGCAAGCGGTCGACGAACCGACCGACGAGTGCGTCGGTGGCCTGCACCTGCAGGAGGTGCCGCTGGCGACCCACGTCGAGCCCACTGTCGGTCCAGCTGAACCCGAACACGCCCTTCGCCGTCGGGGAGGGCGCGTACGGCTCGCCGTCGTTCGTGAACTGCCACGGTCCGTGGGGCAGTACCAGGTGCACGAACGTGAACGTCGGCCGCTCCCCCACGACGTCGATCGAGTCGAGGAGGTCCCGGGCGCGCTCGTAGCGGTCGGACCCCGTGGCGCCGGGCAAGGTGGGAACCAGCGCGTTGATCGCGTCGACCGTGATGCCGAAGCGCCACCAGCGGGCGGCGTCCCCCAAGAGCCTGCTGACGGCGGGATCAGAGGGGCGCGGGCACAGGTCGTCCGGGCACAGCCGGGTCACCACCTCGTGCACCGACACGTCGTAGTGGGAGCTCAGCAGGCTGATGAGGTTCGCTTGCCTGTCCGCCGTGGCCTCGCCGGCGGGGAGACGGCCGGTGGCCAACGCCGGCACCGCGTCGAACGTGCTGCCCGAGACGGTCGTGTGGTTGCGATACCAGGTCGCGTCGTCGGCGAGCGCGGCGAGGTGCGGGAACAGCTCGCGATCGATGGCGCCGGTTCCGTCGAGGAGCGACATGGTCGGCAACTCGTCGAGCACCAGGACGATCACCGGCGGCGCGTCGTCGCCGAGATCGGCGATCGCGTCGGCGATCGCCTGCTCGTCGGTGGCCTCCGCGGGCCGGACCAGCTGGCTCCCGACGGGCGACAGCCACAGGAACTGGACGACGAACACGACCGCTCCGATGCTGGCGAAGCGCAGGAAGCTGGCCGTCATCCGGTGGCTGCGGTCCAGCGATCGCAGCAGCGCGACGATCGCTCCCGCGGCGACGGCGATCGCGAGCGCCGGCAGCGACCACGTGCGTCCGCCGGTCGGGTCGTGGACGGTGCGCCACACCCCGAGCCCCGCGAGGAGGGCCACAAGGCCGACGTGGGTGGCGCGGCGCGTGCGCTCACCGGCGAGACGGCTCGAGGCACCGATCGCCACGACCACCACCAGAGGCAGCACCGTGACCGCCAGAGCGAAGACGACGACGTCGAACTGGTAGGCGTCGCGGCTGACGAACAGCGCCGGAAGCTCGCCGAAGGAGGAGAGGATCGGTCGGCTGATGGCGAAGCTCGTCACCGCCACGAGCTCCAAGGCGAGCAACACCTCGTTCTTCGGCCATCTCACGATGCGCGCACCCCTTCCCCCCGGTGTTGCTCGCCGGAAACGCCGGGCTCGGCACTGCCCCCATGCAGCGGGCGCGAACCTACCTCACACGATGTGACCGCCCGGTCGGGCGGCGACCGGGCGGTGGATCAGATGAGGCCGAGCGCGGCGACCGCGTCGCGCTCGGCGGCCAGTTCGGCCACCGAGGCATCGAGGCGGGACCGGCTGAACTCGTCGAGCTCGAGGCCCTGCACGATCTGGTAGTCGCCACCGGAGCAGGTGCACGGGAAGCCGGAGACCAGGCCCTCGGGCACGCCGTAGCTGCCGTCGGACGGCACGGCCATCGACACCCAGTCGCCCTCGGGGGTGCCCAGCGCCCACGAGCGCATGTGGTCGATCGCCGCGTTGGCGGCCGAGGCGGCCGAGGACAGGCCGCGGGCCTCGATGATGGCGGCGCCGCGCTGCTGCACGGTGGGGATGA
>CAYUXB010000007.1:0-2623 GCA_964448525.1 uncultured Acidimicrobiaceae bacterium
CGCCCGGCTCGACGAGATCCTGCACACCGTGACGGTGCCGGACGACGTGTTGGCCCTCCCCTACCTGCGGCCGCTCTACGACGAGCCCGAGTTCGTGGTGCGCAACGTGTGGCGCCTGTACGGCGGTTGGTGGGACGGCGACCCGGCGCACCTCAAGCCGGCGCCGGAGGCCTCGGTGGCCGCCGAGGTCGCCACGCTCGCCGGCGGGGCGGCGGCCCTGGCCGAGCGGGCCGTGGCGGTCGCCGACAGCGGCGACCTGCGCCTCGCCTGCCAGCTGATCGAGTGGGCGTCGGCCGCCGACCCGGAGGACCGCGAGATCCACGCCCGCCGTCGGCGCATCTACGAGCAGCGCCGCACCGCCGAGACGTCGCTGATGGCGAAGGGCATCTACGCCGGCGCCGTCCGCGAATCGGATGTCGACGGCGAGCTGGTCGCGCCGAACGTCAAGCTCGGCCTGACCTCTTCCTGACCCGGACCGCCGGTTGTCCGAGGCTGGAGGCGCGGGTTCGTCGTGATCGATCACGGCTCGCGGCGTCTGCACCCTCCTGCGGCACCACGGGCCAGCCGCTTCTTTGCATGCAGCGTCGAGTCCTGCGCCGTGGTCGAGGGCCTCCGACGTCGCGGAGAACGCGGCGGTTTCCCTTGTGGGGCGCCGTCGGGGCGGCTAGCGTGCGAACTTGTGTTCGGGGGTGTGCTGACGGGGGAGGTGCGGCCGTCGATCAGGCGGTCGACGACCTGGCCGCGCTCGACATCGCCGGCATGGACGACCGCGACGCCGCGGATGTGCTCGTCGAGCTGCGCCGGGTCACCGCCCGCCTCGCCGCGGTGGAGGCCCGCCTGGTGGACGCCGTGGAGGTCGGCCGCCCCTGGGTACAGGACGGCTACCGCTCCACCGCGAACTGGTTGGCCACCACCGACAACACCGCCCTCGGCGACGCCCGCGACCAGGTGCGCCTGGCCCGCCGCCTGCGCACCATGCCCGCGACCGCCGCCGCGCTGGCCGCCGGGGACATCACCGCGGCGCACGCCCACAAGCTCGCCACCCTCAACGGGCCCGCCACCGCCACGGCCTTCGTCGACGCGGAGGAGTTCCTGGTCGGTCAAGCCCGCTCGATGCGCTGGGCCGATTTCGTCAAGGCCTGCGCCTACTGGCTGCGCCTCCACACCCCCGACGACCCCGATCCCGACAAGGCCGACCACGACCACCGCCACGTGAGCCTGCACCAGGGCCTGCGCGGCACCGGCCTGCTCGAAGGCGAGCTCACCGCCACCGCCCGCGCCACCGTCGCCGGCGAGCTCGACCGCCTCGAGACCGAACTGTTCCAAGCCGATTGGGCCGCCGCCAAGGCCATCCACGGCGACGCCACCACCACAGCCCACCTCGCCCGCACACCCCGCCAACGACGGCACGACGCCCTGGTCGAGATGGCCACCCGTTCCGCGACCGCGCCCGCCAACGGCAAACGCCCCCAACCCCGCCTCAGCGTCCTGGTCGGCTACGACGCCTTCAAACACATCTGCGAACTCGCCGACGGCACCCTCATCTCCTCGGCGACGGTGGCCCGGCTCGCCGATGACGCCGTCATCGAACGGGTGATCATGGACGGCCCGTCCCGGGTGCTCGACATCGGCCGGGCCCGCAGCTTCACCGGCGCCGCCCGCCGCGCCGTGGAGATCGTCGAACGCCGCTGCACCGGCAGTGGGTGCGAGATCCCCGCCGACAGATGCGAGATCGACCACATCTGGCGCTACAGCGACGGCGGCCCCACCCGCCCCGACAACGGCCAACCCCGCTGCGGCCCCCACAACCGCCAACGCGAGAATCCGCCACCAGCCCGACGCGCCCCCCGACCATCCCACATCGACCATTCACGGGAAGACGCCGCGGCCGACCTCGAAACCCTCCGCCGACGCATCCGCGACCGCCTCACCCACGACCCCACCTGGGGCTGACGGCCGACTCCGAGGAGCACCGCACGTGATCTCGATCGAGGACTACCGGTGGTTCGTCGACGAAGCGCTCGACGGCATGATCGCGATCGTGAGCGAGTTGGGCGACGAGCTCGCCAACAGTCGGCCCGATGTCCCCGGCGCCAACTCGCCCTACATCGTGCTGCACCACTGCCTCGGCGTGATCGAGTTCTGGGCCGGGCACGTGGTCGCCGGTCGGACCGTCGAGCGCGACCGCGACGCCGAGTTCCGAGCGAGCGGCCCCGTCGACGAGTTGGTGGCCCGCACCCGGCAGGCCCGCGCCCGGCTTGCCGGCGACCTGGCGACCGTCGAGCCGGCGGCCCCGCCGCGGGGCACGGTCGTCGACCCGGACGACGCCACCCTGCCGCTGGCCCGCACCCAGGGCGGCGCGCTGTTCCACATCTACGAGGAGCTCGCCCAGCACCGCGGCCAGATGGAGGTCTGCCGAGACGTGCTCCTCGCGGCCTCACCTGGGGACGGCGAGCCTTCGTAGGATCCGCACATGCCTGTGTCCGCGGTCGTGTTCGACTGGTACGCCACCCTCGCCAAGACGCCCAGGCGAGGGCGGGCCTGCTCGACCGCATCGACGACGTGCGCTACAGCCGGCACTTCGACGTGTTCGCCGACGTCCCCGCCGCGCTCGTCGAGCTCA
>CAYUXB010000007.1:2723-5111 GCA_964448525.1 uncultured Acidimicrobiaceae bacterium
CAGCCGAGACGGTGTTCGTCGGCGACAACTGGCACGACGACATCGTCGGCGCAGGCAAGGCGGGGATCACGCCCGTGCACATCGTGCGTGCTGGCACCTGCGATATCGACGACACGCCGATGTCGCGTGCACGCGCCGCCTCGGTGGCGTCGTAGGGCTTGATCGCTTGGCGCCGAGTTCAAGCTAGGTTGTTGGCAACTGAACGCCGGTTCAGGCTCTGAGGGAGGGGCGATGTCCGACGTCTACTGGGATCCGTACGACACCGAGATCGACGCCAACCCGTACGACATCTGGCGGCGCATGCGCGACGAGCAGCCCGTCTACCGCAACGAGCGCCTCGACTTCTACGCGCTCAGCCGGTACGCCGACGTCGAGGCCGCCCACCGCGACCCGGCCACCTTCAGCTCCCGCCACGGCACCGTGCTGGAGATGATGAAGGAGGATCCCCTGCCCACGGGCATGATGATCTTCCTCGATCCGCCGGACCACACCCGGCTGCGAGCCCTGGTGTCGCGGGCGTTCACGCCCCGGCGGGTGACCCATCTCGAGGGCCGCATCCGCGATCTGTGCACCGGCTTCCTCGACCGGTGGGAGGACGACGAGACCTTCGACTTCGTGCAGGACTTCGGCGCTCCCCTCCCCGCCCTCGTCATCGCGTCGCTGCTCGGCATCCCCGAGAGCGACCAGGAGTGGGCTCGCGAGAAGATCGACACGACGTTCCACCTGGACGACGAGAAGGGGATGATCAACGACATCTCCCTCGGCGCCATGATCGAGCTGCACGAGTACCTCGAGAAGCTGCTCGACGACCGGCGCAAGAACCCGCGCGACGACATGCTGACGGACCTGGTCAACGCCGAGCTGACCGACGACGACGGTACCGAACGCCACCTGACGATCCCCGAGGCCGCCGACTTCGCCGACCTCATCATCAGCGCCGGCACGGAGACCGTGGCGCGGCTGCTCGGGTGGGCGGCGATCCTGCTCGACCGGCACCCCGACCAGCGAGCCGACCTGGCCGCCAACCCCGACGTCATCCCCAACGCCGTCGAGGAGCTGCTGCGCTACGAGGCGCCGTCGCCGGTGCAGGGGCGCTGGACCAAGCGCGAGGTCGAGCTCCACGGCCAGACGATCCCGGCCGACTCCAAGGTGCTGCTGCTGACCGGCTCGGCCGGACGCGACGAGCGCAAGTACCCGAACGGCGAGCTCTTCGACGTGCGCCGCCGCTTCGACCAGCACGTGTCGCTCGGCTACGGCATCCATTTCTGCCTGGGCGCCTCGCTCGCCCGGATGGAGGGTCGGGTCGCCCTCGAAGAGGTGCTGCGCCGTCGTCCCGAGTGGACTGTCGACCACGACGCCGCGGTGCGCCTGCACACGAGCACGGTGCGGGGCTGGGTCAACGTCCCGGTTCAGGCCGGAGCGGGTGTCGGCGCCGGGGTCTGACCCTGGTCAGGTGGGCTGGAACGCCTGCTTGAACTGCTCGTAGAGGGGCTGGGTCGCCGCCCACTGCTCCTCGGGAGTGCGCAGCATCAGGGCGTAGCCCCGGCCGTTGGTGACGAAGCCGAGGTTGCCGGTGTGCATCTGAGGTCCGGACCCGTGCCGGAACTCCCACATGGCCGCGTCGTAGTCGCGGTAGGCAACCGGCTCGATGCGGATCTGCTCGTAACCGGCGTTGTTGGCCCGGAAGTTCACCGCAGACGACTCCCACGTGGCCGCCGGGTCGCCGTTCGGCGGCGACACCCATTCGATGCGCAGCATCGAACCGGTGGTCGGCTCGACGAGATCGATGCGGGTGGGGGTGCCCGTGGGCCGCACCTCCCACCCCGGTGGCAGGCCGATCGTGTAGGCGCCCTGCGGGTCGGCGAACGGCGCCCAGCCCTCGGGCAGCGAGCCCGGCGCCACGGTGGTCGTGGTGGGCGCAGCGGTGGTCACGGTCTCGGTGGTCTCGGTGGACTCGGCAACGGTCGTCTCGTCCGACGGCTCGGGCTCGGTGGCCGCGGGCGTGTCGGTGGCGGGAGGGTCCTCCTCGCCGGACTGATCGTCGCCGCCCAGGGCCGCGATGGCGAGAGCGGCCAGGAGCGCCGCCACGACTGCAGCGACGACCAGGACGAGCCGCCGCCGCTCTGGCGGCAGCCCGGCCCCGGCCGTCGGGCTTGACTCGTGGACCGGCCGAGCCGGTGCATCCGGTGGCTCCGGCGACACGGGGGCGGTCTCCGCCGTAGGTACCGGCGCGGTCCCCGACGCCGTCTGGGGAATCGGCGTCGTCTCCGGCTCCGGGGCGAGGCCCGCTGCCGCGGCCGGGGCTGCGGCCGCAATAGGCGCGGATTCCGGCTCGGGCCTGCTCGGCTCGAGCGGCGTCGGGGCGGCGACAGGGGCAGGCGCGGGTTC
>CAYUXB010000007.1:5211-10167 GCA_964448525.1 uncultured Acidimicrobiaceae bacterium
GCAGGTGCAGGCTGAAAGGCCTGCGGCGTCGCCGGCATGAGCTGGGTGGCGCTGGCCGACGGGTCGCGACGCAGGCGTGGGCGGCGGCGGTCGTCGCGGGCGATGCGGGTGAGCGCGGCCCGGATCTCGCCGGCGCGGGCGCGGGCCGCCGGGTCCTTGACCAGCAGACGGGAGATCACCGGGGTCAGCGGGCCGGGGTTCTGCTGGGGGCGGGGCTCGCCGTGCACGACCGCTGACGCGGTGGCGAGGGCACTGCCGGCGTGGAACGGCGGCGTGCCCTCCGCCGAGTAGTAGAGCATGGCGCCGAGCGCCCACAGGTCGGTCGAGGCGGTGATCTCGCCTCCGGTGGCCTGCTCGGGTGCCATGTACGAGGGCGAGCCGACGATGAGGCCGGTGGCGGTGACCCGCGACTCGTCACGGATGGTGGCGACGCCGAAGTCGGTGAGCTTGGCCCGGTCGCCCTCGGTGACGAGCACGTTGGCGGGCTTGACGTCGCGATGCACGACGCCGACGAGGTGGGCGGCCTCGAGCGCCGTGAGCACCCCGAGGCCGATGGCGGCCGCCCTGGGTGCCGGCAGTGGCCCGTCGTCGGACACGACCTGGGCGAGGCTCGGCCCGGCCACCAGCTCCATCACGAGCCAGATCGCGCCTTGTTCCTCGACGACGTCGTAGACGGTGACGACGGCGGGGTTGTTGAGGCGCGCCGACGCCTGGGCCTCCCGCAGGGCACGGGTGCGCACCTGGTGGGCGTCCTCCTGGCCGGCGAGCAGCTGCACACGCTTGATCGCGACATCGCGGCGAAGCCGGGTGTCGACGGCGCGGAACACCGTCGATCGACCTTGCCCGAGTGCGTCACCCAGCTCGTAGCGGCCCGCCAGCTTCTCCATGCGTCGCCCAGTATGTCCGACCGGCAGCAGGTGACCTCGCAGCGTCACGAGTCACCGGAGGGGACGCCAAGCCACCACGTCGCCGGCGACGTCGATCATGCGTGCGAGCTGCGCGCCGTCGACCTCGAGGGCGACCGGTTGGGGGCGCTCGGCGTTCACGAGGGTGCGCAGGCGGGTGAGGTGGCGCTCGGGCGGCAACGACTCGCCGTCGGCGCCCCACACCTCGACGGGGACGGCGACGCCAAGCCGCCCGGCGGCGTCAAGCGCGTCGTGGACGATCTCAGGCATCGGCTCGTCGACAACGGCCAGCACGGGGCGATTCGGGGAGCGCAGTCGGGTGACCAGGGCGCAGGCCACCGCGAACCCGTGCGCACCGGGGGCGGCGGGCACCTGCGCGCCGCCGAGCTCGGTGGTGGCGAACGTGCGGGCGACCCAGTAGCCGGCGACGCCGGGATCGGCCGCGACGATGCCGCCGGCGCCGCACACCTGGCCGTAGTGGCGGGTGACCAGCGAGGGGGCGAGGGGGATGCCCGTCGATGCCCAGCCTTCCTGGGTGACACGGGCGAGGCCGGCCCGGAGGGGCGGAACGGCGATGTCGCCCCGGGGGCGCCACCAGCGAGCCGCGAGCGGGTCGAGCGCGCCCGGCGGGACGTCGACCACAGGGGCGTCGGGGGCCGCGCCGCGCCACCTGTCGGCCGGCGCCTCGGCGGGATCGAGGCCGGTGGCGACGACGAGATCGGCATCGGCGAGGCCGCCCAGCTCGAAGTCCCGGGCCTGCAGCCCGACGGTGGCGAGGTGGTGGTGGCTGCGCCAGTCGAACACGCCCTTGGCACCCCAGGTGTTGAGCACCCCGAGGTTGGCGGCGGTCGCCGCGGCATGGAGCCCGGGCACGGCACCCGCCCACACGAGGCCCGGCCCCGCGAGCATGACCGGCCTGCGGGCGGCGGCCAGGGTCGCCACCAGCTCGTCGTGGGGCTCGACCCACCGGTCGATCGGCGTGGGTGACGGGGGCACGACGTCGGGCGCGGGCGTGTCGGGGTCGAGCGAGAGCTTGATGGTCAGGCCCGATCCCGAGCCGTCGGGCCCGGCCCAGGCGGCCGCGTGGACGGCGTCGACCAGGGCGAGCAGCTCGTCGGCGGACGACACGGCGATCGGATCGCCGGCCGGGCCCGCAGACGACCCGATGACCATGCCCTCGTTGCCGTGGTGCACCGCGGCGGGGCGGAGGTGGATCCGGCGGTGGGCCTCGGCCATCAGTGCCGCCATCCGCGGCGACGGCACCGGCACCACGTCGACGCCGGGCAGCGGCACTCCGTAGCTGGCCTCCACCCCGGCGGCCCGAAGGACCCGCCCGAGCAGGCTGCCGAGCGTCGCGCCCCGGGTCATCGGCTCACCCCACCGGCTCGGCGTAGAACTGCGACGCCCACCGCCGGAACTCGGTGACCGCGCGCTCGCTCGGCGCCAGCGCCGGCGAATGCTGGTAGCGCTTGTTCTCCCAGATGGGGATGTCCTCCCCGAACTGGCGCGACACCTCGGCGGCGAAGCCGGTACCGATCTTCTCGGCGATCGGATCCCCCGAGTGGTAGAGCGTGAACCGCACCTCGATGCTGTCGGCATCGACCGGCGTGGTGGCCGAGATCATCGTGACGCGGCCCATCAGATCGAAGTGCACGACGCCCATCCCCGGGCCGTAGCTGGTCGTCTCCAGCGCACCCTCGAAGGTTCCCTTGGCCGAGTTGAAGAGCTGGACGCTCTTCACCGTGCGGAGGGGGCCGTCGAGGAGGACCTCCCCGATGTCGCTCACCCGCTCGAGACCGTGGACCGATCGGAAGTGCGCCATGTCGACCGAGTTCTCCGCCACCTCCTGCCACGCGGAGCGCACCGTCCACGTGTAGCGGCCGACCTCGCCGTGCTCCTCGGTGAGCACCTGGGGGACGTCCCAGCTCGGCGCGACGTCCGGGTCGGGGTGGAACCAGAAGAGCAGCTGCCCATTGCGCACCGCCGTGGGGTACGAGCGGATGCGAGCCTTGCGGTTGGGCCGCTCGGCGTAGGGGATGGCGACGTTGGTGCCGTCCGCGGCGAAGGACCACTCGTGGAACGGGCAGACGAGGCAGCCGTCGGCGACCCGGCCGCCGACGCCGAGGTGGGCGCCGAGGTGCGGGCAGTAGGCGTCGAACACCCGGTAGGCGGGGTCGTCGCCGGCGTCGTCGCGCCACACCACCAGGTCGGTGTCCTGGTAGCGGACCGAGGTGACGGGCTCGTCGGGCAGCTCGTCGAGCCGGCCGACCGAGAACCAGCCGTACGGAAGCGGAAACGGGAACCTGCTCATGTGGGCCTCGGGTCTCTGGGCAGGCCGAGGGCCCGCTCGCCGATGAGGTTTCTCTGCATCTGCTCGGTGCCGCCGCCGATCCGCGACGACCACTGGCCGAGCAGCATGTCCTGGAGCCGGCCGTAGCTGTCGTGCCCCGTGGCGGCCGGATCGCCGCCCTCGAGGAGGCCGTCGCCGTCGAGCACGCGCATCGACACGTCGCCGAGGCGGCCCATGAAGCGCGACAGGCCGAGCTTGATGGCGCTCGCCTCGGGCCCGACCTGGCCGCCGGCGCGCATCGTCGCGAGCACCCGGTCGCCCAGGTAGCGCAGGACGGTGCCCCGCACGTGCAGGTCGACCAGGTCCTGGCGCACCAGCGCATCACCGGTGCGCCCGGTGGCCCTGGCGTGGCGGATGACGTCGGCCACGTGGTCGCCGACGTCCATCGAGCCGATCATCATGCGCTCGGCACCGAGGGTCGTGCGGGCGACGGTCCAGCCGTCCCCGACCTCGCCGACCACGCAGTCGGCGGGGATGCGAACCTCGTCGAGGTGCACCTCGTTGAAGTGCGCGGCCCGGTTGATCTGCACCAGCGGCCGCACCTCGACCCCCGGCGAGCGCATGTCGCACAGGAAGTAGGTGATGCCCTGGTGGCGGCTGGAGCCGGGATCCGTACGGGCGAGCAGGATGGCCCAGTCGGCGGCGACCGCCCCGCTGGTCCACACCTTCTGGCCGGTGACCACCCAGTCGTCGCCGTCGCGCTCGGCGCGGGTGCGCAGGCTCGCCAGGTCGGAGCCCGCGTCGGGCTCGGAGAACAGCTGGCACCAGATGTGGTCGCCCCGGCGCATGGCGGGGACGAACCGCTGCTGCTGGTCGGGGGTGCCGTGGGCCATCAACGTGGGACCGACCATGAGGATCGCCACGTGGAACAGGCCGGTCGGGGTGGCGTAGCGGGCTTGCTCCTCGCGGAGGATGCGGGCCTCGTTGGCGGACATGCCGCGCCCGCCCACCTCCTCGGGCCACGTGGGGGCGCCCCACCCGCCGTCGTCGAGCTCGCGCTGCCAGGCGCGCGCCGCGGCGGCGGCCTCGACGGTGTCGATCATGCGGGCGTGGCGGTCGGCGGGGCCGAACCGGGCGGCGTGGTCGGCCATCCAGCTGCGGACCTGGGCGCGGAGGGCGGCCTCCGCGGGGGTGTCGTCGGTGCTCATGGCGGACCTCTCAGATCACGAACGTGCGCTGGATCAACGCGTGCAGCTCGGGCAGCGGGAAGCGCTCGCGATCCCCGGCGGCGGCGCCGACCACGGCCGGGTCGACCGCCTGGTAGGACGAGATGAGCCCGCTGAACAGCCGGGAGAACACGTGGGCATCGCCGGAGTGGAACTCACCGGCGGCCTGGCCGCGCTCGAACAGGCCGGCCTGCAGCCGGATCGCCTCGTCGTAGTTGATGGCGACCCCGGCATCGATCTCGCGATCGGTCGACATCGTGGTGGCGGTCGAGTACCGGAGGTAGAGACGGCCGAAGTGCGGGCGGGCCCGGAAGAACCCGACCTCGAAGTCGACCAGCTCGTGCAGCTGCTCGGTGACCGTGCCCTCGCCGGGCTGGACGACCTCCCGCAGGCCGGGCATGAACTCCTGACCCCGCCGCACGAAGACCTGGCGGAACAGGTCGTCCTTGTTGGTGAAGAACGAGTAGACGGAGCCGACGGAGAACTCGGCCAGCTCCGCGACCTCCTTCAGCGTCGCCTCGTGGAAGCCCTTGCG
>CAYUXB010000007.1:10267-15974 GCA_964448525.1 uncultured Acidimicrobiaceae bacterium
CGCACGCCCATCGGCCGGGCCCACAAGGGATCGCTCGTCGACGTCGACGCCTTCGAGCTCGGCAAGATCGCCGTGCGCGAGGCCATCGACCGCTCGTCGATCCCCACAGAGGACATCGACGACATCGTCCTCGCCGAATCGCTGCAGGGCGGCGGCGTCATCGCCCGCTACGTGGCCGTCGACCTGGGCCTCCCGTCGATCCCCGGGCTGGCCGACAACCGCCACTGCGCCGCGGGGCTCTCCGCCATCCAGATCGGTGCCGGCTCGATCCGTGCCGGCATGGACCGCGTCGTCGTCGCCGGCGGCACCGAGAGCCTCAGCTCGATGGTGCTCGGCCAGAAGTCCGTTCCCGCGTCGGCGAAGAACCCGCAGATGTGGATGTCGCCCGCCAACCCGCCGACGCCCGAAGCGCCGCCCTTCGACATGGCCCTCACCGTCGGCGAGAACACCGCCCGCATCGCGGGGGTGACCCGCGAGGCCGCCGACGAGTGGGCCTACCACTCGCACATCCGCGCCGCCCACGCCCGCGACGAGGGGCTGTTCGACGCCGAGATCGTGCCGGTCGGCGACTTCGCCCGCGACGAGCATCCGCGCGGGAACACGACGCTCGAGAAGCTCGCGTCGCTGCCCGTGGTGCACCCCGAGCTCGAGAAGGCGGTCGTCACCGCCGGCAACTCGGCGGGCCTGAACGACGCGGCCGCGGCCGTGGTCGTCACCGCGGATGACTACGCGGCCGCCAACGGGCTCGCCCCGCTGGCCCGCATCGTGTCGTGGGCGTCGGTCGGCATCGAGCCCGAGCGCACGGGCCTCGCCCCCACCCTGGCGATCCCGAAGGCGCTCGACCGGGCCGGCATGTCGATCGGCGACATCGAACTGTTCGAGATCAACGAGGCGTTCTGCACGATGGCGGTCGCGTCGACCCGCGCCCTCGGCATCGACCACGACATCGTCAACGTGAACGGCAGCGGCTGCGGCCTCGGCCACCCGATCGCCGCCACCGGCGCCCGCATGGTCGTGAGCATGATCCACGAGCTCCGCCGCCGCGAGCAGACGATGGGCTGCGTCGCCATGTGCGCGGGCGGCGGCATGGGCTCGGCCCTGGTGCTCGAGCTGCTCTGACCATCGCTGCAGCGCACGATCGGCCGCCTCGGGAAGGGATCCCCAGGGCGGCCGGTTCGCGTCGGGTGACGCTGCGATCAGACGTCCCGGTGGCGGAGGGCGGCGGTCACTGCCGCCATCGCGAGCGCGGCGTACCCGGCGACCAGGGCGAGGGACGGCCAGGGGCCCAGGCTGCCGACGAGGTCCGGGGCCGCGTCGGAGGTCTGGGTCATCTTCTCGAGGGCGGACGTGGGCGATGCGCCCGCGAGCCAGCGCTGGGCGTCGCCGAACATCGGCGCGAGCAGCGGCGGGAGCAGCACGACGCCCACCACCGCGGCGATCGCGCCGGCCGAGTGGCGCAGCAGCGCGCCGACCGCGAGTCCCAGCACGGCGAGAGCCGCGAAGCTCGCGGCTACGCCCACCAGCGCCGGGAACGGCTCGCCCGTCGTGTAGCCGTCGCCGGCCAGCAACACCGACCCGATCGCGAAGGCGGCGGCCGACGATACGAGGCCTCCGGAGAAGACCGCAGCCGCCGTCGCTGCCGCCTTGGCCCCGAGCACCGTGGCCCGGCGGGGCAGGGCGGCGAACGTGGGGCGAGCGGTGCCGGTGCTGTACTCCCCGGTCATCACCACGGCACCGAAGGCGGCCGCGACGATCTGGGCAAGCGGCGCGGCGGTGAGGCTGCCGCCCATGACCGTGTCGTCGGGCTGCAGGCTGCCCGTCAGCGCCACGAACACCGCCATCACCGGCGTGAGGACCACGAAGGCGACGAACGTCCAGCGCAACGACCGCGTCGACGTGAGCTTCACCCACTCGGCAGCCAGGGCCCGTCGCCACATCGGCGCCGGTCGCGGCGCAGGGGCCGCTTCAGGTCTCATCAATGTCTCCTCGGAACTCGACGCTGGACTCGGTCATGGCCGTGTACGCGTCCTCCAGCGACGACAACACGGGGGTCAGCTCGTGCAGCGCGACCCCCTCCCCGGCGGCCAGGGCGCCGATGGCTTCGGCGGTGAGGCCGGACACGTCCCAGGCACCGACGCCGCCGGCGGGGTGGGGCTCGACCGTGGCGCCCACCCGCGCCAGGGCGGGACAGAGGCGGGCGGCGTCCGGCGTGCGCACGCGGGTCACCGGACGGGAGTGCTCGGCGATGAACGCGTCCATCGGCGTGTCGGCGAGCAGCCGCCCTCGGCCGATGACGATCAGGTGGTCGGCGGTGAGCTGCATCTCGCTCATCAGGTGGCTGGACAGGAACACGGTGCGTCCCTCGGAGGCCAGGCGCCGCAGCAGGTCGCGCACCCAGCGGATGCCCTCCGTATCGAGACCGTTGACCGGCTCGTCGAGCAGCAGCACCTCGGGGTCGCCCAGCAGCGCCCCGGCCAACCCGAGGCGTTGGCCCATGCCCAGTGAGAACCCGCCGGTGCGGCGGTGGGCGACCGACGCCAGGCCAACGGTGTCGAGCACCTCGTCGACCCGGGCGACCGGAATGCCGTTCGACGCGGCCAGCCAGCGCAGGTGGTCGCGGGCGCTGCGGCCGGGGTGCACGGCGCCGGCCTCGAGGAGGGAGCCGACCACCCGCAGCGGGGCGGGCAGCGACGTGTAGGGGCGGCCGCCGACGGTGGCGCGGCCGCCCGTGGGCGCGTCGAGGCCGAGGATCATCCGCATGGTCGTCGACTTGCCGGCGCCGTTGGGGCCGAGGAACCCGGTCACGCACCCGGGCCGCACCCGGAACGACAGGTCGTCGACGGCCAGCGTGGCGCTGTAGCGCTTCGTCAGCTTGGTCACGTCGATCACTGGACCGACGGTACGGACGGTCCGGCGGGCGGGAATCCTCCCGTGGGAGACAGCGCCTACGCCTGGCGGAGGCCGGTCTCGTAGGCGAACACGACGAGCTGGGCACGGTCCCGCAGCCCGAGCTTGGTCATCGCCCGACTCACGTGGGTCTTGGCGGTGAGCGGGCTCATGATCAGCTCGGTGCCGATCTCCTCGTTGGACAGGCCCCGGGCGACGAGCGCCACGACCTCGCGCTCCCGTTCGGTGAGCAGGGCGAGCCGCTCGGGCTCGACGGGCTCGGGACCCTGGCGGGCGGTCAGCTCCTCGATGACCCGGCGGGTGACGGCCGGGTCGAGCAGGCTTTGGCCGGCGGCGACGACCCGCACCGCGGCGCGCAGGTCGTCGGGCTCGACGTCCTTGAGCAGGAACCCGCTGGCCCCGGCCCGCAGGGCCTCGAACACGTACTCGTCGATCTCGAACGTGGTGAGGACCAGCACCCGCACGCCGTCGAGGTGCGGGTCGCCGACGATGCGCCGGGTCGCCTCCAGCCCGTCGAGCACGGGCATCCGGATGTCCATGAGGACGACGTCGGGCCGGGTCGCTCGGGCGAGGGACACGGCCTGGTCGCCGTCGGCGGCCTCCCCCACCACGACCAGGTCGTCGGTGAGGCCGAGGAGCGCGGCGAACCCGGCGCGGACGATCGGCTGGTCGTCGGCGACGACGACACGGAGGGTCGGTCGGCGGCTCGGAGGGTCGGTCGGGACACCGGTCGCGGCGCCGGTTCGACCATCGGACCGGTCGTCGGTCGGATCACCGGTCACGACGCCGCCCGGTCGCCGAGGAGCGGCACCGGGAGCACGGCGCGCACGCGCCACCCGCCCTCGGGACCGACATCGTGGGTGACGGAGCCGCCGACGGCGGCGGCGCGCTCGCGCATGCCCGCGAGCCCGAATCCGGCCGTGCCCCGACCCGCGCCGTTGCCCACCGTCGGGTCGGCGTCCACGGCGGCAGGGCCCCGCCCGTCGTCGGTCACCTCCACCACCAGCTCGGCTCGGCCACCCCGGTCACCGGGGCGACCGCGATCGGCGCCCGCACCGACATGACGGACCGACACCTGGGCGTGTCGGGCGCCGGCGTGGCGGATGACGTTGGTGATCGCCTCCTGCGCGATGCGGTACGCGGCCGCCTCGACCATCGGCGGCAGGTCGGCGTCGCCCAGACCGTCCCGCTCGACCGTCACCTCGAGCTCGGGGCTCGACGCCCGGGCCGCCAACCGGTCGAGCTCGTCGAGGCCGGGCACGGGCGCGGCGGCGGCCGGGTCGTCGCGCAACAGACCGATCGTGGCGTGCAGCTCCGCTATGGCTTCGCGCCCCGATGCCCGCACCTGCCCGATGGCGCGGCGGGCCAGGTCCGGGTGGGAGTCGATCGTGTCGGCGGCCACGCCCGCCTGCACGTTCATGGCGGCAACGGTGTGGGCGACGATGTCGTGCAGCTCGCGGGCGATGCGCATCCGCTCGTCCTGCACCTGCCGGTGGGCCTCGGCCTCGCGGTCGGCCTCGGCGCGGTCCGCCCGGTCGGCGTAGCTGGCGAGCAGCTCGCGCCGGGCGCGGACGACCTCGCCCAGCAGCACCGCGAGCACCGGCCACGCGGCCTCGCCGAGCGGTGTGCCCGAGGGACTGTCCGCCGCGAGCGACACGGCCCCCGCCCAGGCCGCGCCCACCGCGGCGACGATGACGCTCCGCCGCCGGTCGCCGAGCGTGGCCACGGTGTAGAGCGCGACCATCGTCGGCAGGTTGAGCAGTTCGCCGTGGTGGCCGAGCAGGTACCAGGTGGTGACCCCGACGCCGCACACCAACGCCACCGGCACCGGCCACGTCCGGCGCACGAGCAGCGCGCCGATCGACACGGCCGCGATCGCGTAGGTGAGCGCGTCGGCCTGGCGGGAGCCCGGCGAGTTCCACCAGGCGTCCATCGTGGTCGGGAAGGCCACGGCGGCGGCCACGGCCACATCGGTCCAGGAGACGCGCGGCACGCGTGCAACGGTACGGCGAGGTTCGGAGCGCCGCGTACTCCCCCGGGAGGCGCGGTCTACGCCGTGAGGATCGGGAAGGATGAAGGGCGTGGACATCGAGCTCGGCCAAGAGGACGAGGCCGCCATCGGGTGGGCGGTGACGGCCCGATCGCCCGCCGGGCAGGCCGTCCTCGAGCGGATGCAGCGGGGCGAGTCGGCACTCGGTCCCGACGACGTGGCCGCGATCCGGAAGGAGTGGGAGGCGGCCGGACGGCCGGCGCCACAGCCACACGTCCATCGCAGTGCGGTCGAGCTCGCGGACGGCACGGTGGTGACGGCTGTGTCGTTCGCCGGGGACGACCCGTACGGCCGGGACGTGACCCCCGCGTTCGGCCTCTACCTCGATGTGCGATGGCGTCCGCCCTGGCCGCACGCGCACGCCGACTGGCCCGACTTCGGACTGCCGGACGACGCCGGCGCGCTGCGGTCGTCGTTGCTGGCCCTGCTCGACCACGCCCGCGCCGGTGACCCGGTCGAGATCGGCTGCCTCGGCGGCCACGGCCGGACCGGGACTGCACTCGGCTGCCTCGCGGTCCTCACCGGCACCCCCGCCGACGAAGCGGTCGCCTGGGTCCGGGACCGGTACTGCGACATGGCGGTCGAGACCGACGCCCAGCGCGCCTTCGTCGAGAGCTTCGGCGCCCGGGCCGGAGAGCCCCGGAGGGCGCCGGCTACTCCTCGACCGGCCAGTTGAGCTCGGTGCGCAGGTCGGCCGGGTCCATGTCGGGCGACGGTTCGGTCACGTAGACCTCCCAGAAGTCGCCGCCG